>NZ_JAGRQM010000011.1:140691-153900 GCF_018132775.1 Gordonia sp. SCSIO 19800 | reverse complement strand
TACGCACAGCAATGTGTTCAGGTGACTGGTACTAATCGGCCGAGGACTTACCAACAACACCCACAACATCACCAAACCTCAGGTTCGGTTGGTGTTCGCATCCACTATGTACTTCTGAAACAACACACTCCTCCGGGTGGCTTCGCCCCCCGGACACCCCCCCAACAACACCACGGTGTGACGGGGTGGTGAGAGGTGACAAACAAACACACGCACACTACGTGAGCGTGTTGTTTCACAAAGTTACGGCGGCTATAGCGGAGGGGAAACGCCCGGCCCCATTCCGAACCCGGAAGCTAAGCCCTCCAGCGCCAATGGTACTGCACCCTAATCAGTGTGGGAGAGTAGGACACCGCCGAACACAATTTCAGAAAGGCCCCGTATTCGATGATTTCTTTCGTCGGATACGGGGTCTTTCTCGTGCGTCGGTCGCCTGATGCGTCATCGCCGGGCGGCACAACTCAGCAAAGTTCGAGGGCATAGATTGGCAGCTATGAGTGATCGTGATCGTCCGCGCCGCGACGGGCGCGGCCAGCGGGACACACGTGGACAGCGGGATGGCGGTCGAGGTGGCCGGAATGATCGTCCGGGGCGTGACCGCGGATCTGATCGCGGCAGCCGGCAGCCCGGGCCACCGCTACCCGAGGACATCGCGGCGTCGGATCTCGATCCCGAGGTGCGCCGTGATCTGCTGACGCTCGACAAGGCAAACGCCGAGATCGTCGCGCGGCACCTGGTGATGGTGTCGCGCATCCTGCTCGAGAATCCTGTCCAGGCGCTGGAACATGCACGTGCGGCTCGCGCCCGCGCTTCCCGGGTCGGCGTCGTTCGCGAGACGGTCGGCATCGCTGCCTACAACGCGGGCGAGTGGCAGGAGTCGGCGACCGAACTCCGCGCAGCCAAGCGCATCACCGGCAACCCGGCCCTGTTGCCGCTCATCGCCGACTGCGAACGCGGACTCGGGCGCCCCGAGCGTGCCGTCGAGATCGCGCGCGGTGACGAGGGACGGTCACTGACCGGCGACGATGCCACCGAGATGCGGATCGTCGAAGCCGGTGCCCGCATGGACCTCGGTGAACCGGAGAAAGCGGTCGTCACGCTGCAGGCCGAGAACCTCAAGCCCGGGCAGCTCGGTACCGGACCGGCCCGTCTCTTCTATGCATATGCGTCTGCCCTGGAAGCTGCCGGTCGTCGCGACGACGCGATCACCTGGTTCATGAACGCGGCGGCCGCCGACGTCGACGACGTCACCGATGCCGAGTTCCGGCTGACCGAGCTGGCCAACGACGACCAGCCGTCCGAGAGTGTGGGAGTGAACGGCGCTGCGCCAGGCGAGCTCGACAGCCCGCTGTCGGTGCCGGCTGTCGATAGGGACATCGACTCCGATGCGGACCCGATCCCGCCCGCCTCGGCGCCTGCGCCCGATGTCACTCCCGCTATCGATTCACCTGCTGCGTCCGGTGCCATCGAGAACGACACCATCGAGAAGGACACCATCGAGGCCGTTCCGGGTACGGCCGACCTGTCACAGACCTCGAATTCGGTGGCGGTGTCAGCCGTTGCCGAGGAAGAGCGAGATGCCGGCGATGACGTGATCGCCGAGTCGACCATCGTGGAAGGGGTGCCCAATCCCCTCGCCACCCTGGACGAGTCGTCGGGAACCGAGTCTGCGGCCGAACCCGCCATCACATCGCCGTCCGATTCCGTGACCCTTGTCGATCGTCACGACGCACTACTCCTCGACCTGGACGGCACCGTGTTCGCCGGGCACCACGCGCTGCCGAATGCGCTGGATGCCCTCGCCCGGCTGAACATCCCGCGGTTCTTCGTGACCAACAACGCGAGCCGGCGGCCGTCGGAGGTGGCCGCGCACCTGCGTGAGCTGGGGTTCGAGGCGACCGACGACCTTGTCGTCACGAGTGCACAGTCGGGCGCGCGGCTGCTGTCCGAACATCTCGAGCCGGGCTCGCGTGCATTGGTGATCGGTACCGACGGACTCGCGCAGGAAGTCCGCGAGGTCGGTGTCGGGGTGACGCGTAGTGCCGACGACCGACCGGCCGCGGTGATCCAGGGACACTCGCCGGACACCGGTTGGGCGCAACTGTCGGAGGCGGCGCTCGCGATCCGGGCCGGCGCGCTGTGGATCGCCACGAACATCGACGCCACCCTGCCGTCCGAACGGGGCCTGCTCGTGGGGAACGGTTCAATGGTCGCCGCGCTGCGCAACGCGACGGGCAAGGAGCCCCTGGTGGCCGGCAAGCCCGCCGCGCCGTTGATGGCCGACGCGATCGCGCGTGCTCGGGCGAGTGCGCCGCTCGTGGTCGGGGACCGGCTGGACACCGACATCGAGGGCGGCCATGCCGTCGGTATCGAGAGTGCCCTGGTCCTGACCGGTGTGAGCACGGTCGACGATCTACTGTCGGCGCCCCCGGAGCAGCGACCCACCTACGTTCTCGACGACCTCGCCGGCCTGTTCGTCGACATCGACGCCGTGCGGGTGTCCGACCAGCCCGGTTGGGACATCACCGTCGAGGGTCCGACCGTGCGGGTCGCCGGTTCCGGCGCGGAGGCGGGACTGGTGCCCGCGCTCGCCGCCGCCACCTGGGCCGCAGTCGATGCGGGGTCCGCAAATCCGGACGACTTGCGGGTGACCGCGGAGGGAGCCGCGAGGACCAAGCTCGAGTCCCTCGGTGTCACAGTCGTCGGCTAGCGTGGTCCACGATGACTCACCCGACCGCCTCCCCGGCTGACCCAGGACCGTCCCGGCCCACGCCGGGAGCGATGCCGCGTCGGCAGTTCGACCCCGTCGTCGACGCATTCGCCACCGCCGATGGGGTCGGGGAACTGCCCGACGTGGAGGCCGAGGTCACCGAGATGCTCGCGCAGGTCGACGAGATCCGTGAATCGGCGGGTGACGCCTTCTCGCTGGCGGCGCTCGAACGTCAGGCGGCGCTTCTCGAACAGGCCCATGACTCGCTCACCGCGGCCCTCGACGCCGTGGACCGACGATGAGACCGGCCTCGGTGCGGAAGCCGGAGTCGTCCACGAGGGAGCGGTTCTGACCATGGTCGCCAGAGCACGACTCGACGCCGAACTCGTCCGCCGAGGTCTCGCCCGATCGCGCGAACAGGCGCGTGAGCTCGTCGATGCCGGGTCGGTCCGGGTCAACGGGACCGTCGCGTCGAAGGCGGCCACCGGGGTCACCCGTGACACCCCGATCGTCGTCGACGAGGGTCCGCGAGACGACTGGGCGTCACGAGGCGCGCACAAGCTGCTCGGTGCGCTCGGGGCGTTCGAGCCGGGTGGCCTGACGGTGGAGGGGCGTCGGTGCCTCGACGCCGGCGCATCGACCGGGGGATTCACCGATGTGCTGCTGCGCCGCGGGGCCCGCGAGGTGGTCGCCGCGGACGTCGGATACGGACAACTGATCTGGCGGTTGCAGAACGACGAGCGCGTCGTGGTCCACGACCGGACCAACGTCCGGCACCTCGAGCCCGGGTCCATCGGCGGCCCGGTCGACGTCGTGGTCGCCGACCTGTCGTTCATCTCGCTGGGCCTGGTGCTGCCCGCGCTGGCCCGTTGCTGCGCGCCGGGCGCCGACCTGCTGCCGATGGTCAAACCGCAGTTCGAGGTCGGCAAGGACCGGGTGGGGTCGGGCGGCGTGGTCCGCGATCCCGCGCTACGCGCCGAGGCGGTACTCGGGGTGGCGACCGAGGCCGCCGCGCACGGACTGCGGACGCGCGGCGTGGTGGCGAGCCCGCTGCCCGGGCCGTCGGGGAACGTCGAGTACTTCCTGTGGTTGCACAACGAGCTCGCCGACCGGACGGGCGAGGAGTCGGGGTGGAGCGATAGGGTCGACCGGGCGGACTCGACCGACGCGGATCGCCTCCTCGGGTCCGCGGACGAACTCCGGGACATGATCGAACAGGCGGTCGCCGCGGGACCGCGCTGACCGCTGGGCCCGCGTCTCCGTACCGACACCGCACTTGTCCCAGACCGCACTTCGATGGAGGGGATCACCAGTGACCGACGATCCGGCACCGGACCACACCGGTGCCCGCGAGTTCTTGGTGGTCGCCCACACCGGACGCGAGAACGTGCTCGAGACCATCGAGGCGATCGCGCGCCACTGCGCGGCCGCCGACGTCGCGCTGCGCGTGGTCGACCACGACACCCTCGACCGCGACGCCCCCGATCACGATGTGCTGTACCGGAACAACGAGGGCGAGTCGCCCCGTCCCCGCAACGTACCGGTCGACCCTGAATACCTGCGTTCGCTCGGCGCGGTCGTCGAGGTCACGACGGCCGAGTCCGCGACGGCAGAGGGCTGCGAACTCGTCATCGTCCTGGGCGGTGACGGCACCTTCCTCCGGGCCGCCGAGCTGGCCTATCCCGCCGAGGTCCCGGTCCTGGGTATCAATCTCGGACACATCGGCTTCCTCGCCGAGGCCGAGGCGCATCGCGTCGACGAGGTCATGACCCAGCTGATCGCCCGGGACTACCGCATCGAACCGCGGATGACCCTCGACATCGCCATCGTGGACCCGGCCGACCCGGACCCGCCGACCGCGTGCAGCTGGGCGCTCAACGAGGTCGCGGTCCTGAACACGAGCAACAACGGTGTCCTCGAGCTCGTGACCGAGGTCGACGGCCGGCCGGTCTCGGCCTTCGGCGCCGACGGAGTGCTGGTGTCGACACCGACCGGATCGACGGCCTACGCGTTCTCCGCCGGCGGGCCGGTGATGTGGCCCGACCTCGAGGCCATCCTGGTCGTGCCGAACAACGCCCACGCCCTGTTCGCCCGGCCGATGGTGACGAGTCCGCGATCGCGGATCGCGGTGGAGGTGGACAAGAACGGGCGGTCCGCGCTGGCGCTGTGCGACGGCCGACGCGCACTCGACGTGCCCGCGGGAGCCCGCGTCGAGGTGGTGCGCAGCGAACGGTCGGTGCGTTGGATCCGGATCGATTCCGACCCCTTCGCCGACCGACTGGTCACCAAGTTCGCCCTCCCGGTCACGGGATGGCGAGGGAGGCAGGCATAGTCGTGCTCGAAGAGATCTCGATCACCGGTCTCGGTGTCATCGAGGAGGCGCAGGCGCGCTTCCATCCGGGATTCACGGTGCTCACCGGCGAGACCGGAGCGGGCAAGACGATGATCGTCACCAGCCTGCACCTGCTGTCCGGTGCCCGCGCCGACGCGACGCGCGTCCGGACCGGCAGCCCCAAGGCAGTCGTCGAGGGCCGGTTCCGGCTCGCGAACAACGGCGGAGCGCACCGGGATCCGGTCGTCGCCGACATCCTGGACTCCACCGGAGCCGAACTCGACGACGACGACACCGTCATCGCGGTCCGGTCGGTCAGCGCCGACGGACGATCCCGCGCCCATCTGGGCGGCCGGTCCGTCCCGGTGGGCGTCATGGGCCAACTCACCACGGCGGTCCTGGCCATCCACGGCCAGAACGACCAGTTGCGGCTCCTCCGCCCCGAACACCAGCGCGCGGCACTCGACACGTTCGCCGGCCCGAAGGCGGCTGCGGCGCTGGACTCATACCGGAAGGCACGAACGGCCTGGGTCGAGGTCCTCGACGAACTCGACGCCCGGCGCGCCAACTACCGGGAACTCGCGCAGGAAGCCGACCGGCTGCGGTTCGGCATCGACGAGATCGCCGCCGTCGATCCGGTGCCGGGCGAGGACGAGGAGCTGACCGCGACGATCCGCCGGCTCTCCGACCTGGAGTCCATCCGTAGTGCCGCCGACCAGGCGCACGCCATCGTCGCCGGGGATTCGGGATCGTCGGTCATCGAAGGACTCGGAACGGTGCGCACGCTGCTGGAGACCGCGGCCGACGACACGCTGCGTGATCTCGTACCGCGCGTCGCCGAGGCGCTCACCGTCATCACCGATGTCGGCGCCGAACTGACCGCCTTCACGTCGGGCCTACCCGCCGACGCCAAGGAGCTCGACAAGTTGCTCGCCCGTCAGGCCGAGCTGAAGACGCTCGTCCGCAAGTACGCGCCGGATGTCGACGGGGTGATCGACTGGCGCCACAAGGCCGAGGCCCGGCTCGCGGAGATCGAGGACCCACGGGCCTCCATCGAGGAGCTCGAGGTTGCCGCGACGGCGGCCCGGGGCAAGGTGCAGGCCGCGGCGGACAAGTTGCACACGCTGCGGTCGAAGGCCGCGAAGTCGATGGCCGACAAGGTGTCTCGAGAGCTCAAGGGGCTGGCGATGGGGGACTCGGCGCTGGCGGTCGCGGTCAACCCGGATGCGGCGACGCCCGACGACCGGCTGACCGTCAGCGTCGCGGGCACCGCCGCGCACGCCGGCGCCGACGGCGCGGACAAGGTCGAATTCGCACTTCTCGCTCATCCCGGCGCCACGCCGCTGCCCATCGCGAAATCGGCGTCGGGCGGCGAACTCTCGCGGGTCATGCTCGCCCTCGAAGTCGTCCTCGCCGCACCCACCTCGGGATCGGTGATGGTCTTCGACGAGGTCGACGCCGGGGTCGGTGGTCGCGCGGCCGTGGAGATCGGGAGGCGGTTGTCGAGGCTGGCCCGGGCACACCAGGTGATCGTGGTGACCCACCTCCCTCAGGTCGCGGCGTTCGCCGACAACCACCTGGTCATCGGCAAGAGCAAGAAGGGGGCGCTCGTCACCAGCAGTGTGCGCACGCTCGATCGCAGCGAGCGAGTGGCGGAGTTGGCCCGCATGCTCGCGGGCCTGGGGGAGTCCGACACCGGGCGCGCCCACGCCGAGGAACTGCTGGCCACCGCGGAGGCGGAGCGCGCCGCCGACTGAGCACCGCGGACGGTGAAACACATGATGCGTGTGTGACAAAAGTTGCTGTTGTTACGGCGCGCCTCCCCGGCTGAGGCGTGCCTTCGGCCGATCATGGCCGTCATGAAGATGCCTGCACTGCTCGCGCGTAACACCGAAGAACTGCCTGGCGTGACCGGTATCGCCAGAATCGACAAGAACACGAAACGGCTGCTCAACCGCGTCGGGCCGGGCGACATCGCCATCCTCGACGAGGTCGACCTCGACCGGGTGACCGCCGACGCGCTCGTCGAGGCCAACGTAGTGGCCGTGGTCAACGCCTCGCGGTCGATCACCGGCCGCTACCCCAACCTCGGACCCGAGGTCCTGGTGGCCTCCGGCATCGTGCTGCTCGACGATGTGGGTCCGGAGATCTTCAAGCGGGTCAAGGACGGTGCCAAGGTGCGGGTCCACAACGACCGGCTCCTCGTCGGCGAACGGCGACTCGCCCTCGGTACCGAACTCGAGGAGCGCGACATCGCCGACATCATGATCGGTGCCAAGGCGGGCCTCGTCGACCATCTCGAGGCGTTCTCGGGCAACACGATCGAGTTCATCCGCAGCGAGTCGCCGCTGCTGATCGACGGGGTCGGTGTGCCGGAGATCGACGTCGACGTCGCAGGCCGTCACGTCGTCATCGTCGGCGAAGGTGCCGACCGTGCTGCCGACCTCCGCTCGCTGAAGCCGTTCATCAAGGAGTACCAGCCCGTCATGGTGGGCGTCGGGGCCGGTGCGGACACGCTGATGAAGGCCGGGTACAAGCCGTCGATCATCGTCGGCGATCCCGAGACCATGAAGACTCCGACGCTGAAATCCGGTGCACAGCTGGTGCTTCCGGCCGACACCGACGGACATGCGACCGGGCTCGAACGCATTCAGGACCTCGGCATCGGGGCCACCACGTTCCCGGCTGCCGGGTCGGCCGGCGACCTCGCGTTGCTGCTCACCGACTACCACGGCGCCGACCTGATCGTCACCGTCGGCTACCCGGGATCGCTCGACGACTTCTTCGACCGGTCGCGCCGGGAGAGTAATCCGTCGATGTTCCTGACCCGACTGAAGGTGGGCCAGAAGCTCGTCGACGCGAAGGCGGTCGCCACGCTCTACCGCAGCCGGGTGTCGGGTGCCGCCATCGCGTGCGTCGTGTTCGCGGCACTCGTCGCCGTCATCGCCGCCGTGCTGCTGTCGAACGCGGGCACCGACATCACCGACTGGATCGTCGTGCAGTGGAATGCGCTGCTCGACTGGGCTCGAGAGGTCTGGAACCGGTAGCCGATGATCTCGCTACGACAGCATGCGATCTCGCTGGTCGCGGTCTTCCTCGCGCTCGCCCTGGGATTGTTCCTGGGGTCGGGATTCGTCGGGGACCGCGTCAACTCGATGACCGGCACGAGCCGTGACCGCATCGGCGACCTGGAGAGCGAGCGCGACGATCTCAACGCAAAGCTCAACGCCTCCAACAGCTTCGACCTCGCCATCACGCCCCGGCTGATCGCGAACAAGCTCAAGGGGCAGTCCGTGCTGGTGGTCACCGCACCGAACGCGGCGGATGCCGATGTCGATGCGGTCAAGGAATCGATCTCGGGTGCCGGTGCCCGCTTCGGCGGACAGATCGGTTTGACCGACGCACTGCTCGCCGACGGCAAGTCCGAGGAGCTGCGGACGATCGTCGACCAGACCATTCCGCCGGGCACGATGCTGCGCGCGGAGCTGACCGATTCCGGGGGCCGGGTCGGGGACCTGCTCGGGGCCCTCGTGCTGTCGAACGAGGCGGCACGGCCGGCGTCGTCCGGGGACCGTCTGACCGGTCTGGCGACACTGCGCGACGGTGGGTTCATCGACTACGCCGACAACGCGATCACCCCGACCGATCTGGTGGTGGTGGTGACCGGTGACGAGTTCGGTCCGGACTCCGGTGCGCAGGGCACGCTGGTCGGCCGCCTGGCCGCCACGCTGTCGGCACGCGGGGTCGGCGGGGTACTGGTCGGACGCACCGGTTCCGCGGCGGGCGGGTCGCCGATCGCCATCGTCCGCTCGGATCCGTCGCTGGCCAACGCGGTCTCGACCGTCGACAACATCGACCAGCCGACGGGTCTCATCACGACGATCCTCGCCCTGGCCGCCGAGGCCGACGGGACGACCGGCTCCTACGGCACCGGCCCGGGCGCGACCGCGATCACCGTCGGTGCCGACGGACGACCGGCCGCCTGAGATCGAGTCCGCCACCGCACGCGAGCACCGCCACACCCGTCGACGGTGTGGCGGTGCGGCGTCGGGCGTCGGTGGTGTTACCCTGGAGTCCCGTAGGTAATCAGGGCATCGGCCCCGATTCGGCCGACGGGAGACACTTCTTTTGCGACCACTTCGCCATGTACACGACACCAAGCACATCTTTGTGACCGGTGGCGTCGCCTCTTCGCTGGGCAAGGGCCTGACGGCCTCCAGCCTGGGTCAGCTTCTCACCTCGCGGGGCCTCCGGGTCACCATGCAGAAGCTCGATCCGTATCTGAACGTCGATCCGGGCACCATGAATCCGTTCCAGCACGGTGAGGTGTTCGTGACCGAGGACGGCGCCGAGACCGATCTCGACGTCGGACATTACGAGCGTTTCCTCGACCGCAATCTCTCGCAGTCGGCGAATGTGACCACCGGACAGGTGTATTCGTCGGTCATCGCCAAGGAGCGCCGCGGCGAGTACCTCGGTGAAACCGTTCAGGTCATCCCGCACATCACCGACGAGCTCAAGTCGCGCGTGCTGGCCATGGCCGAACCCGACGCCGACGGTGAGGTGCCCGATGTGGTCATCACCGAGATCGGTGGCACGGTCGGCGACATCGAGTCGCTGCCGTTCATCGAGGCCGCGCGCCAGGTGCGCCACGACGTCGGCCGCGACAATGTCTTCTTCCTGCACGTCTCGCTCGTGCCCTACCTCGCGCCGTCGGGGGAACTCAAGACCAAGCCGACCCAGCACTCGGTCGCCGCGCTGCGCAACGTCGGCATCCAGCCCGACGCGCTGATCCTGCGCTGCGACCGCGATGTGCCCGAAGGGCTCAAGAAGAAGATCGCGCTCATGTGCGACGTCGAACTCGACGGCGTGATCTCGACCCCCGACGCCCCGTCGATCTACGACATCCCGAAGGTGCTCCACAGCGAGCACCTCGACGCCTACGTGGTCCGCAAGCTCGGTCTGCCGTTCCGCGACGTCGACTGGACGGTGTGGGGCGAGCTCCTCCGCCGTGTGCACGAGCCGCGCGAGACAGTGCGTGTCGCGCTGGTCGGCAAGTACGTCGATCTCCCCGACGCCTACCTGTCGGTGACCGAGGCCATCCGCGCCGGTGGCTTCGCCTGGAAGGCGCGCACCGAGATCAAGTGGGTGCCGTCGGATGAGTGCGCCACCCCGGCCGGCGCGCAGGCCGCCCTCGGCGACGTCGACGCGATCCTGATCCCCGGCGGCTTCGGCATCCGCGGCATCGAGGGCAAGGTCGGTGCCATCTCGTACGCACGGCGGCGCGGGATCCCGCTGCTGGGCTTGTGCCTCGGGCTGCAATGTGTGGTCATCGAGGCGGCGCGCTCGGTCGGCCTCGACGAGGCCAGCTCGACCGAGTTCGACCCGGAGACCCCGCACCCGGTGATCTCGACGATGGCCGATCAGGCCGACGCCGTGGCCGGCGACGCCGACCTGGGCGGCACCATGCGACTCGGTGCCTACGACGCCGTGCTGAAGGCCGGATCCGTCGTCGCCGAGGCCTACGGAACGCGGGAGGTGTCCGAACGTCACCGTCATCGCTTCGAGGTCAACAACGCCTACCGCGACAAGATCGCCGACTCCGGGCTCGTGTTCTCGGGTACCTCGCCCGACGGGCACCTCGTCGAATTCGTCGAGTACCCCAAGTCGGTGCACCCGTACCTGGTTGCCACGCAGGCACACCCGGAGCTCAAGAGCCGGCCGACCCGGCCGCATCCGTTGTTCCGGTCGTTCATCGAGGCGGCCCTGAAGTACAAGGCGGCCGAACGTCTTCCGGTCGACCTCGGCGACGACTACGAGTCGAACGACGCTCCCGCGGACGCGGTGGCCGCCGTCAACGCGGTCACGGTGGAACCGGTCGCCGGGCTGGGCGAGGCAGTCCTCGACGACCCTGCCGGCAGGGACTGACCGCGTTGGGCCACGACTTCGAGGTCAAGGACAGCCGCACCGTCTACGACGGCGCGATCATCACCCTCCGGGTCGACGACGTCGAGATGCCGGGCGGGCGCGTCGCCGAGCGCGAGGTCGTCGAACACTTCGGCGCCGTCGCGATCCTGGCGCGCGACGACGCCGGCCGGGTGGCGATGGTGCGGCAGTACCGTCACCCCATCGGCCGACGCCTGCTCGAGTTGCCCGCCGGGTTGCTCGACCAGGCCGACGAAGAACCCCTGGCCGCCGCCCAGCGCGAGCTGGCCGAAGAGGCCGACCTCGCCGCCGACTCGTGGCACGTCCTGGTCGACCTCGCGCTGTCACCCGGCTTCACCGACGAGGCGCTGCGGTTGTATCTCGCCGAGGGGCTGCACCATCTCGACGCGGCCGAACGCGTCGACGAAGAAGCCGACATGTCGATCGAGTGGGTGCCGCTCGACGACGCCGTCGCGAAGGTGTTGTCGGGGGAGATCGTCAACGCGACGAGCGTGGCCGGCATCCTGGCCGCGGCCGCAGCCGGCGGGTCGACGGCCGGCCTCCGCGGCGTCGACGCCCCGTGGCCGGACGAGCCGACCGCGTTACGGAACCGACGTGCCGACGATCGGGGCCGCCGGTCGTGACCCTGGCCGCCGACATCGCGCGCTACCTCGATCACCTGACGGTGGAGCGGGGTGCGGCGGCCAACACGGTGTCGTCCTACCGGCGCGATCTCGAGAGGTACCGCGGGTATCTCGACCGGCGGGGGATCCCGTCACTCGACGCCGTGACCGAAGAGGACATCCGCGAGTTCCTCGTCGAACTCCGTCGCGGTGACGCCGAGGCGGGCTTCGCCCCGCTCGCCGACAGTTCGATCGCGCGAACTCTCGTCGCCACCAGGCGTTTTCACAAGTTCGCGGTGGACGAGGGGATCGTGCCGACCGACGTCGCGCACGAGGTCCGGCCGCCGCGCGCGGCGCGGCGCCTGCCGAAATCCCTGCCGGTCGACGAGGTGCTCGCCATTCTCGATTCGGCCGGCGTCGAGGACCATCCGCGCGGGTTGCGGGACCGCGCGCTGCTGGAATTCCTCTACAGCTGCGGGGCGCGGATCTCCGAGGCCACCTCCCTCGATCTCGACGATCTCGATCTCGACGACATGCGCGCGGTTCGCCTCCGGGGCAAGGGCGGGAAAGAGCGTCTCGTGCCGCTCGGCGGGCCCGCCGTCCAGGCACTCGAGGCGTACCTCGTCCGCGGGCGACCCGCGCTGGTGTCACGGGCGACGCCCGCGGTGTTCCTGAACGCGCGCGGCGGGCGGCTCTCGCGGCAGAGCGCGTGGCAGGTGCTCGTCACCGCGGCCGAGCGCGCCGGCCTCGACAAGGCGGTCTCGCCGCACACCCTCCGGCACAGCTTCGCGACCCATCTGCTCGACGGCGGCGCCGACGTCCGCGTCGTCCAGGAACTCCTGGGCCATGCCTCGGTCACCACCACGCAGGTGTACACGCTCGTGACGGTCAACACGATGCGGGAGGTCTATGCCGTCGCCCATCCGAGGGCGCGTTGACCCCGCGGATCCCCCGGGCGCGCCGACGCCGGGATGACCGGGGAGATGTCCTAGGCTGATACGAGGCTCGGCCGTGGACGGACAGGACGACTGAACCACCGAGAAGCGGCATCGAACAGCGAAGGGAGCGGCGGACACGTGACCACTCCGAGCGCACCCCTGTCTGGCGCCCGTCCGGGAGGGTCTGGCGCCCGTCCGGGAGATCAGTACAGCATCCAGGTGTCGCCCGGAAACGACACCGAAGAGGCCGAGCACGATGCCGACGAGATCGGCCCCACCGGGCGGCCGTATCGCGACGTGCCCCAGCCCGCTCCGCTGGACCGTCACGGGCCCGCCACGGTGATCGCGGTCTGCAATCAGAAGGGCGGCGTCGGCAAGACGACGTCGACCATCAATCTCGGTGCGGCGCTTGCCGAATACGGTCGTCGAGTCCTGCTCGTCGACCTCGACCCGCAGGGTGCGCTGTCCGCGGGACTCGGTGTGCCGCATCACGAGCTGGAACAGACCGTCTACAACCTGCTCGTGCCGCCGCAGGTGGCGACCGACGAGGTCCTGATGCGGACCCGCGTCGATGGTCTCGACCTGCTGCCCAGCAACATCGACCTGTCGGCCGCGGAGATCCAGCTGGTGACCGAGGTGGGTCGCGAGCAGTCGCTCGGCCGGGCACTGCATCCCGTGCTC
>NZ_JAGRQM010000011.1:0-140655 GCF_018132775.1 Gordonia sp. SCSIO 19800 | reverse complement strand
TCGCTGGGTCTGCTCACCGTCAACGCGCTGGCCTGCGCCGACACCGTGCTCATCCCGATGGAGTGCGAGTACTTCAGCCTGCGCGGGCTGGCCCTGCTCACCGACACGATCAACAAGGTGCGCGACCGGCTCAACCCGCGCCTGGACCTCGGCGGCATCCTGGTGACGATGTTCGACGCCCGCACGCTGCATTCCCGTGAGGTGATGGCCCGCGTCGTCGAGGTGTTCGGTGACGCGGTCTACGACACCGTCATCGCCCGCACCGTCCGGTTCCCGGAGACCAGCGTCGCCGGGGAACCGATCACTTCGTGGGCGCCGCGGTCGGCCGGCGCGAAGGCGTACCGGGCGCTCGCACGCGAGGTGATCGCCCGCAACGTCACGCCCGCATGACGACCGGCGCCGACCAGGCAGTCACCGAACCCGCCGTCCCCGAACCCGCCCTATCCGAACCCGGCGCGTCCGATTCGGTTGTTCCCGAAGGTGCTTCGAGCTGGGCGGAAGCGTCGTCCGAGGTCGGTGTCGAGGAGTCCGGTTTCCGAGTCAAGCTGCGCAACTTCGAGGGTCCGTTCGACCTGTTGCTGAACCTGATCTCGCAGCACCGCCTCGATGTGACCGAGGTGGCGCTGCACGAGGTGACCGACGACTTCATCGCCTACACCCGCGAACTCGGCCCGGAGATGGGGCTCGACCAGACGACCGAATTCCTCGTCGTCGCGGCGACGCTGCTGGATCTCAAGGCGGCTCGCCTGCTGCCCTCCGGCGAGGTCGATGATCCGGAGGACCTCGCACTCCTCGAAGCCCGGGACCTGTTGTTCGCGCGGTTGCTGCAATACCGCGCCTACAAGCAGGTCGCCGCCCTGTTCGGCGAACTCGAGGCCGCCGCGCTGCAGCGCTACCCACGCGCGGTGTCGCTGGAGAAGCGCTTCGAGGATCTGCTGCCGGAGGTCACCCTCGGTGTCGACGCCGACGGCTTCGCGCAGGTCGCCGCGGCGGGGCTGACGCCGCGTCCGGTGCCCACCGTCGGCCTCGACCATCTGCATGACGTCCAGAAGGTGTCGGTTCCGGGCCAGGCACGTCGGATGGCATCTCTGCTCAGTGCCGCACCGGGCACATGGCTGACCTTCGGCGAGCTGACCGCGGACTGCGAGAACGTGCTGGAGATCGTCGGTAGCTTCCTCGGCCTGCTCGAGTTGTTCCGGGAGCAGGCCATCACCTTCGAACAACCCGAGGCACTCGGCGATCTCGCGGTGATGTGGACGGGGGAGCGCGGTGCCGACGACCTGCGCATCGACAAGGCAGAGGACTACGGATGACTGATCACGCTCCTGAGGTCGACCACCACGACCCGACCGGCGCAGCCGAGGGAGAGGACCCGGGACCGGCCGAACCCGTGCAGACCGCTCTGCACGGGGAAGGGGAGGAGTACCTCGACGACGCGCGCCTCCGCTCCGCTCTGGAGGCGGTGCTGCTCGTCGTGGACACACCGGTCACCACCGAAGAACTCGCGAACGCCGTCGACCAGGATCGGACGCGGGTCCGGGAGACGCTGAACGCCATGTCGTCGGAGCTCACGGCGTCGGGCAGCGGCATCGATCTGCGCTTCGCCGGCGACGGCTGGCGTTACTACACCCGTGCGGAGTACGCCCCCTACGTGGAGCGGCTGCTGCTCGACGGCGCGCGGTCGAAGCTCACGCGGGCGGCGCTCGAGACGCTGGCGGTCATCGCCTACCGGCAACCGGTCACCCGGGCACGGGTGAGCGCCATCCGCGGCGTCAACGTCGACGGCGTGATCCGCACCCTCGTCGCTCGCGGACTGATCAACGAGGTCGGCAGCGAACCGACCACGAACGCGACGACCTATGCCACCACCGAACTCTTCCTGGAACGGCTCGGGCTGGCGTCACTGTCGGAACTGCCCGATCTGGCGCCCCTGCTGCCCGACGTCGACCTGATCGACGACCTCGACGAGGAGCTGCTGTCGGATCCCCGATTCGCCAAACTGTCCTCCCAACCGTCAGACTCGAATGAACTGATCATCGACGGTGGCACCACCACCGACTCACAGGACTGAGAGAACATGGCATCCGCTGGCCGAGATGGCTCACCGGGAAAACGCCGCAAGGGCGCGCCCGCACAACAGCCGCGAACCAAGAAGACCCACCGCAAGGGGTCGTCGAAGCCGAACGCCGAAGTGGGCCGGATCCGGTTGAACAACGCCCGACCGGCGCGGCACCAGACACCTGAGCACGGCGAGGGTGCCGGCGCCAACTACGTCGAAGACGGCGTCCGCCTGCAGAAGGTGCTCGCCCAGGCGGGAGTGGCCTCGCGTCGCGGCGCCGAGGAACTGATCGCGGCGGGTCGTGTCGAGGTCGACGGGGAGATCGTCACCGAGCAGGGTCTGCGCATCGACCCGGACACCGCGATCATCCGCGTCGACGGTGCCCGCGTCATCATGGACGAGACCCGTCAGTACCTGGCGTTCAACAAACCCAAGGGCTGGCAGTCGACGATGTCCGACGACCAGGGCCGTCCCTGCGTCGGTGATGTGGTCGCCGAGCGGGTCATGGCCGGTCAGCGCCTGTTCCACGTCGGCCGCCTCGACGCCGACACCGAGGGTCTGCTGCTGCTGACCAACGACGGTGAACTCGCGCACCGGTTGATGCACCCGTCGTTCGAGGTGCCCAAGACCTACCTCGCCACGCTCA
The DNA here is from genome assembly GCF_018132775.1 of Gordonia sp. SCSIO 19800. NCBI lineage: Bacteria > Bacillati > Actinomycetota > Actinomycetes > Mycobacteriales > Gordoniaceae > Gordonia > Gordonia sp. SCSIO 19800. The sequence continues at coordinate 137,950 of NZ_JAGRQM010000011.1, read as the reverse complement.
AGGGCGAGGTGCCCCGCGGGATCGGACGTCGCATGCGCGAGGGCGTCGAACTCGACGACGGCCCGGTGACGGTCGACAAGTTCACCGTGATCGAGGTCCACGAGGGCCAGTCGCTGGTGCGGATCACCCTCCACGAGGGTCGCAACCGCGTGGTGCGGCGCATGATGGACGAGGTCGGCTTCCCGGTCGTCAAACTGGTTCGCACACACGTCGGTTCGGTGGCACTCGGCGAACAGCGCCCGGGCAGTCTGCGTGTTCTGGGCAACGACGAGGTCGGTGGGTTGTACAAGGCGGTCGGCCTGTGAGCGACGGAGCTTCGGAGTCCGCCGGCGGGACCACGCATGTCGTGGCGATCGACGGTCCGGCCGGTACGGGCAAGTCCTCGGTGTCCAAGCTCCTGGCGGCCGAGGTCGGCGCCAGTTATCTCGACACCGGCGCGATGTACCGCGCGGTGACCCTCGCCGTTCTCGATGCCGGTGTGGCGCTGGATGATCCGGCCGGAATCGCCCGCGTGGTCGCCGACGTCGCCATCGAGTTGGTCCCCGATGGGGACGGCGCCAAGGTCTTCCTCGACGGGCGCGACGTCTCCGGGCCGATCCGCACCGACCACGTCACCAGCGCCGTCTCCGCGGTCTCGGCGGTACCCGAGGTGCGCACCAAACTGGTTGCGCTACAACAGCAGAACGCGCAGGGTCGGTTCGTGGTAGTGGAGGGGCGCGACATCGGGACCGTGGTGTTTCCCGACGCCGACGTCAAGATCTTCCTCACCGCGACACCCGAGGCGCGGGCCGAGCGCCGGCACAAGCAGAATCTCGCCGGCGGTCGCGACAGCGACTACGACGCGGTGCTGGCGAGCGTGAACCGCCGCGACCATCTCGACTCGACACGCAAGGTCTCGCCGTTGCGCGCGGCCGACGACGCGACCGTCGTCGACACCAGCGACAAGACCCTCGACGAGGTGCTCGCGGAACTGAGCGGCCTCGTCGCGACCCGGATCGGAGCAGTGGAACGGTGAGTGACGACTACTCGAACGACCTCGCGGCGCTACCCGGCGACGGCACCTGGTCGGACGAATCCGACTGGCAACTGACCGATGTCGGGGGAGCCGACGACGCGTCCGGTGTCGAACACATGCCGGTGGTCGCGATCGTCGGGCGGCCGAACGTCGGCAAGTCGACGCTCGTCAACCGCATCCTGGGGCGTCGTGAAGCCGTGGTCGAGGACATCCCCGGCGTCACCCGGGACCGGGTGTCGTACGCGGCGTCGTGGTCGGGCCGGCGGTTCACCGTCGTCGACACCGGTGGCTGGGAACCCGACGCGAAGGGCCTGCAGCAGGCCGTCGCCGCGCAGGCCGAGCTTGCGATGCGCACCGCCGACGCGATCGTCGTCGTGGTCGACGCCACGGTCGGCGCGACCGCGACCGACGAGGCCGTCGCACGGGTCCTGCGACGCTCCAAGACCCCGGTCATCCTGTGTGCCAACAAGGTCGACAGCGAGCGACTCGAGTCCGACACCGCATCGCTGTGGTCGCTGGGACTCGGTGAGCCGTATCCGGTGTCGGCCGCACACGGCCGCGGCGCCGGCGATCTGCTCGACATCATCCTGGACAAGCTGCCCGAGACCCCGCGGGAGGCACCGACTCTCGGCGGTCCGCGTCGCGTCGCCCTGGTGGGCAAGCCGAACGTCGGCAAGAGTTCGCTGCTGAACAAGCTCACCGGCACCGAGCGGTCGGTGGTCGACAATGTCGCCGGGACGACCGTCGACCCGGTCGACGAACTCGTCGAACTGGGCGGCAAGACCTGGAATTTCGTCGACACCGCCGGTCTGCGCCGCAAGGTGCGGACCGCGAGCGGCCACGAGTACTACGCGTCGTTGCGGACGCGGTCGGCGCTCGACGCGGCCGAGGTGGCCATCCTGCTGATCGACGCATCGGAACCGATCACCGAACAGGATCTGCGGGTGCTGTCGCTCATCATCGAGAGCGGCCGCGCCCTCGTGATCGCGTTCAACAAATGGGATCTCGTCGACGAGGACCGCCGGTACCAGCTTGACAAGGAGATCGACCGCGAACTGGCCCGCGTGCCATGGGCGCGTCGGGTGAACATCTCGGCGTCGACCGGCCGGGCCGTCCAAAAACTGGTGCCTGCGCTGGAATCCGCGCTCGACTCGTGGGACAAGCGCATCTCGACCGGCCCGCTGAACAACTGGCTCAAGGACGTCATCGCCGCCAACCCGCCGCCGCTGCGCGGGGGCCGGCAGCCGCGCGTGATGTTCGCGACCCAGGCTTCGGTCCGGCCGCCGACCTTCGTGCTGTTCACCACCGGCTTCCTCGAGGCGGGCTATCGCCGGTTCCTGGAGCGGCGCTTGCGCGAGGAATTCAACTTCGACGGTTCGCCCGTCCGGATCAACGTCCGCGTCCGAGACAAGCGGGAGCAGCGCCGCAAGCGCTGATCACCGTCCGGCGACTCCACCACCGTAGGGCAGGTCCGCCACCGCGCAGGTGGCGGACCTGCCCATCTCCGGTGCACGTGTCGCGCGCCTGTGGCGCACGACACCTGCTGTGAGATACTGCGTCTCGTGCTCATCCTGGCAATCATCGTTTTCGGCATGGTCATCGGCGCCCTGGCGCAGATCCTCCTCGGCGGCAAGAACCTGCGCACCGTCGATTGGGGTCTCGCCCTGGTGGCCGGCATCGTCGGCTCCTTCGTCGGCGGACTGCTCATCAGCCTGCTCTCGGGCGACGGCCTCGAGCTCCGCCCGAGTGGCATCATCGGCTCCCTCGTGGGTGCCGTTCTGGTGACCGCCGGGTGGATCTTCTTCAAGAAGCGTTCGACCGTCTAGCAGCCGGTGTCAGATGTAGCGCTTCGTGGCGGCAGAAGCAACGACGCACTACATCTGGCCACCGGCCCGAAATGAGGCCTGACCAGGCGATTGGTTCGGAACCGTGCTCGTCGGCTAGGCTTTACATCGCTCCGCTTCTCCAGGGAGCAACGGGCTGTGGCGCAGTTTGGTAGCGCACTTGACTGGGGGTCAAGTGGTCGCAGGTTCAAATCCTGTCAGCCCGACAGAAAACCCCGGTGAGCGTCGCTCACCGGGGTTTTGTTCTCGGAACCATCGACCCCTCACACGACCAGCGGCACCGCGACGTCGGCGCCGCCCTCCTCGGTGATCCGGGCACCCATCTGCGTGTACGTGGGCGCGGTGATGAACCCACCGGCGAGGAGTGCCTCACCCTGGCGGAACCCGGGCGACTCCGCCAGGAGGTGTTCGGGTACGAAGCCGAAGGTGTCGGCCAGCTCGGCGAGATCGCGTGGGGCGTTCATCCGCATCAGGCACAGGTTGTCGCACTGGGACAGGACATTGGGGTGGATCTTGGTCGGCCGCTGGGTTGACAGCAGCAGCCAGAGGCCGAATTTGCGGCCCTCGGCGGCGATCTGCACGACCCGGTCGATCAGCGCCTGCTCGACCGCGCTGGTGGCCTGCGGTGGGCAGATGTTGTGGGCCTCGTCGATCACGATGAGTATCGGGCGCCGCTCGTCGCGGTGGGCCCAGAGGTGTTCGAGCACACTGAGAGCGGCGACCTTCGGTTCCGCTGGGTGGGCGAAACCACCCAGGTCGAGCACGGTCGCCTGGGGTCGCTCGTCGATGACGTCGGTCGCTGCGAGGTCACCCCGCGCCCAGAGTGCCCAGTCGAGGACCTGCAGATTCTCGATACGCTTGGCCAGCCGCTGATGTCCGGGGTCGGCGGAACTGCGTAGAGCGTCGAGGTAGGTGGTCTGGTCCGATGTCTCGGTGAGTGTGGCGTCGGCGTGCAGCAGGACGTTGTACTCGTCGGCGTCGGCGATCGGATCCAGCTGTAGGACCGCGGCCTTCGCGGCCAGGGGCAGGGTCAGGAATCGCGTCCGCAATTGCGGTCCGTCACGTCGCGTCGAATGCAGGACCCGGATGTCGGATGTCGCGATCGCATCCGCGGCGGTGGGGTCGGCGGTACCCCGTGTCTCGGGCAACCGGGTGAAGTCCGCGTTCGGATCGAGGATCAGCAAAGGGAGTCGGGTTCGAAGCAGCAGCTGTTCGAGAACCACCCCGAGCGCGTAGGTCTTCCCGGAGCCGCTCTGGCCGCACCAGAAGGTGTGCCGATTGAACTTCTCCGCGGTGAGGAGGACGTCGGTCGTCGCGTTGTCGCGATGGCTTCCCACTGTCAGCTGAACCACGCCCGTACCCTACTGGCACGGGCGGGATTCCATCGGATTACGGAGCGGTCAGCTCCTTGCGGAGAACGAACGCCCGATCGCCGGTCTCGGGGTCGCGCAGCGGGAACCCGTGCCGGGCATAGAAGCGGTGCGCGTCGACGTCGGGTTCGTCGACCTCGATCTCGAATTCCCCGGCGCCCCGTCGCGCCGCCTCGGCAACCGCGGCGGTGAGGACGGCACCACCGAGTCCGCGGCTCCGTTGGGCGGGCGTGGTGTACATCTCGTCGAGCAGGGCGATGCCGCCGTCGACCCAGACGTTGGTCCGGATGGTCACCAGGCCCAGCGAGGTGATCGGGTCGCCGGCCACGATCGCGAAAGTCGAACTGCGCGAAAGTAAATCGGTCAGTCGATCGGCCAGGGCGGCCGGTCCGGGAGACGGTTCGCCGTACTCGCGGTTGAAGGCGTCGAGCAGTTCGGCCATGGTCGCCGCGTCGGCCGGTGTCGCCACTCGCGGGCTGTCGGGCTCGTTCACGGTCACCACCGTAGCCGCCCACCCGACGATCACCGGCGCAGGTCAACCCAGGGCGCCGAACCGGGCGAGTAGCCGGTCGACCGCACTGCAATCCTGCAGGACTCGTCGTCTATCGGGATCCTCGGCGGACTCGCGCAGCATCGTGGCGCCGTCCGGGATCTGCTCGGCGGCGAGGATGGCCGACCAGGCGGCGCTGTCGGTCGCCGTGAACGCGTCGACGCCGTCGCGCAGCGCATGCGCCAGGACGAGCCGGTCGTCCGGGCCGAGCCGGTCGTGGACCATCGCGATCATCTCGCCGGCGACCGAGCCGTGCGCGCGCTCGTCGCGGCGATGCAGGGCGACGGTGGCTTGGTGAACCGGTTGGATCGTCCGATCCTCGGCGATCAACGTGAGGTAGTCCCCGATGGAGGTCTCGGCGACCGTCGCGTATGCCAGGGTCGTGAGCGCCGCGGCTCGTGCCGACTCCGCACGTGCGAGCGCAGCCCGATGGCGGCGCACCATCAACGACTCGGGCAGTGTGGCATCCGGGATCGTCCAGGCACGCCGACGGCGGGTCAGCGCGGAAGCGTTCAGATGCATCAGCGTGTGGTACTCCTCGTCGACCATCGACTGGACGACCGCCGCCCTCCCGGCGTCGGAGAACCCGGTGCCGAAGGCGTCCCGGAACAGCAAGCCGAAACCGGGTGTCACCACGTCTTGTTCGATGTCGACGACGTTCTTGTTGTAGGCGATCCACCCCCACGCCCGGACCCGGGACCGGCAGTTCTCGTCGAGCCCGTTCCATCCCGGATGTCCGGCGAAGGGGAGCAGTGTCTCGGGATAGTCGACGCAATCGTCGTCGTAGAGATCGTCCATGGTCGGGCCGTCGAGTTCGGGCTCGGTGCGGCGCACCGTGGCCCGCCGCGACCAGCTGCGCACCAGCCCACGGATCACCGCCGTCTCCACCGGGTCGGCGGCGTCGTGGTCGGGCAGCGTGCCGGTCACGACGCCAGCCCGGCAAACAGTTGCGCGCACAGCCCGGCATACTCGCTGCCGCGATCACCCAGCGGCGCTCCGGCCCGGGCGAGCAGCGCCGTGAACTCGTCGGTGTCGCTGTCGCAGGTGGCGGAGACCCGGGACACCGCACGCGCCAACGCATCCCGGGCCGTCGACGCGCACGGGTTCGACGACTGCACGTCCCGGTACACCTCCGGTGTCCCACCGGCGACGCGCGCCAGCATCGCCGACATCGTCATGAACGGTGGGGTGGCCAGTGTCGCCGCCTCATCGGCCTCGACGCCGAGATCGGCGAGCGCGACCCCGAACGACAGGATGGTCGCATGGGTGAGGGCCTGCACCGCGGCGCACAGGCGGTCGTGCCGATCGGCGGTGGTGACCTGCACGCGAGCGCCCCACCTCGCCAGGTCGTCGATCAGGCGGTCCACGCCGGGTCCGTCGCGATGGACGACCACCGCGATCGCCCGGCCGGGCAGACCGAGGGACGGGGCGAACATCGGGTTCACGCCGACGACCGGGCCTGTTGTGGCGCAACGGCTCTCGTCCGGTCCGCCGACGGCCGCCGCGAACCGGGTCTTCACCGACAGCGTCTCCACCAGCATCGCGGTCGGGCGCATCAGTGATCGCACCGTCCCCAGCGAGGCGACGGCGACATTCTCCGGTACCGCGAGGACCACGATGTCCGCCGCGCGCACCCGCGCGGTCGCCTCTGGGCTGGGGGCACGGATGTCGTCGCCGGAGGTGGCGTCCAGGATGTGTACGAGGTCGCCGCCACTGCGCCACCGGTCGGCGAACATGGATCCCACCGCCCCTGCTCCGCCGGCCACGACCACCGACCGCGCACCGGGGGCGGCCGATTCGGTCACGGGCCGCTCTCCTCGGCGACGGACAGGCAGCGTCGCATGGTCAGGGCCTTGACCATCGTCTCCTCGAACTCCTCGTCCGGATCCGACAGCGCGACGATCGCACCGCCGACCCCGAAGGTCACCTCGGAACCGGTCGCCACCATCGTGCGGATCACGATCGACAGGTCAGCGGTTCCGGTGAGCGAGAAGAAGCCGATCGCCCCCGAGTACACGCCCCGCGGACCCGCCTCGAGTTTGTCGATGATCTCCATCGTGCGGATCTTCGGTGCGCCGGTCATCGAACCGCCGGGAAAGGCCGCCCGCACACAGTCGACCGCCGACACCCCGTTCCGCAGCGTCCCCCGCACGGTCGACACCATCTGATGCACGGGTGCGTAGGTCTCGATGTCGAACAGTGACGGCACATGCACCGACCCCGGGACGCAGACACGCGACAGGTCGTTGCGGACGAGGTCCACGATCATCAGGTTCTCCGACCGGTCCTTCTCGCTCGCCCGTAGCGCGCATCGCAAGTGGTGGTCCTCGGTGGGATCGGCCGACCGCGGCCGTGTCCCCTTGATCGGCTTCGACTCGACCGTCCCGTCGGCACCGATCTTCAAGAACCGTTCCGGCGACGCGCTGAGCACTGACATCCCGGCGAACTGCAGCAGGGCGTTGTAGGGCATCGGGCTGATCTCCCGCAGACACGAATACCCGGACACGGGGTCGAGGCTGCGGTGCACGGTCGCCGAGTTCGTCAGACACACCTCGTACGACTCCCCGGACCGGATCTCCGCCAGACAGTCCTCGATGAGCCTCAGGTACGTCTGGCGGTTGTGGCGGAACACGATCGGCACCTCGTGGGGCGCCGGGACCAGCGGGGGAGTCGTCGCCGGAGCGGGCGTGGCGATTCGCAACTCCCGAATGGTCGACGCCGTCTCGTCCAACCACGTCGCGACATCGGGATCCGGGCTCTCGACCGGTTCCAGTGCGAGCACATACGCACACCCGTGTCCGTGGTCGATCACCACCGCGCGGTCGGCGAACACGAGCGCCGCGTCGGCCTGCTGGGAGGCATGCGCCAGCTGGCCGCCGGTGTCCGCTTTGAGCTCGTAGCCGAGATAGCCGACGTACCCCAGACAGAACGCGAACGGCAGCTCAGGTTGCGCAGCCACCGCACGCGCCCGCAGCTGGGCGTCGAGGTAGTCGAAGAAGGTGCTGCGGACCTCCTCCGCTGTACCGTCCGAATGTTCGACTCGCACAGTCATTTCCGGGACCCGGTAGGTCACATACTCGGCGTGGGGACCCGAGCAGTCTCCCATGACGGAGAAGCGACCGTCGGTCTCCTCGGCCGCCGACCGGTCGAGCCAATAGCTGTTCGGGCCACCGGCGAACAGTCGATCATAGACGCTGTTCGGGTCCACGACGTGGTCCACCCGAACCGATCGGACCCGGTAACCCTCGTGCCGATTCCCCGCCGATTCACTCCCCGCCGATTCACTCGTCGACGCCTCACTCGCCGGGGGCTCCGTCGTCGCCGACGCCCGACTCGCCCCGGCCGGGACCCCGCGGTGCGCTCGCACCCGTGTGGCCGCCGCGAAGTTGGCCAACAGCTCCCGGCCGTACTCGCTGCAGATCGACTCCGGATGGAACTGCACTCCCCACATCGGCAACACCCGGTGGCGCGCCGCCATCAGGACGCCGTCGTCGGACCACGCCTGCTCCTCCAACTCGTCGGGGACATCCACCACCGCCAGCGAGTGATACCTGACCGCCCGGAACGGGGAGGGCAGTCCCGTGAACAAGCCGCGGCCGTCGTGGTGGACGGCGCTGAGTCGTCCGTGCCGCGGCTCGGGGGCCCGTACCACCGGGCTGCCGAACAGATGGCACAGGCCCTGGTGGCCCAGGCACACCCCGAGTACGGGCAGTCCGCTGTCGGTCAGAGCCCGTGCGCTGATCCCGAAGTCGCGGGGGTAATCCGGACGGCCCGGGCCGGGGGAGACCACCACGTTGTCGAAAGCTGTCAGGTCCACCGACGTCCAGGGCACATCGTTGGCGACGACGACCGGCTCCCGGCGGTTGACCTGGGTCAACAACGCGTACAGGTTGTACGTGAACGAGTCGTAGTTGTCGATCAGCAGTGTGCGCACCGGGTCCACCTCAGTCCGCGCTCGCGACGACGGACGGGTGTCGGGCGGGGTCACGATCCGGCCCCGCTCGCTGCGACGTCTCGGTCCCGACGATCAGATCCTCGACCCGACAGGTCTCCGAGATCATGAGGTCGTAGAGGGCATGCAGGAAATCGGTGGACAGATCGTGATCGATGGCGAACCGGTGGGCGTGTTCGTGTACAGCGCCGACCCGGCGCGGCTGCATCACCGGGATGGCGTGCCGTCGTTTGAGTTCCGCGATGCGTGTGCAGACCTCGATCCGGGCCCGCACGTCTTCGAGCAGACGGTCGTCGATCCCGTCCAATTCCGTTCGCAGGGCTTCCAGTTCGCGTGCGGTGGGGTCGTCTCCACCCGGCGCACGGCTGTTGATGTTCGTCGATCGGGTCATGGCGCGACCACCTAGCAGTGTCCGAAAGTGCGGCCCGCCGACTTGACCCGCCCGACATGCGGCGCCTGCCCCCGTCCGGCATTGCGCCCGGCCCGCGTTCGCGAACCGCATCCCCCGACTCGGTCCATGGTCGCACCGAGCATGCGTGTCGCGAGGGGCGTTGACGTCACCAGGTGATCACGATTCGCCAACGACCAGTACGTCAGTGCACGAGATCCGTTGCCGGGGCGGGGGTTCGATTGCGGCAAGTCCGACCTTCCGGGCGTCGTTGCCGAGACCCTTTGCCGCGCTTACTTTCCGGCGTGCCTGAGGTGTCCGTAGAGGGCGGCGCGATAGCCGCGTGTGTAACTCGGTTCCTCGTCGTCGGGGTCCGGCGGACACGCGAGCGTCGACGATGCCAGTTGTCGCGCCCACGGTGCGGGAAGCGCACCGAGATCGGCCGCGGCATCGACGAAACCCTGCTGGAACAGGTCCGGATCGAGGTGCTCGTCGAGTTCGGCGTCGAAGATCGGGAACGACGTGGGCAGGCGCGTGACGACGCCGTACTCGGTGACGATGTCGAGTTCGGGGAGGTCGGAGTCGGGATTCTTCAACGGACCGAACGCCTCTCGGCCAGGGTGCGATACAGGGTCGCGCGGCTCACCCCGAGCTCTTGCGCGATCCTGGGTACGGAAACCCCCTGCGCGCGCATCTGTTCGGCGCGCACCACCTGATCGGCGTCGAGCGCCCGCGGCCGGCCGATCGCCGACGTGGACCCACGCAGGGTTCTCGGCGTGGAACGGTCCGACCGTCTCGGCGCGTCGTCGTCGAGTTCGGCCAGCGACGCCAGCACCGCGACGATCATCGCTCCGGCCGGGTCGGCGGTGTCGATTCCCTCGCGGAGCGAGCGCAGTCCGATGCGACGCCCGGCCATTTGGTTCGCGACCTCCATGACCTCGCGAACGTTCCGGCCGAGCCGGTCGATGCCGACGACCACCGTGGTGTCGCCGGCTCGCGCGTAGTCGAGGAGGGCGGCCATTCCGGGCCGCTGACCCGCGGGCGCGGAGCGATCGGTCGCATCGGTGTAGATCCGCGCGGGGTCCACCCCGGCATCGGTGAGCGCGTCGATCTGGGGCGCGAGTGCGTGGGCGCCGGGGGAGTCGCGTGCGTAGCCGAGGGCCATCCCCGACGGCTGTGTTGCGTCTGCTGTCACCGCGTCAGCGTATCTCAGAAGTATCGAAACAGACTCAAAAGACTCGCCGGTGTTTCGAGACATATGACGCAGCGGGGATGTTGGGTCTCGATAGTCCCAAAAAGAGTCTCGAAATAGGAGAGATGACTCAGGTGCGGCCGCGTTCGGGGTACACCCGTTCGCGCCGTTTCACCGCGTTGTGCCGCGCGGGCGTCGCGCCGGCGCTACCGTCGCACCACGGTCGTCGGAGGAGGTACATCCATGGGGCTCGCTCACTCGGACAGTCACTCGACGGAACCGCGCCTCGTCGAGACGCCGACCGGGCCGGTCGAATATGTCGACGTCGGATCCGGGCCACCGCTGGTGTTCGTGCACGGGTCCCCGGGTGGCTGCGACCAGGGGGTCCTGATGACGCGCTTCCTGGCCGGGACGCATCGCGTCATCGCGGTCTCTCGACCGGGCTACCTGGGTACGCCCCTGGGCGGCGACAATCGAGATCCGGCCGCGCAGGCGGCACTGGTCAGGGCGGTGCTGGATTCGGTGGGGATCGATCGTTTCGGGCTGATGTGCTGGTCCGGTGGCGGTCCCGTCGCCTACTCGTTGGCGGCTTCCGTACCCGAGCGGGTGTCCGCGATCGTCGCGGTCGCCGCGGTCAGCACCCGCTTCGATCCGCGGAGCAGCCTGCGCGGACGACTCGAACTGTCCGAGGAGAAGCTTCTCTTCAGTCGTTTCGGAAACTGGGTGGCCACGACGCTTGCGTCACACGCGCCGTCCACGGCCATCTCGACACTCCTGTCCGGTGAGGGAGACCTGTCGCGTGTACAGATCAGGGCGCTCACAGCGGAGATCATCGCCGATGACGACCAGCGCACGCTGGCAATCGATCTGTTCGACACCGTGTCGGGGTCGCGAAAAGCTGGCTTCGACAATGACTTCGACCAATTTCGCGACCTCGACCTACCGCTCGCGGAGGTGACCGCACCCGTGCTGGCGATACACTCCCGAACCGACGCCGACGTCCCGTTCGATCAGAGTGTCCATGCCGCGCAGACGCTGCCCGATGCTCGCCTCGAAGCCGTCGACGAGGGAACGCACCTGTCGTTGTGGCTCGGCTCGGACGCTCCGAGGCTGCAGTCGCTGGTCGTCGAACATCTATCCGGGGCGTCGCGCACATGACGCTCGACGCTCGAGGATGCCGGATCACGAACTCACGTCGCGTGCGACATCGGTTCGCTGATGCGACTTCGATCGAGGTCGCGTAGACGGATTGATGTCGCATGCGACATCGATCTCAGGGCCGGCGTAGTCGGCTGGGCTCCTGATCAGAACAGCGTCGGCGGGAGAGCGCCCTCGAACTCGAGCAGCCAGCGTTTGGTCGCCAGGCCCTGACCGTCCGCGCCGCCCGAGTAGCCGCCGAGTCCGTCGCCGGCGACGACGCGATGACACGGGATGATCAACGGCAGGGGATTGATCCCCATGATCGTGCCGACGCCGCGCGCAGAGACCCGCGTGCCGCTCATCGCCGCGAGTTCGCCGTAGGTGACCGTGTCGCCGTGGGCGACCGTCCGGTGCAGCGTCGACAGGACCGCCCGGGCGGCGTCCGACATCCGGTCGAGATCGACAGGCAGGTCGAACTCGGTCAGGTCACCGGCGAAATAGGCGCGGATCTGTCGAATCGCCTCTGCGAGAACGGGATCGATGGTCTCGTCATCGGTCGGTACGTCGGTGGTCACTCGCCAGGCCACGCGCACGACGGCCGATCCATTGCTGTCGACGGCCACGGTGCCGACCGGCGTCGGTACGAGAGCACGGCATGGTGTGGCCATCGGTGAGATCTCACGGTCGAGGTCAGGTCCCGCCACACAGTATCGGAGAGTCACGACACAGACGGCGCTGCGGGGAATACCCGGCCGAGCTGTGGTGTTCCGCCCACCATGAGTGCTAACGCAGAGTTGAGTCCTGAAGGCTGGGTCCGCGAGCAGACCGAGAAGATCCTGGAGCAGGGCACGACCGACGGTGTGACCGTGATGGACCGTCCGATCGTCCTGTTCACCACGACCGGCGCGAAGTCGGGCAAGAAGCGCTACGTCCCGCTGATGCGCGTGGAGGAGAACGGCAAGTACCTCATGGTCGCCTCGAAGGGCGGCGCGCCCGAGCATCCGGCGTGGTACCACAACGTGAAGGCGAACCCCCAGGTGACCGCGCAGGACGGTACCGAGGTGAAGGAATTGACCGCGCGCGAGCTGAGTGACGGCGAGGAGCGCGATCACTGGTGGGAGCTGGCCGTCGCCGCCTTCCCGCCCTACGCCGAGTACCAGACGAAGACCGATCGGCAGATCCCGGTGTTCGTCCTCGAGTGAGCGTCGCGCTGCATCGATAAAGCCCCCGACCGCGGTCGGGGGCTTTACGCTGTCTGAGGCAACCTGCCGGAGGGAGAGTCATGGGTGACGTGATCGACTTCAAGCAGGTCTCCACCGCGGGACTCGAGAGTTCACCGGTCGCCGAGGCGTTGGCCGGCCTCCGGGCCAACGAGGCCCGGTATTACAAGACGAAGTACGGGCACGATTTCGTCGTCGTCCCGGCATCGGAAGCACCCGACATCCTCGACCGGGTGACCACGATCCTGGCGAACGAGCGCGACATCACCATCGCGTCGCCGGCTCTTGAGGTCAGCGACTTCGAGGTGGGCCCGGACGACGGCAGACTCCACATGTCGTACGTGTTCTACGAGTCGGGCCTGGCCGTCAACGTCATGTACAGCATCGACCCCGCCGGGAAACGTGCTGTCGGGTTCAAGCTGTCCGAGGGTATGGACGTCCCGGCCGAGTTGGAGGCGAAGTTCAAGTTCGCCCGCCAGAAATCGAAACTCGCCGGCGTCATCCGCGGGTCCTACTTCGTCATCAAAGGGGAGTACTGACCCCGACGGTCACTTGAAGCGGATGTTCAGGGTGGCGAGACCGAAGATCTTGCGGCCACCCGACTTCGCCACCACGATGACGACGCCCGTTCGGGTCGCCGGATCGAGCGACTTGATCCGCCCGCTGTACTCGATCTCCCCGCCCTCGGCGCGGGACACGACGGCGGGCTGGGACAGGCGCACCGCGTACCGGGTCACGGCACCCGGATCGCCCGACCACGAGGACACGTACGCCGCCCCGAGGCCCATGGTCAGCATCCCGTGGGCGATCACATCGGGGAGGCCCGCGAGCTTCGCACTCGTCTCGTCCCAGTGGATCGGATTGGCGTCGCCGGCGACACCGCCGTAGTTGACCAGGTCGCCGCGGGACAGTCGGATGGTGTGCGGCGGGAGCTCGTCGCCAACGCTCAGGTCGTCGAAGCTCCGGGCCCCGGAGGTGCGACCCGTGTCATCGGCGGCCGGGACATCGCGCTCGGGGCGAACCGTTTTCACGTATCGTTGGGCAGCCTCGTCGTGGCTGAAGATGTTGACGTCGTGCATCATCACCTTGCGAACCGCACTGCTCAGTTCGGGATCGACCTCGTCCGCGGTCACGCCGACGACCGTGGTGTGCATGGTGTGCACTCGTTCGCTCGCGGCGTCGGTCATGGTGTTGGTCACGGTGATCAGGTCTTTGCCCGCGATCCGACGAACGCTGCTCAGCTCGACGTCGGTGGTCAGCTCGTCTCCGGCGACGATCGGCCGGTGCTGTTCGAAGACCTGCTCGGTCTGCACGTAGGTGTCATATCCGACGATGACCTTCTCGAAGAGTTCCCGGTTGGCCGCCATCGCCGGGATCGAGGTGAAGGTGAGCGGCGTGACGAGTCCCGAATAGCCCAGTGCGGCTGCGGCTTCGGGTTCCCAGTGCGCGCCGTGGTAGTCCTGGACCGCGCGGGCGTACTCGCGCACCTTCTCGCGTCCGACCTGGTACGAGCCGTCGAGGACGTAGTAGTGCCCGACTCGGGATTCGATCCCGGCGGGATCATCGGCGGTCGTGGCGGTGGTCGTCGGAGTGTGCGTCACCCCGAACACGCTAACGGTGTACCGATCCGAGTCCAACTCCGGAGTAACCTTCCGGTCGTCGCCGTCAGCGTCGGAGCCCCTTGCCGTGGGCGTACTCCGCCGGGCGACCCGAGGTCTGCCAGTCGTGCCAGTTCTCCCGATGGCGGCACATCCACTTCTCGTGAAGTCGACGGAATCGAGGTGAGAGTCGACGGGTGGTTTCGACGACGATCACCACCGGTAGTCGGAGCACGATGACGAGCATCCCCGGAACCGGACTGGGCATCCGGTAGCGCAGCCGCGTCGTGGGCAGCATGTAGACGCTCGAGTACGCCGCGTACATCGCCGCGTTGTATGTGCCGCGCAACCGCTGCAAGCCGGTCGACCCGCGCTTCGCGAACGCGGCCGGGAACGACTCGATGAGCTCTGCGCCGTCGGCCCCGGCGTCGTAGGTGCGGGTGGACGTGACGAAGGCCAGCAATCGCAACGAGTCGGCGATCGTTTCCGGATACCACTGCGTGCGCACCCCGAGTAGGTGGCCGAGGTAGCGCTGATAGTGCAGCAGGACGCGGATCTCGCGGGGTGTCGTCTGTATTCCGGTCAGCCACAGCGCCATCGCGGGCACCACGCTGCCGCCCAGCAGGGTCAGTAGTTGGTAGGACTGACTGATCGGGTCGCCCCAGCGTTGGCGGTCCCATTCCGGGTGTTCGGCGACGGTGCGCCGGACCCACACGTGCATGATGCGTACCCGCATCGCCGTCGCACGACCCTGCGACCCCGGCGTGAGCAACGCGTCGGGTTGCGAGACGTCGATCCAGAAACGCGAGGTCTCCAGGAACCGGCGCAGAGCGTTGTCGCCCGCATAACCCCCGGCCAGCGAGAGCGGTTTCGCGACCGCGGCCTCGGTGTACATCTCCAGGGTGATCCCCCCGGCGACGCTGAACAGGCCGGTACCCCACCGGCGCCAGATGGCCTCGCCCTCCGCGATCAGCTCGGGGTCGACCCAGTCGGGCACCGTCTCGAACTCCTCGAACAGGTCGACCAGTGCGGGCGGGGGATCGTCGATGCTGTCCAGGCCGTCGGTGAGTGCCTGATCGAGCAGGGCCCGGGCCGCCTCGCCGCCCAACGTGCCGTAGACCTCGTCGACGAAACGTTCGGCCACGGGGTCGGTGCGGAACATGTCCTCGGCGAAGGTGCGGAGGTTCTCCGGCTCCGGGAAGAGGTCTTTGCGGGTGAACTGCCGTACCAGCGCCCGCACGCCTCGCAGACGCTGGTTGGTCATCGCGGACTCGTAGGCGACCGCCGCCGGAAAGGCAGGAGTATCGGGTGGCAGCGAGGTGGACACGGGGACTCCTGACGTGAGACGGATTCCTAGATGTGTATCACCCGCGGTGCTCTGCTGACCAGTCGGCAACGGCGTCTTGACTTCAAGTGAACTCGAAGTTGCACCGTGGTGGGACATCCAACCAACTCGTGGAGGTATCGATGCGCCGCGTATTCGCCGACCTGTGGGAGACCAGCTCCGACAACCCGTTTCCGGGACTGACCACGCATGCCTACCTGTGGAGGTCGGCTCGAAACGTCCTCTTCTACTCGGTTGCGTCGGATTCCGAGTTCGATGAGCTCTACCGCCTGGGCGGGATCGACGAGCAATATCTGTCGCATCAGGATGAGGCCGGGCCGCTGCTGGCCGCGATTAACGAACGATTCGGGACGACACTGCACGCTCCTTTCGCCGAAGCGGACCGGATCGGCCGCTACGCGCGGATCGGGGTGGGGCTCGCGGACCGGCACACGGACGGCAACGGGGTCGAGGTGATCCCGACACCCGGCCATTCCCCGGGTAGCACGAGCTACCTGGTGCACGGCGCCGACGGCGACCGCTACCTGTTCACCGGGGACACCCTCTATCGCAGCGAGTCGGGGCGGTGGACCGCCGGGTATCTCCCGGGCATCAGTGACCCCGTCCAGCTCGCGGGGAGCGTCGAACTGCTGGCCACTCTTGCCCCGGACGTCGTCATATCGAGCGCGTATGCGGGGGAGTCAGCCGTTCACCGTGTCGACACGTCCACCTGGACAGCCGGTGTCACCGAAGCGATTCTCGGCCTGCAGGTGGCTGCGGACCGAAACGCCTAGTCGAACAGCCGCCGGAAGAGATTGGTCTCGGCGAGGTCGACCAGTTCGTCGCCGCGTCCGGACAGTACGGTGCGGAGCGCGTACAGCGTGAAGCCCTTGGCCTGGGCGGCGGTGATCGTCGGCGGGATGGACAGCTCCTGCCGAGCGGTGACGACATCGAGAAGCGCCGGACCATCGTGGGCGAGGAGCTCGTCGACCGCACCGGCCAGGTCGTCCGGCCGCTCGACGCGCCGACCGTGGATACCGAGCGACTCCGCCAGCGCGGCGAAGTCCGGATTCTTTAGGTCGGTTCCGTAGTTGACGAATCCGGCCGCCTTCATCTCGACCTCGACGAAGTTCAGCGACGAGTTGTCGAAGACGACGATCTTCACCGGCAGGTTGTTCTGCGTGATGGTCAGCAGCTCGCCGAGCAGCATCGCGAGCCCGCCGTCGCCGGCGAGCGCAACGATCTGGCGGTCCGGGAAGGCGGTCTGTGCGCCGATCGCCTGGGACACGGCATTGGCCATCGAGCCGTGGGTGAACGAGCCGATCAGGCGACGGGCCCCGTTCATCTCGAGGTAGCGCGCCGCCCACACCACCGGTGAGCCGACGTCGGGGATGAACACCGCGTCGCGGTCGGCTTTCTCGCTGATCAGGCGAGTCAGGTACTGCGGGTGGATCGGTGCCCGGTTGCGGTCGTTGTCGGCGAGGTCGTCGAGGCGGCGACGTGCCGTGGCGTAGTGGGCCAACGAGGTCGACAGGTGTTCGGAGTCGCGGCCGGTGGAGATCTTCGGCAGGAGCGCACGGGCGGTGTCGCCGACATCGCCGACGAGTGGCAGGTCGACGGGGCAGCGTCGACCGATCTGCTCGCCACGGATGTCGACCTGGATGATGGTCGCCTTCGACGGATAGAACTGTTCATAGGGGAAGTCGGTGCCCAGCATGAGCAGTGTGTCGCACTTCTCGATCGCCCGGTATCCGGACGAGAAGCCGAGCAGCCCGGTCATTCCCACGTCGTAGGGGTTGTCGTACTCGATGAATTCCTTGCCCCGCAACGCGTGCACGACGGGGGCCTGCAGGGCACGGGCGAGCTCGACGACCTCGTCGTGAGACCCCTGCACCCCCGCCCCGGCGAGAATAGTCACG
The DNA here is from genome assembly GCF_018132775.1 of Gordonia sp. SCSIO 19800. Classification (NCBI taxonomy): domain Bacteria; kingdom Bacillati; phylum Actinomycetota; class Actinomycetes; order Mycobacteriales; family Gordoniaceae; genus Gordonia; species Gordonia sp. SCSIO 19800. The sequence goes on along the minus strand of NZ_JAGRQM010000011.1, from coordinate 120,438 downwards.
CGCTCGGAGGCGTTGAGAGTGTCTGCGGCGCGGTCGATCTCGGCATCGGTGGGCCGGGTGACCCGCGGGATACGGCGGATGGGGGCGCCGGCGCGCCGTTTCGGGCACGGCGCCAGGAAGGTCTCGCCCGGGATGACGAGGACCGCCACATCCTGTTTCTCGACCGCGGTGCGCAGGGCGATGTCGAGCAGGCGCGGCATCTGGTCGGGCGTGCCGACCATCTCGCAGAAGGCGCTGCATTCCCGAAACAGCTGCTCGGGGTGGGTCTCCTGGAAGTATCCGGTGCCGATCTCCGTCGCCGGGATGTGCGCGGCGATCGCGAGGACCGGGACACGACTGCGGTGTGCGTCGAACAGTCCGTTGATCAGGTGCAGGTTGCCGGGCCCGCAACTTCCCACGCACACCGCGAGTTCACCGGTGAGCGCGGCTTCGGCGGACGCGGCGAACGCCGCCGACTCCTCGTGTCGCACATGTCGCCACGAGATGGTGTCGTTTCTCCGCAGGGCATCGGTGAAACCGTTGAGTGAATCACCGGGCAACCCGTGGACGTGCCGGACTCCGGCGCGCTCGAGTTCCTCGACGATCCTCTCCGCGACAGTGGGCGGCATGGCGATCCGTTCGGTCGGCGGCGGTGTGCCCCGACTATAGACGCGGCGCGCCGGTGTGACTTTCGAAGAATTCGACCCACCCTGATTCGCCGACATGTCTCCGCTGCCAGACGGTGTGAAAATCGATTGCATGCCACGACGCGGTGAACCACTCCGGAAGCTCGGTTTCCTGACGATCGGACGCTTCGACGGTGACGACCCGCGCCCCGGTCACCTCGAGACGCTCCGGATGATCGAGCTGGCCGAGCAACTCGGCTTCGACAGCGTGTGGGTGCGCAACCGGCATCTGCAGTGCGGCATCTCCTCGCCGGTGGCCCTGCTGGCGGCCGCGGCGGTGCGCACCAGTCGCATCGAGCTCGGTACCGCGGTGATCCCGCTCGGTCTGGAGAATCCGCTGCGGCTGGCCGAAGACCTGGCGACGGTCGACATCCTCAGCGGGGGACGGCTCAACCCGGGGGTCTCCGTCGGTGTGCCGATGCGCTACGACGACTTCAAGACCGCGCTGTATCCCGAAACCCATGCGCTGGAGAATTTCTCGAAGGACCGGGTGGTGAGGCTCCTGGACAACCTGCGGGGCGAACCCGTCAGCGACTTCGAGGGCACCGTCGGGATAGAGACGTTCTCCCGACGGGTGCAACCGCATTCGCCGGGTCTCGCCGATCGGGTCTGGTACGGAGGTGGATTGAGCTCGGCGATCTGGGCGGGCCGGCAAGGCATCAACTATCTGACGTCCTCGGTGGTGACCACCGAGGGCACGGAGTCGCGCGACTTCGCGACCATCCAGGCCGAACACATCGACGCCTACCGTGCCCATCACGTTAACCCCGACCGTGCGCGCGTGTCCCAAGGGCTCGTGGTGATCCCCACGGATTCCGCGACCGCGGACCAGATCCGCAAGTACCGGGCGTATGCCGACAGTCGGTTCGAGCGCACGCTCACCCCGCAGGGTCCGCGAGGCCTCCTGTTCTCGCCGGATCTCGTCGGACCGTCCGATGAACTCGCCGAGAGACTGTATGAGCACGCGGGATTCCAACGCGCCACCGAGGTGGCCTTCGCGTTGCCGTTCTCCTTCGACGAGCCGGACTACCTGCAGATCGTGGGTGATCTCGCCGGGCAGCTCGGACCGGCACTCGGATGGACGCCGGCCGGCGGGACTTCGTAACGAGAAACCCTGCTTTCAGCCATCTTTCGCTACGGGATGATGGAGGACGAGGACTCGACCGGTTGACGCAGCAGGGTCCGAAGTTTCTCCGGAGCTACTCGGCGGAAGTCGCTGAAGTAGATCTCATGGTGACGGCCCGACATGCGTAAGCCGTTGTCGGGTATGAACCGATCGTGCATCTCGGCCAGCGCCGGCCCCTCGTCGTCGAAGGGCCCGTGGTGCAGCGTCTGAACGCACGACCCCTCGTCCAACGACTCCGTGCGTAGATCGGCGAGACGCGGCGGCGGCTTCGTCGCGCCGGCCCCGAGAACAGCGGCGTCGAGCAGATCCTCGCCGATCCAGTCGGGAACCATCAGCATGAGCGTCCAACTCCAGCGGCACTTGTCCCGGGCGCCGGTGAAGGTGCTCATGTCGTCGGCCCACCAGAGCCCCTCGAGAGGCGGGACGACGTAGTCACGGCCGAGTTCACGACTGCTTGCGAACTTCAGCTTGTACGCGACCGGATACAGCGTCTCGATCGACGCCGCGAACTGTGGTGTCGAGTTGGGGTCGCCCGATCCGTCGATCATCAGGTAGCGCATGGCCGGAACGTCGAGAATGCGGAACTGGCCGCGCCGCGCCTTGTACGAGTCCAGCGTCTTCTTGAAGTCCACCTTCTCGGGCACGCCCTCGACACTATCCGGGAATGCGTCGCCGCTCATAGGTTCGCAGCGCGAGAAAGTCTGCGGCCCCGCCGATGGCGAGACTCCAGGCGAGCGAGGCGACAACACTCGCGGTGGGGACCGGGGCGTCGGTGAGGGTTCCGCGCAGGACCTCGATGACGGGGGTGAAGGGCTGATACTCGGCGAATTGCCTCAGGCCGGTGGGTAGGGATTCGGCCGGTACGAAACCCGTGCTGAGGAACGGCAGGATCGTGAGGAACATCGGTGTGTTGCTGGCGGTCTCGACGCTCTTGGCCGCCAGCCCGAGGTAGACCGAGAGCCAGATCAGCGCGACGGAGAACACGGAAGTCACGCCGAGCGCGCCCAGCCAGTCGAGCGGACCGGCCGACGGCCGGAATCCGATACCGACCGCGACGGCGAGGACCACGACGATGCTGAACAGCGCCTGCAGGAGGCTGGCGAGTACGTGACCGGTGAGGACAGCGGAGCGAGCGATGTCCATGGTGCGGAAACGGTTGATGATCCCCGAGGTCATGTCCATGGCAACGACGATGGCGGTGCCCTGAACCGCCGACGCGACAGTGACCAGCACGATCCCGGGCACCACATAGTCGAGGTAGGCGGCCCGCCCGCTGTCGCCGGACTGCGTGGTCATCCCGGCGCCGAGCTGGCCCCCGAACACGAAGACGAACAGCAGCAGGAAGACCACCGGGATGCCGACCAGCATCACGGTGAGCACCGGGAACTTGATGAGCCGCCGAACGTTGCGGCGGACCATGACCCGCGAATCCGACACCGTGTGTGTCAGGGTCGTCATGAGGCGGCTCCGGACGGATCCGGGTCGGTGGCACCGGGTTCGCCGGTGTCGGCATCGGCGGCCGCGGAAGCGGGATTGCCGGTGAGCGCGAAGAACACATCGTCGAGGGTCGGGGCGTGGACACCGACGTCGGTGACCGTGATGCCGGCGGCCTCCAGCTGGTTCAAGGTGGTCTGGACAGTGGTGACGGTGTCGTCGGTCGCGATGTCGAGGCGTCGTGCTTCGGGAACCGGACGCGCATCCGGCAGAAGCGAGGCCGCCTTGTCGAAGGAGTCGCGGTCGGCGAAGGTCAGGCGCACCTCGGAGTCGTGCACCCGGCTCTTCAATTCGGCGGCGGTGCCCTCGGCCACGATGTGGCCGTGGTCCAGGACGGCGATGCGGTCGGCGAGCTGGTCGGCCTCCTCGAGGTACTGCGTGGTGAGGAAGATCGTGACGCCTTCGGCGGCGAGCCGGGAGATGGTCTCCCACAGCATCCGTCGACTCCTGGGGTCGAGACCCGTGGTCGGTTCGTCGAGGAAGATCACTCGCGGAATGGACACCAGAGTCATGGCGAGATCGAGGCGCCGACGCATGCCGCCGGAGTAGGTCGACACCGCGCGGTCGGCGGCCGCGATCAGATCGAACTGCTCGATCAACTCCTGGGCGCGGGCCTGTCCGTTGCGTCGGCCCAGCCGTCGTAGGTCGGCCATGAGCACCAGATTGTCGCGCCCGCTGAACAATTCGTCGACCGCGACCGACTGGCCGGTGACACCGATCATCGCGCGCACCGCACGCGTCTGCGCGACCGTGTCGTATCCGCCGATCGTCACCGTCCCCGAGTCGGCGGGGAACAGGGTCGACGCGATGCCGACGGTCGTGGTCTTGCCGGAACCGTTCGGCCCCAGCAGGGCGGTCACGCTGCCGGCGGGTATCTCGAGATCGATGCCGTCGAGAACGCGATGTCCGCCATAGCTTTTCGTCAACCCGCGGATCTCGATGTCGGCGCCGGTGGTCAACCGATCGGGTCCGTCCGGCGGGCCGGTGCGCTCATCGGTCCTGCGCGTCGAGCCGGGCCGCGACCTCGGCGGGGAATCCGCCGGTGGCCACCGGACCCCACCTCGTCGGCGTGATGCGGATCAGCGACTTGCCCTGTGTTCGCATCGCCGCTCGGTACTCGTCCCAATCGGGGTGCTCACCGGAGATGCTGCGGAAGTAGTCGACGAGCGCGTCCTCGGCCTTGGGCATGTCGAGGACCTCGGCATCACCGTCGACCTGGACCCAGGCGCCGTTGAAGTCGTCGGAGAGCACCACGACACTGGCCACCGGCGTGTGCCGGAGGTTCGCCGCCTTCGCCCGGCCGGGATAGGTCGAGATGACGATGCGGCCCTGCTCGTCGACCCCACCGGTGACCGGCGACATCTGCGGGCTGCCATTGGAACGGACGGTGCTGAGGATCATGTGGTGGCGCGGCCGGATGAACTCCAGCAGTTCGGCACGGTCGACACCATCGGCTTTCGCGACTGTTCTGGCCATGCGCCGACCTTACGCCGGGACCGGGGTCTCAGGGCAGCGCGGCGATGAGGCCGGCCTGGACGGCGCTGACCGGGGTCGTCGACTTGCCGTCGACCGTCATCGCGTCGTCGGTGTTGATCACGATGATGATCGTCGTGTCCGAATCGTAGTTGTGGAACAACGAGGTGTTGTATCCGGGGAAATCCCCGTCGTGACCCCACCATCCGTCGCGGTTGCCGATACCGATTCCGTATCCGGAGGTGGCGGTGTTCGGTGGCGGCGAGGTGAGAATCGAATCCCGGCGCAGTTGCTGGGTCGCCGGATTCAGGACGCCCTGCCCGGTGAACAAGGCCTCACCCCAGCTCTGCAGGTCGTCGACGGTCGAGATGACGGCACCGGCGGTGGACGCGAAGGACGGATTCCAGCGCGTCGAGTCGACCGTCTGCCCGTCGGGCTGACCCTGATCGGTGAGGCCGTCGAGATGCGGATCGGGGATCTCGACCGACCCGCCGGGCCACGAGGACTCGTCCATGCCCAGGGGCGTGAAGATCCGGTCGGCGAAGACCTCGCCGATGGGTTTCGCGAGCACCTTCTCGATGACCAGGCCCAGCAGGACGTAAGTAGTGTTGGAGTACTCCCAGCCCTGCCCGGGCGGAAAGCTGGGTGGCAGCGCCTTCGCGGTGTCCACCAGTTCGGTGGGCGTCCAGACGGATTCGGGGTCGGCGAAGAACTTCCGGTCGAAGGACTCGGACGCGGTGTACGACGGGATGCCGCTGGTCATGTCGGCGACCTGGCGCAACGTCGCGCTGCCGTTCGGGGCGTCCGGGACGAACCTGTCGATGCGGTCGTCGAGCGAGACGCGGCCCTCCTGGACGAGCTGCAGCAGCAGGGTGGCCGTCATCGTCTTGGTGAGCGAGCCGATGCGGGTGTGATCCGCCGCCCGGATGGGATCGTCCCCGCCGGCCGCCCGGACCCCGGACGTCCCCGTCCAGGTTCCGGCCGGTGAGATGACCCGGGCGATGACGCCGGGGAGATTCCCGGCGGCCCGGGTGTCGTCGATCGCCTTCTGGAACGCCGCCGCGGTGTCGGCCGGCACCGAGGTCGTCTGACCCGAGCCGGGCGCTGCACTCGACGATCCCGCACCGGATGCCGTCTCCGAGGGTGAGCATGCGACGAGGCCGAGTACGGCCGCTGCACCGATCGTCACCATGCGGAGGAGGGCCGTGGCGCGCACGGGGTTTCGGCTCATGTGGTCACTCTAACGGCAGGTCGGCGCACCGAGGCGACTTGGCGCAAATGGGACAACGTCCGGGGCGGGTATGTCAGATGCGGTGCGCCAGCGCCGGCGAGACCGGGTAGATGTCGACGGCCGTGGCGAGCTTCGAGGCGACGGCCCGCTCCCGCGCCACCGGGTCGAAACCCCGCCCGTACGGCCGGTCCGGGACGGACGTACCGGAATCCACCACCGTCCAGTCCGAGCCGGCCTCGACCAGTGACCAATGTTTGGTGGTGTAGTAACCCGGCATCGCCGCGACCGCGATCCCGGGATCGCCCGCGGCCGCGGCCATCAGGTGCGGGTGGAACCGCGTGCTGATCCAGGTGTTGTGGTGACCGGCGGGCAACCCGTCGTTCCAGACGTCGCGGAAGGTGCGCACGGTGGCACCGGCCAGACGTGTTCCGAGCCGGTAGGGAACCTCGTAATCGTGCCCCGGGATTCCCTCGACGACGGTGACCGCCGAACCGGGTACGTCCCAGGCGTCGAGCGTCGCCCGCACGAAGTCGGCCAGGGCTTCGACGCCGGTCGCCCGCGGTCCGGTGAACCGCTCCGTGAGATCGGACTGCAAGCACAGGACGACGCCGTTCTCGGCCGGTGTGTCCATCTCGCGATACAGCGGAGGTCGCGGTCGGTGCAAGGCCAGCCACGCGTCGTCGCCGGAATGCCGTGCGCCGACGACGCCGTCGAGCACGTCGTACGACGCGGTGTCGCGCACGTCCACGACGTCGAATGCGGCGAACGCCTCGGTCAACGCCGCCCACGCCCGGCCCCGCAGCGCGGGCACGAGTCCCTGACCTGTCGCGGCGAGACGCGCGCCGGATCGCCGGGCCACTGCGGCAGCTGCGACGAACAACGAGACGTGGTGCGGCCACACGGTGTTGAGATAACCGCCACCGAGCAGGTGGATGGTGGTCGCCGAACCCAGGAGGTCGAGCCCGGCGGTCAGTCGCGGCGCCAGACCGGAGTCGAGGGCGGCGGCGGCGACCCACTCCCAGGGCGCGGGTTGTTCGGCCTCCGCCGCGTATGTGGTCAATTGCCACAGGGTGTCGACGACGAGCATGTTCGGGTGGGCATCGCGCAGCAGCGTCGTGGCCGTGCCCGGGCTGTGGCAGTCCAGCACGATCGTGGCATTCGGACGCACCCGGGTCAGGTGCCGCAACCAGGTTCTTGCGATCAGTTCGTCGCCGTAGTTCGGGTGGCCGGCCGGTGCCACCAGGTAGATCACCTCGCCGGCACCCATCGCGCGGCCGAGACGTGATTCGGCGGAGCGCTGCCGGACCGAGGTGCCGATGCGGTCGGCGAGCACGCCCGCGGCCCGGAACAGGGGGCGGTTGGGTGCCGGTCTGCTGGTCACGATTCCCAAGGTTACGGCGTGCGCGGCCGGTGGCCCCGGCCGGACAGAGATCGAACGACATGGCCGCGCGCCGGTACGAGGTGCCGCCGCTACCCGAAGGTGCCTTCGAGATGACGCAGCGCGGCCTTGCCGTCGGTGGTCGGCCCGCGGTACCCGACATACCCGTCGGGCCGGATGACGAACACCGTCGAACCGTCGGGGCGGTAGCCATCGGTGAAGCGGCCGTCGGTGTCCCGGAGCAGCGGTAGTTCGGTGCTGCCGACCTGCGCGGTCGGCGCGGCGATCACATGGATGTCGAGGTGGCCGTGCGCTTTCGCCGACATCTCGTCGGCGAGTGATTCGAGCGCCGCGACCTCGTCGGCGCCGGCGGTGGGGTCGGCGTACAGGACGAGCGAATGGTCGACGCCGCCGATCACGTCGAACAGTCGCAGCGGGAAATTGACGGAATCGCGGCTGAGGCCGGCGGCATCCGGTGCGCGTTCACCGGCGCGCGGTGCGGCCGGCGCCGTGGGTACCGCCGACCCGGCGACGAGCGGACTGTCGGCGTAGGAGATCAGCAATTGGCCCTCGCGCCGCATGATGAAGTCCAAGTCGTTGGAATCGGTGCCGATGCCTTCGCGGGCGTCCCGGACCGTGCGTCCCACGACCTCCTCGCCGACGGGCCGACGTTCGAGGTCGTAGCTGTCGAGCAGCCCGTCGGAGCCGACACCCGCGACGGCGAGGGCGAGCTTCCAGGCGAGGTTGTGTGCATCCTGCACGCCGGTGTTCATCCCCTGCGCACCCGTGGGCGGGTGGATGTGGGCGGCGTCGCCGGCGACGAACACGCGTCCACGACCGTAGGAATCGACGATGCGGTGACTGATCCGGAACACCGAGGACCAGCGCAGGTTCGACACCGTCGCGGGTTCCGGTGCGAGGCGGTCGACCACGGCCTGGATGTGGGACAGTTCCGGCGCCCGGGTTCCCTCGAAACCGTGCGCCACACCGTCTCCGCCGGTGGTCGGTGCGACCGCGAGTTCGTCGGGGACGAGCATCGACATCCGGTAGCGGCCGCGGCCGGGAAGGGGGATGCACACCAGTTGGTCGTCGGTCGTGCCGTCCGCGGTCTGGTGCATCGAGCGGATCGCGTACCCCTGGGGCATCGACCAGTCCGCCACGACGTCGCCGAGCATGTACTGCTCGGTGAAGGCGGCCCCTTCGAAGGACAGCTTGAGTCCCTTGCGCACCACGCTGTGGGCGCCGTCCGCGCCGAGCAGATAGCCCGCACGGACGGTGGTGTCCCCGTCCGGACCCGTGAGCGTCACGGTCACCCCGTCCGCGTCCTGGTCGAACGCGGACACGGCGGTGCCCCGGTCGACCTCGGTACCCAGATCGGTCAGGCGCTCACGCAGGATGCGCTCGGTCGCGTACTGGGGGAGCAGGTGGAATCGGTAGGGCACGTCGGGTGGCGTCGACAGATCGACCCGCGAGACCTGACTTCCGTTGACGTAGACGAGTTGTCCGCGCATCTCGAGCCCGGCGTCGAGCACCTGTTTCACGACGCCCATGCTCTCGAAGACCTCGAGCGTCCGCGGTTGGATCCCGACCGCCTTGGCGTACTGCGGGGGTTCGAGGAGCGGATCGACGATCCGCACGCGAACTCCGCGCCTGCGCAGCTCGATGGCGGCGGTCAAGCCGATGGGGCCCGCGCCGGCGATCAGGACATCGACTTCGGTCATGGAATCCTCCCGTTGTCGGCAGTCGCCGACGCTCTGAGGATTATCGGGCGGGTGGCATCCCACCGCCACCAGAACGGAGAAATCGGACGTCAAACGGACGGTCGACTCCGGCCCGGTCACCTCGGGATGGCGGCGGGGCCGATCGTCCGGGCGCCCAGTTGCGCGACTCTGGCCCGCAATTCACGGTCGGCGGTGACGACGATGCGCTCGCGACGAGGATCTGAATCCGCGACGACGCCGACGATCGTGTCGTCCCCCGAACCCGGCGCGTCGACGATCCGGACCTGTTCGCTCGCCACGACACCGCGGGCCCGACCCTCGACGACGAGCACCACCTCGAGTGGCCCCGGCAGTCCTTCGAGTCCGCCGACGGCGACGGAGTCGAGACGCGTCCGCAACCGTTCGGTGGCTCCGCGGCGATCGCGCCACCACCCGTCGGGCACCGAACCCACGACGTTGGCGGCGTCCACGACGAGCAGGGGCCGGTCGTTTGGGGTGCGATCGTGCCGGGGTCCGGACGGTTCAAGCATGCCGACCATCAGTCCACATCCGGCCACCCGGGGCAAGTGCGCTGTCCGATCGGCCGATCACAGGTCGCCGTGACAGAAGCGATTCGCCGGGTCGAGGCCGGCCTTGATCTCGTCGAGCCGGCGACGGTTGTCCGCGCTGAACGCGTCCGCGGCCCGGGCGACGCGTTCGGAGCCGGAGGTGAAGTTGAGGTAGGCGGCGCCGGTCACGTAGGGCTCGAGCTCGGCGCGGGTCACCCGCAACGTCGACTCGACGGCCAATGCGACGTGCGGATCGGGCACCGCCGCAACGAGTTCGAGAAGGAACCGGCCCTGTCGCCCCCGATCGTTGGGCGCGTTGTCCGCGCTGCGAGCGATCGCTCCACCGGCGTGGCGGATCTCGCCGCACACGATGAGCGGCGCAGACGCCGGGGCCGGCCGGACCCGCGCGGCGACGATGTCGACGGCCACGTCGGGGAGATCGTCGAACCATTCGGTGGTGACCATCACCGGCATCGGCTCGGTCGGGTCCATGCTGACGGCGTCGATCGCCGCGAACGGCAGCGCACCCCACATGTCGACGACCGGCGTCCGCCACTCGCGCCATTCGTCGACGACCGCGCGACCGGCGTCGAGATCCCCGGACCAGCAGCCGCGCACGACGGCGAAGCTCCGGCCGCGGAGCGGCGCCGGGACGTCGTCCGTGGGCGGGAGGTTGAGAATCGCGACGGCCGACGTCAGTTCCTCGGACTGGGCGGGCGCCCAGTCGCGGAACCGGCGGATGATCTCCTCGGCGTCGGCGGCCGGATAGAAGAGATTGCCGGCGTACACGGTCGACACCTCGACGAGCGCGATCTCCATGGACGTCACGACACCGAGACCGCCGGCGCCGGCGCCGCGCAACGCCCAGAAGAGGTGCGGGAAACTGGTATCGGTGACCCGGATCGGTGTCCCGTCCGGAGTCACCAGGTCGAACGAGAGCACGCGGTCCGACGAGAGGCCGTGGCGTCGACCGAGCCAGCCGAAACCGCCCCCGAGCGTGTAACCGACCGCCCCGACCCCGCCGGCCGAGCCCATCAGTGGCGCGAGACCGTACGGCGCCGCCGCGTCGACGACCGTTCGCCATGGGGCGCCGGCGCCGACCCGGGCGGTCCGGGTGACGGGGTCGACGCTCACCGACGAGAGCCGGGAGGTGTTGATCAGCAGTCCGCCGTCGGCCGGTCTCCCCGTGCCGTGACCGGTCGCCTGGACGGCGACGCGTAGATCTTCCTCGACGGCGAAGCGGACCGCCTCGACCACGTCGAAATGATTGTCGGGCACGGCGATCACGGCCGGGCGGTGCACGTCGAGCCGGTTGAAGCCGGATCGCGCGTCGAGGTAGCCGGCATCGCCGGGGCCGAAGACGTCGCCGGCAATCCGGTCGCGTAGTTGCGCAAGGACCGAGGTACGGGTCCGGACGGTGAGGCGCTCGGCGTGCTCGGGCAGGGAGGAGGCGGGTGTTGCGGGCATCGGCAGGTCCTCGGTCGCGGCCGGAACGATCCGGCGGAATTCGTCGGGCTCCGGACGACGCCGGAGTCCTGACCAGGGTCGCCGACGGCGCTTGAAGGCGACTTGAGGCGGACTTGGCGACTCAGGTCGGGGACGTCAGACCCCAGGTCGTGGCCAGCGAATCGATCCGTCGGATCAACCCGGCCGCCTCCTGCGCGCGGGCGGTGTCGCGCGCGGTCGCCAGCGTGGCGCCGACCACGGACGCCGGACGCCCGTTGGCGTACTCGTAACGTGCGCGGACGAGGAGGCGGTGGGCGTCGGCATAACGTTCACCGGTGCGGTCGGCGAAGTCGTCGGCCCGGTCGAGCAGTGTGGCGGCGTCGGTGAGCTTGCCGGCGACGACGAGGACCTCGGCGTGCAGACCCAGCCAGTAGCCCTCACCCGTCCGCGGGTGATCCTCCATACCGACCTCGTCGGCACCCAGTCGCTCGATGTGCTCCAGGGCGTCGTCGAGGTCGCCGGTGAGGGCGCGCGCCCACCAGTACATGCGTTCGCCGCCGCGACGGAGGTAGGCGAGGGGCCCGACGCCGTCGGACGTGATGGCCGGGCCCGCGTCCAGAACCCACCTCGTGTCGCCGAGCATCGACGCCGCGCCGACGGCGAAGATGGCCATGGCGAGCCGGGACCGTGGATCGGGATGGGCATCGGCCATCGCGGCGAAGAGGTCTCGGCCGGCGTCGACACCGCGATGCACGGTCGCCGCCCAGGCGCGGAAACCGCGGGCCATCGCGAGCTGATCGTCGCGGAGACCGTCGACGACGACGTCGATCGGCGCATAGTCCTCCAGGATGCGATGCGCCGCACCGAAATTGCCGCGTGTGAACTCGTCGATGCCGGCGGCGTGCATGCCCAGATGGGTGACGACCGGGTCGTCGGATCTCTCGGCGCGCCGACGCAGATCCTCCGCGAGACGGTGGCCGGTGTGTGCATCCGCGATCTGGATGTGGGCCGCGCAGCGGGCGTAATCGAGGGTGGCGAGGAGCCGGGCGTCGCCGAGGGCGGAGGCGAGTACACGGGCGCGGTCCTGCAGCTCGGGATCGGCGGCGAAGTACCCGTGCGCCGCGACGTCTCCGGCCAGTTGGGTGGTGATCGCGACGAGCTCCGCCTGCTGGTCACCGGTCGCGCGGGCGAGCGTCGCCGCATCCCCGAGATGCCGGCGCGCCCCGTCGAAATCGTAGGTGCGCAGCGCGATGTTCCCCGCCGCGAGGAGGGCGGTCGTGGTGCGCTCACGGTCGGCCAGCGGCCCGGCGGACCACAGATGCCGCGCGACTCTCGCCACGGCATGCGGCGAGGAGTTGCCGGCGAGGGCGTCGGCGATCGCGAGATGCAGTCGCCGTGCGCGCATGGCGGCGATGCCGTCCGCGATCGCCTCCCGGATGATGTCGTGACTGAAGCCGAATCCGAACGGATCCTCCGGTCCGAGATCGATGACACCCGCCTCGCCCGCGGGTTCGAGGAGGTCGAGCGCCTCGTCCACCGGGCGCTTCGCGGCGGTCGCCAGCAGGACCAGGTCCACGCGGGTCCCGATGAGGGACGCGAGTTCGAGTAGTTCGGTCGTCGCCGCGGACATGCCGACCAGTCGCTGGCGCACCACATCACGGATGCCGGACGGGACGGCGCTGCCCGCGATGGACCCCCGGTCGGCCAGGATGCGGGCGAGTTCGCGCACGAAGAAGGCGTTGCCTCCGGTGCGTCGCTGGATCGACGACACGGTGGCGACCTCCGGCCACTGCCGGGTCTCGCGCCGGATGAGCTCGGAGATGTCGTCGCCGCCGAGCGGGCCGACGTGGAGGCGGCGATGCTCCGGCAACCGGGCCAGCGTCGCCAGGGTGGTGGCGACGACGGGCCGGTTCGACGGCGAACGCAACGAGGCGAAGAACGTGACCCCCGCGGTGCGTCGGGCGGCCATGTGCGCGAACAACTCCAGAGACGCACCGTCGGCCCACTGCAGATCGTCGAGCACGATGATCAGCTTCGACGTCGCGGCCACCCCCTCGAGGAGATCGGCGGCCTGGTCGTAGAACTGGAATCGAGCGGCCGCGTCCGGCATCTGCCGGGGCGGCGGGATCACGTTGACGCCCTCGGTCACCATCCGGCCGAGTGAACTGTCGAGGAGTCGTTCCCGATCGGCGGGATCGAGCCGGGGGAGGACCGCACCGAGGATCTGCACCCACGGCCACATCGAGGGTGCGGCCGGGTCGTCGACGCAGCGCCCCCACAGCACCCGGAGGTCGGCGGCGCCCGCGGCCCGACGGCCGGCTTCGTCGATGAGCGCCGTCTTGCCCGCGCCCGGCTCGCCCTCGACCACGACCACGCCGCCGTGTCCTGTCATCGAGGCGAGCACCGCCCGATGCAATGCGGCGAGTTCGTCGGTCCGGCCGACCACCGACGGGCCGTCGTCGAGGTCGGCGTCGTCGACCGATTCGTCCGTCATCGACTGCGCCGACGTCCGCGGGCCCGGTGCCGGGACGTCCGGCGCAAGCGTCACCTTGCCCGCGGCGGTGGCGGCCGGGGCGTCGAGATGCGGAGCGTGGTCGAGGATGTCGCGTTCGAGGGTGCGGAGACGGGGTCCCGGGTCGACGCCGATCTCCTCGGCGAGGGTCCGGCGGGCGGTGGCGATCGCCCCGAGTGCGTCGGACTGACGGCCGAGTCGGTAGAGGGCGGTGGCGAACAGCACCCACAAACCCTCGTCGAGCGGCGCGCGTTCGACCTCGGTCTCCAGTTCGGTGACGAGCAGGCGGTGGTCGCCGTCGGCCATGCGGGCCTCGAAGGACATCTCCCGCGCCGCCTGCAGCATGCGGTCGAGGTGATCGGCGGCCTCGTCCCGGAAGGCGAGGCCCTCGAACTCGGGGAGCAGGGGACGATAGTCGGCGAGCACCTGGTGCAGCAGCGGTGCGGCACCCGCCGCGTCGCCCTGTTGCATCAATGCACGAGCATCGCCGACCCGGGCGGTCAGCCGGCGCACGTCGACGTTGTCGGCGGCCGTCGGGAGGCTGTACCCCGTCCCGTGGGTGAGCAGGACCGTGGAGGGAGTCCGAGGCTTTCGATGCGGCTCGAGGACTTTGCGCAGGCCCGAGATGTAGGACTGGAGCGACACCTCTGCGCGCTCCGGAGGCGAATCGCCCCAGATGCCCTCGATCAGACTGTCGGCGCGCACCGGAACACCCTCGGCAAGGATCAGCTGGGCGAGTGTCGCCCGCTGCTTGCGCGTGCCGAGTTCGACCGGGTCGGAACCGATCTGAGCCCCGAGGCCGCCCAAGACCGTATAGGAGATTTCGAGCATCAGCGTGAGTGTAAGTGGTGATCGGGTCCTTCCGGGCGGCTAGCGGCGAACGTGCCGACGATCTGCCCGCGACCGCCCGGGAATGTCGGTGGCCGGGAGTAGCTTGGCAGGCATGAGTCTCGCACTGGGCATGATCACCGTCGACGCACTCGCGCCCGCGCCCCTGGCGACGTGGTGGGCCGAGCAGCTCGGCGGCCGCATCGTCGAGGACAACGACGGTTACTTCGTCGTCGTCGCGGTCGGGGAGGGCGGGCCGCTGTTCGCGTTCCAGCAGGTCGAGGACCCCACACCTGGCAAGAACCGCATCCATCTGGACCTGACCACCGACGATCTCGAGACGGAGGTGGATCGACTCGTGGCGGCGGGCGCGAGCCGGATCGCCGATCGTGAGATGCCCGGCTTCGCGTGGGTGACGCTCGCCGACCCCGACGGCAACCAGTTCTGCGTGTCGGCCCGACACGGTGCGGAGACGGCATCCTGACGCGTTCCCGCATCGCCCGGCCGGATACCCGGTGTGCCTGATGGGATTCACCCGGGCCGACCTGCTCGCCTACCGAGACCGCACCGTCGACGACCTCGTGGGCGAGGGCTGCAAGCTGCTGTTCGTCGGCATCAACCCCGGCCTGTGGACCGCGGCCACCGGTGCGCATTTCGCCCGGCCCGGCAATCGGTTCTACCCGGCGCTCGCCCGGGCCGGCATCGTCGACCACGTGATCGACGCATCGACGGGCATGTCCGACGCCGACCGGACGATGCTGCTCGACAGCGGCGTGGGGATCACCAACGTCGTGCCACGCGCCACCGCGACCGCCGCCGAACTGACCGTCGACGAGTTCCGCGAGGGGGGACGCCGCCTGCGCGAACGGGTTCGTGAGATCCGCCCACGGGTTGTCGCGGTCGCCGGGATCACCGCGTATCGCAGCGCGTTCGGGCGCCGCGATGCCGTGCCGGGGCGGCAGGACGAGACGTGGGACGGGGCCGAACTCTGGGTGGTCCCCAACCCGAGCGGACTGAACGCGCACGAGACGGTCGAGTCCCTCGCGGCCGCCTACCGCCGGGCCGCGGTTGCCGCCGGGGTCGTCGACGACCTCAGAAGTCCTCCGAGCTGACGACCCGGCGTCGCACCGACAGCAACTCGACTTCGGGATGGGCTGCCGCAGAACGTTCGACGGCGTCGAGCACGTCGACGACATGTCCGCGGTCGGCGGCCACCGCACTGACCCCGATGACGGTTCGCCGATGGACGTCGAGGTGTCCGACCTCGGCAGCCGTCACCGTGTACCGCTTGCGCAGGTCGGCGACGATCGGTCGCACCACGGACCGCTTCTGTTTCAGCGAGTGCACGTCACCGAGCAGATAGTCGAACTCGCAGAACCCGATCCACATCAGTGGTCGGTGCGGATCAGCGTCGCCACGTGGTCGGGTACGTACTTGGACAGCGAGCGCGGCGGGCGGTGATAGTTGCCCGACTCGATCGGATGCTTGGGCAGCGACACGCGGGGGCGGGGGACCTCGGCGTACTCGATGGTCGACAGCAGATGCGAGATCATGTTCAGGCGAGCATGCTTCTTCACGTCGGATTCGACGACGTACCACGGACTCAGCGCGGTGTCGGTGTGGACCATCATCTCGTCCTTGGCGCGCGAGTAGTCCTCCCACCGGTACACCGACTCGAGATCCATCGGGCTCAGCTTCCATTGCCGCACAGGGTCGTTCATGCGTGACCGGAACCGCTTGAGCTGTTCGTCGTCGGACACCGAGAACCAGTACTTGCGCAGCAGGATGCCGTCGTCGATGAGCATCTGCTCGAAGATCGGGGTCTGCCGCAGGAACCGCGAGTGCTCCTCGGGGGTGCAGAAACCCATGACCTTCTCCACGCCGGCGCGGTTGTACCAGGACCGGTCGAACAGGACGATCTCGCCGGGCGCGGGCAGATGCGCGACGTAACGCTGGTAATACCACTGTCCGCGTTCGCGATCCGTCGGCGCCGGGAGCGCGGCGACCCGTGCGATCCGTGGGCTCAGATACTCGGTGATGCGCTTGATCGTTCCGCCCTTGCCGGCAGCGTCACGCCCCTCGAAGATGACCACGACGCGGGTGCCGCTGTCACGGACCCATTCCTGGAGCTTCACGAGTTCGGTCTGCAACCGGAACAACTCCGCCTCGTAGACCTTGTTCCCGATCCTGGCCCTTTTCGCCTTGTCCTTCTTCGACATGAGCAGAAACACTACGGGGTGGACACGGCCTCGCGCTCGGATTGGAGTTCGGCGACCGACGCGTCGATCCGCGCCCGCGAGAACTCGTTGATGTCGAGACCCTCGACGATCTGCCACCGGCCGTCGACCGAGCGCACCGGAAACGAGCACACGAGTCCCTCGGGGACTCCATAGGCTCCCGGGGACGGCAGCGCCACCGACGTCCAGTCGTCGGGCGGTGTCCCGAGCACCCAGTCGTGGACATGGTCGATGGTGGCGTTCGCCGCCGAGGCCGCCGACGACGATCCGCGAGCCTCGATGATCGCGGTGCCACGGCGGGCGACGGTCGGGATGAAGTCGTCGACGAGCCAGTCACGGTCGGCGGCGATGTCCGCGCCGCTTCGGTTGCCGACCCGGGCGTGGAAGATGTCGGGGTACTGCGTGGCGGAGTGGTTGCCCCACACGGTGACCCGGCTGATTTCGTCGACGCCCGCGCCGGTGCGTCGGGCCAACTGGGCGATGGCGCGATTGTGGTCGAGGCGGGTCAGGGCGGTGAACCGGTCGGCCGGGACCTCGGGCGCGTTGGCGGCGGCGACCGCGGCGTTGGTGTTGGCGGGGTTGCCGACGACGATCACCCGGATGTCATCGGCGGCAACGTCGTTGATGACCGAGCCCTGGGCGGCGAAGATGTCGGAGTTGGCGGCCAGCAGGTCGGCGCGCTCCATGCCCTTGGTGCGCGGACGGGCCCCGATGAGCAGACCGAAACTCGCCCCGTCGAACGCCTTGCGCGGATCGTCGAGGACGTCGACGGACTTCAGGAGGGGGAACGCGCCGTCGTCGAGTTCCATCGCGGTGCCGACTGCGCCGGAGATCGCCTGCGGGAGTTCGAGGAGTCGGAGAGCAACCGGTTGGTCGTGACCGAGCATCGCGCCGGCGGCGATGCGGAAGACGCTGGCGTATCCGATGCTGCCGGCGGCACCCGTCACGGTCACCGTCACCGGTATCCGCCGGTTCATGCCGGCTTCTCGGTCAACAGGACCTGCGCCGCGGGGCCGACGAGGATGAGGGAGTGGCCGACCGAATACCAGGTCAGCGGTTCCTTCGTGAACTCGGTGACCCAGGTGTCGGCCTCGGCGCGCGGCCCGGGGCAGGCCATCATCGTCGAGGCGAGGGAACCCAGGCGCAACAGCGAGTTGTCGACGCGGAGGTCGCCGATGTGTCGGTTGCAGCCGGCCGACAGAGCGATCCGGTTGGCGGCGGGGAAACTGACCTCCAGCGGTCCGCCACCGGGGATCTGCTCCCCGGCCACCGCGGTCGAGGTGTAGGTCTTGCCGACGAAGCCGGGGGCGGGGGGAGCGGCGACCGCGGACCCGGGGCCGACGAGCATCGTGCCGACCGCGGCGATCACCGCGCTGAGCAGTAAGGCCATGCGTAGGCTGATGCGGTGTTCGCCGGAACTCACGTGCACAACGGTAGCCGACCGGACAGGGGATGGATATGACGAATGTGGGGGATCCATGGTCCCGGTGACGTGTCGGACCGAGTACCTGACCGGTCGCCACCATCGTTCGGCCACCGCCGCCTGGGTCCTCATGGTCGCCGGGATGATCGCACTCGTCGCGCTCAACATCGCCGGGGTCGACGGTCTCATCACGTCGGCGGTGGTCGGTGGCGCGATCGCGGCGTCGTTGCTCGGGGCGGCCTTCGGCCGGCTCGGTGAACGAGGCGCCGTCCTGCTCACCGTCGACGACGACACGGTCTACTTCGGCAACGAGGACCGCACACTCGTCGGGTACCCGCTCTCGTCGCTGGTGACGGTCGCGGTGGGAGGTCCGGCGGACTCCACCTCGGACATGGCCGGCGACCGTGCCCGGCACCTGACGGTGATCGGTCAGAAGTACCTCAAACTCACCTTCGCGACCCGGGACGGAAAACCGGTGCCGGCCGATCGGAGTCCGGGCGAGACCCGAGACGATCCCGATGCCGCGTCGGAGACGGACTTCTGGCGGGTCGCCGTCGTCGAGGGGGATCCGGCGGTCGCGGAGATCCTGGCCCGACTCCGCCGGCACGCGCCCGAACGCATCGCCACGAAGAAGAAGGGCGCCCCGACGCCGGCCGGGTCGCGGGCGGCAGCGGCGAGCGCCCCGCCGGACGAAACGGTCGACCTGACCCGACCCGCATCCGGCGGGCCCCGGATCGCCGACGCGGGTTCTGACGAAGCGGCGCAACGGTTGTGGGAGGAAGCGGCGCGTCGCCACGACGAGGTCCTCGGCGCTTACGGAACATACGAACTCGATCCCGCCATGCTGCTGAGGTATCCGGCCGTGACCGACGTGACGGTCGAACAGACGCAGACCTTCCATCTCGCGCTCGACGAGGCGATGGCTCTGCGGACCGACGACTACCCGGACAACCGCTCGCGCGCCGACGCCTACCAGCAGTCCGTCGCCAGACTGCGGCGGGCCTGGATCGCCTGCGAGAAGAACGGCCGGCGGGTGGGCGCAAGCTACCTGGAGCAGACCGATCAGGACGACCTCGATCGCGCGCTCAAGCTCTACAACCACGCCGCCGCCAGCAGCACGCCGGCCGAGCAGGCGACGTACTACGGCCGCGTCCGCGACATCGTCACCACAATGACCGATCGCGGGGTGCTGCATCCGCCCGAAGCGGCGGTGGCCGAACTGCAGGCCGTCACGCGGAGGGCGCTGGAAGCGGGGACGCCGAAGGTGTGAGGCCGGCCAGTGTGGTCGCGCCGGCCGGCTCCGGCGTCAGTACCGGCCTTCCTTGATGAAGCGTCCGTCCAACGAATAGACCGCCTCGGCGTCGTCGGTGTTGGCGATGTCCATGCGGATGACGAACTGCGGAGCCTCGTCGATGCGGTTGCGTTCGACCTCGACGCCCACCGCATCGCGGTCGTACTCCGGGACCGACGCACGTCTCATCAAGTCGGCCCTGACCTGGTCGAGGGTGTCTGCCGAGATGCTGTCGAAGCGGAAGCCTTCGCTTCGGTAACGGCCTTCGCTGACAGAGGCCACCGGGAATTCGCCGGGCGCGACGGCGACTTCGCCGCCACGGTCGCCGAGCCGGTACCGGACCAGGACCCCGCCAGAGTTCTGGATGATGCTCGCTGTGACCGGGGACACACCGTCCGCTGTCCCCTGGATGATGAACTCCTCGATGACGGGTGCGTCCAGAGGGACACGCGCAGCCGCCAGTTCACGTCGTGCCAGTTCAAACGACTTGGCGAAGTCCGCGGGGTCGAAGAACTCGGCGACGGTGCCGTCGGGTGTCGCCTGGACAACGTAATCATCGACGACGCCCTCGTCGGGTTCGATGGTCCCGGTGATCAATACCGGACCGTCCGGTCCGCGCCGTTCGATGACCACCTTGTCCAGTTCCGGTTCGGTGGAGTACGGCCGGACCGCCGCCACCATCGGGTCGGCGAGTGAGCCAAGCGTGTTCGGGTCGATGGCCGCGGCGTCGAAGGTCTTGTTCGCTCTTTCGGTGTTGGGCACGACTGACGAATTCGAGTACCCGTCACCGATGTTGATCGTCCTGGCACGGCCGGTAGTGGGATCGAAGACGCGCGCAGAGGCCGACGGAGAGCCGATCTCGTAGTCGAGTTGCAGCACGTTGTGTACGCCCTGCGGGCCCGCGTATTCAGCGATTGCATCCAGCATCCGCCGATGGTGATCGGCGAGAGTCGCCGCGTTGTCTTCGTCGGCCTCGTCGTCGGAATCAATCGCGGAATCGAACCCGGAGAGCGACGGCCCCTCGACGTGCCACCCGCCGGCGACACCGAACAGCAAGGCGCCGGCCACGAGCAGGGTGACCGCGGGATAGACGAGCGCCCAGCGGCCGGGCTGATCGTCGAATTCGGGGGTCTCCGGCTGGTCGCGGGGCGGGAGAGCATCCGGCGGCAGTGTCGTGAACGGGGTGTCGGTCAGCGACTGGAAATTCCCCTTGGTCATCGAGGTGATCCAGCGCGCCCGGTACGCGGTGTCGTTCGGTGGGTTGATCCTCGCGGTGACCATCGTCGGTTGCGAGTCGTCGGCGGTCAGGCTGCTGCGGGTGAGCGCCTCGACCTCCACCTGCGGGGCGTCCGGCGACGTGGCGCGCCGGAACTCCGGCAGTTCCGACACCCGGGAAGCGCGGGGACTGACCGCGATGCCGGCGAAGACCAGGGGGATCCCGAAGAACAGCGCGACCCACCAGTCGTTGAATGCACCGAGGCCGACCCCGACCGCGATGAGCGACCCGGCGATCGTCGCGCGCAGGAGACGGAGTCGAACCCTGGTCCGGCGAGTCCTGGTCATGGGCCGTCCTTAGTCCTCGAGCCGAATCGGGTGGACTGATCATAATGTCGGCGTTCTCGGTCGACCAGCGGCCGCGTACCGTTGTTGCTGACCTGACCCGCCCGGAGGGGGTGGGTCGCGACGGACCGGGAACGATCAGGAGAAATGTTTCGGTGGGAAAGCTGAGCAACAGCATGTGGCGCCTTCTGGGCGCCCAGTCGACTCGCAATCAGTCGAAGTCGTTGGGTGTGATCAAGGACGCCGAAGCCCACACCGACTGGGCCGCCGAACTCGCCGACGACGCGTTCGGCGCGGAGGCCGAGAAACTCGACATCGCCGAGAAGCCCGCGGACCGCGCGAAATTCCTCGCCCTCGTCCGCGAAGCCGCCGACCGCACCATCGACCTGCGGCCGTTCGACGTCCAGTTGCAGGGCGCCCTCCGGCTCCTGGAGGGCGACATCGTCGAGATGGCCACCGGTGAGGGCAAGACGCTCGCCGGCGCCATCGCCGCGATCGGCCATGTGCTGCAGGGACATCAGGTCCACGTGATCTCGGTCAACGACTACCTGGCGACCCGCGACGCGGAGTGGATGAAGCCGCTGTTCGACGTCTTCGGCATCACCGTCCACGCGGTCTCGGAGAACTCGAGCCGCGAGGAACGGCGACGCGCCTACACCGGTGACGTCACCTACGGGTCGGTCAACGAGATCGGCTTCGACGTCCTTCGTGATCAGCTCGCCCTGTCCGAAGCGGACCTCGTCTCGCCGACACCCGACGTGGCGATCATCGACGAGGCGGATTCGGTGCTCGTCGACGAGGCGCTCGTGCCGCTGGTGCTCGCCGGTTCGACCGAGACCGAGGTACCGGACGCGGCGATCCACGACGTCGTGTCGCGGATGAAGAACAAGCACTACGAGGTCGACGCGGAGGGCCGCAACGTCACCCTGACCGACGAGGGTGCGGTGTTCGTCGAGGAAGAACTCGGCGGCATCGACCTATACAGCGAGGAACACGTCGGCACGACGCTCGTACACGTCAGCATCGCCATGCACGCCCACTATCTCCTCGAACGCGACATCCACTACATCGTCCGCGACGGCGGCGTGCACCTCATCAACGCCTCGCGCGGCCGCGTCGCGCAGCTCCAGCGCTGGCCCGACGGGGTCCAGGCCGCGGTCGAGCTCAAGGAAGGGCTGACCCAGACCGATTCGGGAGAGGTCATCGACACCATCACGGTGCAGGCCCTGATCGGCCGCTACCCGAAGGTCTGCGGCATGACCGGCACCGCGCTCGCCGCCGGCGAGCAGTTCCGCCAGTTCTACGAACTGCGCGTCTCGCAGATCCCGCCGAACACCCCCAACGTCCGGACCGACCTGCCCGACCGGGTCTACGACACCAAGGCCAACAAGGTCGAGGCGATCGTCGCCTACGTCAAGGAGATCCACGAGACCGGACAACCCGTCCTCATCGGTACCCACGACGTGGCCGAGTCCGAGGAACTCGCGTACTTCCTCGACAAGGCCGGGGTGTCGTCGGTCGTGCTCAACGCGAAGAACGACGCCGAAGAGGCGAAGATCATCGCCGAGGCCGGCGCCCGGGACGCCGTCACCGTGTCCACCCAGATGGCCGGACGGGGCACCGACATCCGCCTGGGCGGTTCGAAGGACGACGCGGACGCCCACGACGAGGTCATCGAACTCGGCGGGTTGTGCGTCGTCGGCACGGGCCGCCACGACACCGAACGTCTCGACAGTCAGCTGCGCGGACGCGCGGGGCGTCAGGGCGATCCCGGTACGTCGGTGTTCTTCTCCAGCCTCGAGGACCCGGTCGTCACCAAGAACCTCGCGTTCAAACGAGATCCCGTGTCGCCCAACGAGGACGGTTCGATGGGCAGCAAGGGTGTCGACCTCATCGAGCAGGCCCAGCGGATCGCCGAGGGCGTGATGCTCGAACTCCACGCGAACACCTGGCGTTACAACAAGCTGGTCAATCAGCAGCGGGACATCATCGTCGAACGTCGTATGCAGATCCTGACCACCGACGCCGCGCTCGAAGAGCTGGCGGATCTGGAACCGGACCGCTACGCGCAGTTGACCGGGAGCACGACGACGGCGGAGACCACCACCGATGAGGCCGACGCCGAGAAGGCCGACGCCGAGAAGGCCGACGCCGAGAAGGCCGCGACCGATCACGGGGCCACCCCCGCCGTCGCGCCCGTGCCTCGCGAGGTGTTGTCACAGGCCGCGCGCGAGATCGTGCTCTACCATCTCGACCGCGCCTGGGCCGACCATCTCGCGTTCGTCTCCGACGTCCGCGCCAGCATCCACCTCCGGTCGCTGGGCAAGGAGAGCCCGCTGGACGAGTTCCACCGGCTGATCCTCGCCGAGTTCGCCGATCTGCCCGGTACGGCCCTCGCGAAGGCGCGTGAGACGTTCCGGGAGGCCGACATCACCCCCGACGGCGTCGACCTCGGGTCGGCGGATCTGCACCGGTCGACGACCACCTGGACCTACATGGTCCACGACAACCTGTTCTCCTCGGGCGGAGCGAAAACCCTGCAGGGCATCATCGGGATCTTCCGGTGACCGAGCCGGAGGCGGCGACCACGCCGGCTCCGGACCGGATCGTCACGGTCCCGAACGCGTTGAGCGTGCTTCGGCTCGCACTCATCCCGGTGTTCGTGTGGCTGCTCCTCGTCGAGAAGGCGGACGGCTGGGCCTTCGCCGTCCTCATGTTCTCGGGCTTCTCCGATTGGGCCGACGGCAAGATCGCGCGACTCCTCGACCAGTCGTCGAAGATCGGTGCGCTGCTCGACCCGGCCGCCGACCGGCTCTACATCGTGATCATCCCGATCGCGTTCGGCATCCGGGAGTTCCTGCCGTGGTGGCTGATCGGTGTGATCATCGCGCGCGACGTCCTGCTGTTCGCGTCCGCTCCACTGTTGCGATCGCGGGGCGTGCTGGCGCTCCCGGTGCTCTACATCGGCAAGGCGGGGACCTTCGCGTTGATGAGCGCATTCCCGTGGCTTCTTGCCGGACAGCTCGATTCGATCGTGGGGACCATCGCCTACCCGATCGGCTGGGCTTTCATGATCTGGGGCGTCGGACTGTATCTGTGGTCCTTCGTCCTGTACTGGTATCAGACGATCCTGGTGATGCGGCTCATGCCGCCGCGTCACCCGGCAGGCGACTCGGCAGACAGTAGAGTCTGACGAGGACGAAAGGGGTTCGCGTGACCGACAGCAAAGTGCCAGAGACCTTGCGGTACACCGCGGAGCACGAGTGGATCGAGCGACTCGGGCCGACGACGGTGCGCGTCGGGATCACCGACTACGCCCAGGACGCCCTCGGCGACGTGGTGTTCGTCCAGCTACCCGAGAGCGGTGCGGAGGTGACCGTCGGCGAGTCGTTCGCCGAGGTCGAGTCGACGAAGAGTGTCTCGGACATCTTCGGGCCGCTCGCAGGCACGGTGTCGGCGGTGAACGACGCCCTCGACGCCTCGCCGGAACTGGTCAATTCGGACCCGTACGGCGAGGGGTGGCTGGTCGAGATCGAGGCGGCAGACGAGGCGACCCTCGACGAACACCTGGGTGAGGTACTCGACGCCGCGGGGTACCGCGCCGTCATCGAGGGGTGAGTTCTCCCGGCCGTGAACGGCCGGAGCCCCGATCGACCCGGCTGATCGCCTCCGGAACGATATGATCGTCGATGCCGGAGTCGACTCGCGCGCCGGTGGGATCGGCAGGACCGGTACGGTTACGGCAGTGGGAACGAGGCGCGACGTGACACCGATGCTCACGATCTCGCGCCGAGAACTACCCGGCCGCACAAGTCATGTAGATTCGACCGGCCATCGTGGCGAGAGCCGACGGGCACCGTCCCAGGCGATGCCGGCGGTTCCGAGAACGAGGTTGGCGACTGTGCGGTCGGCACTGACGACGACGAAGGAGAAGTGGTGAGCGAAAACGACAGGGACTTCGAGGCGCCGGTGGAGACCACATCGGTGTTCCGGGAGGAGTTCATCAATGAACTCGATGCCGGGACCAGCACCTCGAGTGAGCCGGCCGACACGGGGGTCGAACGACTCGCTCCCGGGACCGCGCTGCTTGTCGTGAAGCGAGGACCCAATGCGGGGTCGCGGTTCCTCCTCGATCAGCCGACGACCTCGGCCGGCCGGCACCCCGACAGCGACATCTTCCTCGACGACGTGACCGTCAGCCGTCGTCACGCCGAGTTCCGTCTCGGCGACAACGACTTTCAGGTCGTCGACGTGGGCAGCCTCAACGGCACGTACGTCAACCGCGAGCCGGTCGACACCGCGTCGCTGAGCAATGGCGACGAGGTTCAGATCGGCAAGTTCCGTCTGGTGTTCCTCAGCGGTCCGCGCGACGAAGCAGACGCCTGACACCCGTGACGGCGTCCACGGCCCCCCGCGGCGAAGGATCGATGTCGATCGGCACGGTCCTCGCCCAATTGCGTGATGACTTCCCGGACATCACGATCTCGAAGATCCGATTCTTGGAGTCGGAGGGTCTGGTGACCCCGGAGCGGGCTCCGTCGGGGTATCGACGGTTCAGTCAGGCCGACTGCGAACGGCTGCGGTTCGTGCTGACCGCGCAGCGGGACCGGTATCTCCCGCTGAAGGTGATCAAGGAACAGCTCGACGCGATCGACAACGGCAACGGCGGTTTCGGTCCCGGCGGAACGCGCGTGCTGTCCGCGGCCCGCGGGACCGTGGCGCCGGCCACCGACTTCGGTGCGCGCGCCGGACGCGTCTCCCGGGAGTCGCTGATCGAACGCACCGGGGTGGATTCGGCGTTCGTCACCGAACTCCAGCGCAACGGCCTGTTGACCGCCGGGCCCGCCGGGTTCTTCGACGAGGACGCCGTACGGCTCGTCGAGGCGGCCGCGGCCCTGGCCAGTTACGGCCTGGAGACGCGTCATCTCCGGGCATTCAAGGTGTCCGCAGATCGCGAGGCGGGCCTCGTCGCCCAGATCGCCAACCCGATCGCCAAGGGCAAGGGCACCGGTGCGCGGGACCGCGCCGAGGAACTCGTGCGCGAGATCGCGGCCTTGTCGGTGACGCTGCACACGCAGTTGGTCAAGGCGGCCATCAAGGGTGCGCTGGACTGAGATCGCGGTGCGCGCGTGCGACCGCCGCACCGGACTGAACAGCGACGATCCGTCGAGGGCATCCGCTGAGGGGATCCGCCGGGGCGCCGCGAGTCGGCCGCCGCTGTCCGCTCAGTCGGTGTAGCGTCGAGGTCACTGAATCGAGCGCCGTACAAGGCGTCTGGGAGGTGCGAGATGAGCGAGATGCGTGTGGTGGGCATCAGGGTCGAACCCCCGCAGAGTCAGCCGGTGTTGTTGCTGCGCGAGGTCGAGGGCGAACGCTACCTGCCGATCTGGATCGGGCAGAGTGAAGCTGCGTCGATTGCGCTGCGGCAGAAGGGGATCGAGCCTCCTCGTCCGTTGACCCACGATCTGATCGTGAACCTCATCAAGGAGTTCGGGCAGACCCTCGTCGAGGTCCGGATCGTCGACATGCAGGAGGGCACCTTCTACGCCGAGATGATCTTCACCGGCGATCTGCGGGTGTCGGCGCGGCCGTCGGATTCGATCGCGGTCGCGATGCGTGCCGAGGTGCCGATCATCGCCGACGAAGAGGTTCTCGCCGAGGCGGGGTTGCTGATCCCGGACGAGGATTCCGACGAGTCCGCCGAGGTGCAGCCCGAAGAGGTCAAAGAGGACGAGGTCGAGAAGTTCAAGGAGTTCCTCGACAACGTGTCCCCGGACGACTTCAAGGCAAGCGGCGCCTGACCGGTTCGTGGAATCCGTCGACGAACGTGTTCGCCGACCGGAACCGAAACTCAGATCACGGAATCGACACCGCCCGATCACCATTTGTCTTGATCTCAAGTTGAGGTTGAGTGTCGTGGCGAGTCGCGTTGATCCACCGTCCTCCGCCGCATAGCGTCATCAGCGACATCGAGCACCGGACACGGGCCGATGAAGATGATCGGCCGACCGGAAACAGCCTGGACCGCGTACTGTGGACGTGGACGTCAGGCACCGTGGTGCGGCGTCCGATCCGAGCTTTGCGAGGGAGTCAGAAGTGGGCGATCGTCCGGTCGACAGCGAAACGACGTCGAGCGACCAGTCACCCGATCGTCCGGTGGGCGAGCGTCCCGACGCCGTCCCGACCCAGGGCAGTCTCGGCGACATCGCCCCGGGCCTCTTCCCGGACGACACGGTGCCCGACGAGCTCGTCGGCTACCGGGTGCCGAGCGCCTGCCAGATCGCCGGGATCACCTACCGCCAGCTCGACTACTGGGCCCGCACCTCGCTGGTCGTCCCGTCGATCCGTGGAGCGGCTGGTTCCGGAAGCCAGCGCCTGTACTCGTTCAAGGACATCCTCGTCCTCAAGATCGTCAAGCGTCTGCTCGACACCGGGATCTCCCTGCAGAACATCCGCGTCGCCGTCGACCACCTCCGTCAGCGCGGTGTCGAGGACCTCGCGAAGATCACCCTGTTCTCGGACGGTACGACCGTGTACGAGTGCACCTCGGCCGAAGAGGTCGTCGACCTCCTGCAGGGCGGGCAGGGCGTGTTCGGCATCGCCGTCAGCGGCGCGATGCGCGAACTCACCGGCACCATCGCCGACTTCCCCGGCGAGCGGGCCGACGGCGGTGTCAGTGAGACCGCACCCGAGGACGAACTCGCTGCGCGACGCAAGAACCGCGCCCGTCGCACCGGGTAGTCGAGACTCCGCGTAGACTGGCCCCGCGTCGCTACGCTGCGGGAGAGCGCCGTCGGATACTCATCGCCGGCGGCCGCCGAAGGAGCAACACCTCTCCGTCAAACTCTCAGGCACCCAGGACCGCGGTGGTGACGACGTCTCTGGAAAGTGACGATCCGTCGTCCGCCCACGGTGAAAGGCGATCGCGCAGAGTTGCGCAGCGCCGAATCTCTCAGGCGTCACATCGGCTGTGGCCGAAGACATGACAGAGGGGGAGGGTCAGCAGCCGGTCCGTGTACCGGCGCCTGCGAGAGGTTGCCCGCCACCGTGTCCACCACTGAAGCGACCCCGTCCGACGCCTCAGAAGGATCCAGCCCAGAAGGATCCGGCCCAGATCCCACTCCGGCCGCTCCCCAGCTGTCGGCCGCCTTCGTCGACCGCCATGTCGGTCCGGACGCCGACGAGACCCGCCGGATGCTCGAGGCGATCGGCGCGGCTTCCCTCGATGATCTGGCGCACCGTGTCATACCCGCAGTCATCGCCGACGAACTCGATTCCGATGTCCTGGGGGCGCTGCCCGCACCGCTGAGCGAGAGTGCGGTCCTCGCACAACTCGGTGACCTCGCAGCCCGCAACACCGTGGCCCGGTCGATGATCGGGCTCGGCTACTACGGAACCCACACGCCCGGCGTCATCCTGCGCAACGTGCTGGAGAACCCCGCCTGGTACACCGCGTACACGCCGTATCAGCCGGAGATCAGCCAGGGACGTCTCGAGGCGCTGCTGAACTTCCAGACCATGGTCGCCGACCTCACCGGCATGGAGGTGGCCAATGCCTCCATGCTCGACGAGGCCACCGCGGCCGCCGAGGCGATGACGCTGATGCGTCGCGCGGGCAAGTCGAAGTCGAACCGCGTGATCGTCGACGCGGACCTGTTCCCGCAGACGCGTGCCGTCCTCGACACGCGCGCCGAGCCCCTGGGCATCGAGGTCGTCGAGGCCTCGTTGCACCCCGATCTGCCCGGATGCGGACTGCCGGACGGCGACTTCTTCGGCGTGATCCTCCAGGTGCCCGGCGCATCGGGTCGCATCGTCGACGCCACCGCGATCGTCGACGCCGCGCACGAGCGCGGCGCTCTCGTCGCGGCCGGTGCCGATCTCCTGGCGATGACACTGGTCACGCCGCCCGGCGAGCAGGGAGCCGACGTCTGCTTCGGCACGACGCAACGCTTCGGTGTGCCGATGGGCTTCGGCGGACCGCACGCGGGTTACCTCGCCGTCGGGTCGAAGCACGCCCGACAGCTTCCCGGGCGGCTCGTCGGCATCTCCAAGGATGCCGACGGCAACCTGGCCTACCGACTCGCGCTGCAGACCCGCGAACAGCACATCCGCCGGGAGAAGGCCACGAGCAACATCTGCACCGCGCAAGTGCTGCTGGCGGTGATGGCCGCCATGTACGCCTCGTACCACGGGGCGGACGGCCTGCGTGCCATCGCACGACGCACCCACGACGCAGCGGCCCGGATCGCCGACTCGATCGCCGCGGGCGGGTTCTCGGTGGCACACGCGAACTTCTTCGACACCGTCGAGGTGCACGCACCCGGTCAAGCCGACACGATCCTCGCCCGCGCCCGCCACGACGGGATCAACCTGCGACGCGTCGACGCCGACACCATCGGCATCGCCTGTGACGAGACGACGACCGACGCCGACATCGATGCCGTCCTGCGGGCCTTCGACGTCGCCGGCGTCACCCCGCGGGCACTCGCGCAGCCGATCGAGAATCGCACCAGCGAGTACCTGACCCACCCGGCGTTCAACCGGTACCGCACCGAGACCGCGATGCTGCGTTACCTGCGGGCCCTGTCGGACAAGGACATCGCGCTCGACCGCAGCATGATCCCGCTCGGGTCGTGCACGATGAAACTCAACGCCACCACCGAGATGGAACCCATCACGTGGCCCGGCTTCGCCCAGCTGCACCCCTTCGCCCCGGCCGACGACACCGCGGGCATCCGCGAGCTGATCACCACGCTCGAGGGCTGGCTCGTGGCGGTCACCGGTTACGACCGCGTCAGCCTCCAGCCCAACGCGGGTTCACAGGGGGAGTTCGCGGGACTGCTTGCCATCCGCGGCTACCACCTCAGCCGCGGCGACGTCGACCGGGATGTCTGCCTCATCCCGTCGAGCGCCCACGGCACCAATGCCGCGTCGGCCGTCATGGCCGGAATGCGCGTCGTGGTGGTCGGGTGCCGCGAGAACGGCGACGTCGACCTCGACGATCTGCGCGCCAAGATCGCGGCAAACGAAGGCCGGGTCGCGGCGATCATGATCACGTACCCGTCGACGCACGGCGTCTTCGAGCACGACGTCCGCGACGTCTGCGGCGCGGTGCACGACGCCGGCGGCCAGGTCTACGTGGACGGCGCCAACCTCAACGCGCTCGTCGGTGTCGCACGGCCGGGTCATTTCGGCGGTGACGTCAGCCATCTCAACCTGCACAAGACGTTCTGCATCCCGCACGGCGGCGGCGGGCCCGGCGTCGGGCCCGTCGCGGTCCGGGAGCATCTGGCCCCGTTCCTCCCCGGACACCCGCTCGCCGACGAGCTGCCCGGGTCGGCCACGATCGCCGCGGCCCCGTACGGCTCGGCGGCGATCCTGCCGATCACCTATGCCTACATCGCGATGATGGGCGCAGACGGTCTCCGGCGGGCGACGCTCACGGCGATCACCGCCGCCAACTACGTCGCCAAGCGGCTCGGTGAGCACTATCCGGTGCTCTACACCGGCGAGGACGGCTTCGTCGCCCACGAGTGCATCCTCGACCTCCGGGCCATCACCAAGGCCACCGGCGTCACCGTCGACGACGTGGCAAAACGACTCGCCGACTACGGTTTTCACGCACCGACCATGAGTTTCCCGGTGGCCGGCACGCTGATGGTCGAGCCCACCGAGAGCGAGAACCTCGACGAGATCGACGCGTTCTGCGATGCGATGATCGCCATCCGCGGCGAGATCGAACTCGTCGGACGAGGGGAGTGGCCCGCCGAGGACAATCCGCTCCGCGGCGCCCCGCACACGGCCGAGTCGCTCGTCGGCGAGTGGGACCACCCGTACTCGCGGGAAGTCGCCGTCTACCCGCAGGGACTGCCGTCCGCAGGCGGCCGGGCGAAGGTGTGGCCGGCCGTCCGGCGGATCGACGGGGTGTACGGCGACCGCAACCTGGTGTGCAGCTGCCCGCCGATCGAGGCCTACAGCAGCTGACTTCTTCATCGTCTTAAGCTCCTCACCTGTTCGTTGAGCAGGTGAGGAGCGCAGCCACGAACCGTGTCGAAACGACCCGTCCTCGCGAGCTCTAACCCCCCGCGCTTCCCGACGGCACCGAGGGCGGCGTGGAGCTCGCCGGAACGCTGGCCGGCCCGTAGACGAGCCGGTTGATGGCGACGATCGCGCCGTTCTCGGGTGTCGGCATCGGATCGGGCGTGCGCGGGAACGTCACGGTCGGGGTCGGGGAGGGCATCGGGGCGTCGCCGCGGAAACCGAGCTCGGTGAGCAACTGCAACTGCTCGGGCTCCGAGGCGAACTGGATGAACTCGGCGACGGCATCGGCTGCCGACTCGGAGACCTCGGGACCCGACATCCGGATGACGGGGTAGTCGGCGATCGGCGTCGGACCCGACGGGATGAGTTCGGCCAGGCGTGCGCGGTCGTCCTCGCGGGTCATCTGGAACAGGCGTTGTTCGGTGATGGGCACGACGTGGATCTCCGCTCGGGCCGCGTCCGGTGCGTCGGCGATGGCCGTTGCCGCGCCCTGGGGTGTCCCGTCCGGGGAGAGCGGCGCGCCCTCCAGCATGGCGCGGACACTGGAACTGACCCGCGGCGACTCGGCGTCGGCGGTGGTCAGCGGTCCGGTGGTCCGGGTGACGCGTGTCGCGACCGCCTGGGCGGCCAGCGCGCTGGCGTCGGACTGTGCGCCGATAGGCATCGCCATGCGCAACGATCCCCAACCCTGGAGTCCGAAGTCGGCGAGTGAGTTGTCGCGGCGCTGCAGGGTGGGGATCTGCGACCAGTCGAGACTGCCGGCCAGGGAGCTGTTGAGCTCGGGGGACACCGCCAGCACGACCGGCGTCGAGACCAGCGATCGGGTGTTGCCCTCGATCGCATCGGGTTTCGCCGCCGCCAGATCTGCCGACCACACCGACGACTGCGGCACCCAGGCGGCCGGGTACGCGCCCATCGACTCGGTGTCCCACGACCCCGACAGACCGTCGAGGGTGATCTTCGCGTCGCCCGGCCGGACGTCGACGCTGACGCATTTGTCGCGCACGACTGGGTTCGTCTCGCCGAAGTTGCGGGCGACGGCCGCAAGTCCCGGCGCGATATCCGGATCGGCGACGATCGGTACCGACTCACGACCCTCGACGCACTGCGCGGCGGCCTCCTCGGCCTGGCGATCGATCTGGTCGCCGAGGTCCTGCCAGATGACGACGACGGCCGCGACGAGCAGGATC
This sequence comes from Gordonia sp. SCSIO 19800, assembly GCF_018132775.1. Classification (NCBI taxonomy): domain Bacteria; kingdom Bacillati; phylum Actinomycetota; class Actinomycetes; order Mycobacteriales; family Gordoniaceae; genus Gordonia; species Gordonia sp. SCSIO 19800. The sequence goes on along the minus strand of NZ_JAGRQM010000011.1, from coordinate 88,274 downwards.
GACAAGAGTGCGGCGACGACACCTCGGCTCACGCCGCGGCCTCGGATGCTCTCCCCGCCGCTACTCCGGTGATGTGCCAACGCCGATGCCCTCCCTGCTCGGTGCGTCCCTCGCCCGGTCGGCCGTGGCGAGCCGGTGCGCAGTGCAGGGTACGACGATACGCCGTGCCGACTCTCGGCGGTTCGGCACGGTCGTATCGCCTACGTGGAACCCGGTGCTCAGCCGGCCGGGTTCGCCGCCTTGTACTCGCGGCGACGGCGGTGCAGGATCGGCTCGGTGTAGCCGCTCGGCTGCGTCGTGCCCTCGAGGATCAGCTCCTTGGCCGCCTGGAAGGCGATGTTGGAGTCGAAGTCCGGCGCCAGGGGGCGGTAGGTCGGGTCACCGGCGTTCTGCCGGTCGACGACCGGGGCCATCCGCTCGAGCGAGGCCACCACGTCGGCCTCGCCGACGATGCCGTGGCGCAGCCAGTTCGCCAGCAGCTGGCTCGAGATCCGAAGCGTCGCACGGTCTTCCATGAGAGCGACGTCGTGGATGTCGGGGACCTTGGAGCAGCCGACACCCTGGTCGATCCATCGCACCACGTAACCGAGGATGGACTGGCAGTTGTTGTCGAGTTCCTGCTGCTTCTCCTCGTCGGACCAGTCCGTCTTCGGCGCGAGCGGGATGGTGAGGACGTCCTCGACCCGGGCGGGATCGCGCTTGGCGATCTCGTCCTGGCGCTCGAAGACGTCGACGAGGTGGTAGTGCAGCGCGTGCAGTGTCGCAGCCGTCGGCGAGGGGACCCACGCGGTCGTGGCGCCGGCCTTCGGATGCCCGATCTTCTGCTCGAGCATGTCGGCCATCAGGTCGGGCATGGCCCACATGCCCTTGCCGATCTGCGCCTTGTGCTGCAGGCCCGCGTGCAAGCCGGTGTCGACGTTGAAGTTCTCGTACGCGCCGATCCAGGTCTGCTGTTTCATCTCGGCCTTGCGGACCATCGGCCCGGCCTCCATGGACGTGTGGATCTCGTCGCCGGTGCGGTCGAGGAAGCCGGTGTTGATGAACACGACGCGCTGCTCGGCCGCCTTGATGCAGGCCTTGAGGTTCACCGTGGTGCGGCGCTCCTCGTCCATGATCCCGACCTTGAGCGTGTTCTCGGCCAGGCCGAGGACCTTCTCCACACGGCCGAACAGTTCGACGGTGAAGGCGACCTCGTCGGGGCCGTGCATCTTCGGCTTCACGATGTAGACCGATCCGGTCCGCGAGTTCTGTAGACCCTCTGCGCTCAGGCCGTGGATGCCGATCAGCGACGTGATGAGGCCGTCGAGGATGCCCTCGGGGACCTCGTTGCCGCCGGCGTCGAGGATCGCGTCGTTGGTCATCAGGTGGCCCACGTTGCGGACGAACAGCAGCGAACGCCCGTGCAGGTCGAAGGTGGTGCCGTCCGGCGCGGTGTACTCGCGGTTGCCGTTGAGCACGCGCGTGAAGGTCTTGCCGCCCTTGGTGACCTCTTCGGACAGGTCGCCCTTGTTGAGGCCCAGCCAGTTCCGGTACCCGACGACCTTGTCTTCGGCGTCGACCGCAGCGACCGAGTCCTCGAAGTCCATGATCGTGGTGATCGCGGATTCGACGACGACGTCCTTGATTCCGGCCGGGTCGGTGGACCCGATGGGCGAGGACGGATCGATCTCGATGTCGAGGTGAAGGCCGTTGTTACGCAGCAGGATCGAGGTCGGCGAAGCCGCGTCGCCGCGGTAGCCGACGAACGCGGTCGGGTCGGCCAGGGTGGAGGTCTTGTCGCCGTCCAGCGTCACCTGCAGCGCGCCGTCGGTGACGGCGAACGCCCGCACATCGGTGTAGCTGCACTGTTCGAGCGGCACGGCCTGGTCGAGGAAGTCCTTGGCGTAGGCGATGACCTTGTCACCGCGCACCTTGTTGTACGACGAACCCTTCTCCGCGCCGTCGGCCTCGGAGATCGCGTCGGTGCCGTAGAGCGCGTCGTACAGCGAACCCCAGCGGGCGTTCGAAGCGTTCAGCGCGAACCGCGCGTTGAGGATCGGGACCACGAGCTGCGGGCCCGCGGTGTCGGCGATCTCGCGGTCGACGTTCGACGTGGTGATCTGGAAGTCGGCGGGGACCTCAGCGAGGTAGCCGATCTCGGTCAGGAACGACTTGTAGGAGTCGAAGTCGGCGCTGCCGGGGGTGAGGTCGGCGTCCTTGTGATCGCGGTGCCAGGCGTCGAGCTTGGTCTGCAGGTCGTCGCGGACGGCGAGCAGTTCGCGGTTGCGCGGGGCGAGATCGGCGATGACCGAGGCCGCACCGGCCCAGAAGGCGTCCGCATCTACACCGGTACCGGGCAACGCCTCGTTGTTGATGAAGTCGTGCAGGACGGTAGCGACCTGCAACCCGTTGACGGTGATCCGGTCAGACATGGCAGCCTTTCTCGAGCGAATGACGACGCATACATGCTACTCGTCGGTAACGGCGGACGGCAGGCGCCTCCCGCCGGGCACGGTCGCGAGGTCCGCGAGCTCCGTACAGATGGTGAGCAACCGCGTCCGCAGGGTCATTCCCCGTTCGGCGATCGCCGACTGCTCGCGCACGTAGTCGGCCCTGCCGGCGGCTGTCTCGATGCGGACCGGCTCGTAACCGAGGTCGCTGAGATCGTAGGGACTGGCGCGCATGTCGAGGTCGCGGGCTCGGAGTGCCAGCGCGAAGCAGTCGAGCGTCAGGTCCGACGGCACGAGCGGCGCGAGGGTGAAGCAGTACCGGTAGAGGTCCATTGTCGCGTGCAGGCAACCCGGTTGTTCGTGCGCGATCTGCGTCACCCGGCTCAACGTGGTGTCGTTGCGCGGACGCGCCGGGTCGGTGAAGAACCGGTAGGCATCGAAGTGGGTGCACCGCAGCGGCATCGACTCGACGACCGCGTCGGTGCCCGCGGACCCCAATCGCAGCGGCAGGTCGTGCCGGGTGTCGTCGGTGCGGTAGACCATCGCCCACTCGTGCAGGCCGAAACAGCCGAGCCGAGCGGGTCGTCGGGCGGTGGCGCCGAGCATGTCCACGGCGGCGGCGAGCGCTTCGCCGCGGTGCCGGAGATAGGCGTCGCCGACGCTCACACCGGCGGCGGTCTGCTCGTAGCCACGCAGGCCGAGGAACTCGTCGCCGTCCTCGATCGTCACACCGAACCCGGGATGCCAGCGCAGCACGTGCGCCGGACGTGACGAGTAGTAGGTGAACAAGAAGTCGATCACCGGGTGACGGGCGCCGCGACGCCGGGCGTCGAGGTAGTGGCCGATCAGCTCCTCCACCGCCCGCCGATGGGCGTCGCGGCGTGCTCGCCACTCGTCGGCGTCCAGGACCTGCGCCGCCAGGTCGAGATCCGGATGTTCCAGTTGCGCGGTCATCGTGGTCACACCCGGTGTGTCTCGTCGCGGACGTTGCCGACGAACTCCTCCACCAGGTCGGCGAGCGGGACGATGCCGATGGTGCGGCCGCTGTCGTCGACCACCGCGCCCAGATGCGAACTGGTCCGCCGCAGCACTCCCGTGGCCTCGTCGAGGGGCGTCGTCGAATCGATGACCGGCAGCGGCCGGATCTTGTCGACGCCGATGATGGTGTCCGGTCCGACGTGCTCGTCGAGGATCTCGTCGAGTACGTCCTTGAGGTGCAGATAGCCGGTGAAGGTGCCGTCGGGTCCGCGGACGGGGAACCGGGAGAACCCCGTCTCGCCGACCGCTTTCTCCACGGCACCCAGCGTCGGTCCGATGCCGCCGGAACCGGACACCTGCACACCGACACTGCGCATCTGGTCCAGCGGGATCATCACCTCCGACACCGTGCGGCCGATGGATTGCAGGGCGCGGGTCAGTCGTTCGTGCTCCTCGGCGTCGATGAGGCCTTCCTGCTTGGACTCGCCGACCATCTCGGCCAGCTCGCCCAGCGACACCGTGGACTCGAGTTCGTCCTTCGGTTCCACCCGGAGGAGCCGCAGCGAGATGTTCGCCAGCCAGTTGTAGAACGCGATCAACGGCCGGACCAGCCGGATGAACAGCAGATGTGCCGGCACGAGGAGCATCGCGGACGACTCCGGGCCGGCCAGCGCGATGTTCTTCGGGACCATCTCGCCCAGCAGGATGTGCAGCACCACGACGAGCGACAGCGCGATGGCGAACGAGATCGGGTGGAGGAGGGCATCGGGAACGTGCGCCAGGTGCAGCGGCGCCTCGATGAGATGCGCGACCGCGGGCTCGCCGACCCGGCCGAGCAGGATCGAGCAGATCGTGATGCCGAGCTGTGCACCGGCCAGCATCAGCGACAGCCGTTCGCCGGCGTAGATGACGGTTCGCGCACGGCTCTTGCCGCTCTCGGCGAGGGCTTCGAGGCGGTCGCGTCGAGCCGAGATCAGGGAGAACTCGGCACCCACGAAGAACGCGTTGCCGGCCAGGAGGACGATGGTCAGCCCGACCGCCCACAGATCACCGCCCATGCGGGTCCTCCTGGATGTTCGACGGTTCGCCGTTTCGTTCGGCAGCGATGGAGAGGTCTCGATCCGCGTGAGCCGGCCGGACCTGATCCGCGGGAGCCGGCCGAATCGCGACCACGTCGACCCGGCGTCCGTCCATCTGGGTGACGGTCGCACGCCAGGTGACGTCGGGGCCGCGGTCGGGCGACTGGGCGGTGTCGTCGTCGGTCTCGCCGACGGCCGAGCGTCGTGGGAGGTCCACCTCGTCGTCGACGGTGGGAATGCGTCCCAGGCAGTACATGACGAGTCCACCCAGCGTGTCGTAGGGCCCTTCGGGGGCGTGGTAGCCGACGGCGTCGTACAGCTCGTCGATGCGCAGCAGTCCGGCACAGAGGTAACCGTTGCCGTCGACCGCGACGTCGGCGCGTTCGTCGTCGTGTTCGTCGGTGACGTCGCCGAGGATCTCCTCGATGAGGTCTTCGGTGGTGACGATGCCGGCGGTCCCGCCGTATTCGTCGATCACGACGCACAGCTCCATCCCGTCGGCGCGGATGCGTTCCATCAGCGCGTCACCGTCGAGGCTGGCCGGCACACGTGGCACCGGCCGGGCGATCGAGGTGACCGAGGTGGTGGCCTGTCGCTCGGGCGGAACGGTGAAGGCCTGTTTGATGTGCACGACCCCGACGAGGTCGTCGAGGTCGCCGTCGATGACGACCGGGAAACGGGAATGCCCGGTGCGCGACGACGCCATGACGAGATCGCGGACGGAGTCGGCGCGGTCGAGACAATCGATGGTCACGCGGGGGGTCATCAGGTCCTCGGCGGTCAGTTCGCCGAAGCGCAGCGAGCGGTCGACGAGGGTCGCCGTCTGCTGGTCGAGGGCACCGCGACGTGCCGAGTTACGGACGAGCGAGACGAGTTCCTGGGGCGACCGCGCGGAGGCCAGCTCATCGGTCGGTTCGATGCCGAGTCGGCGGACGATCCAGTTCGCCGTGCCGTTCAATCCGTTGATCGCCCAGCGGAAGACCGCGGAGAACACGGTCATCGGGCCGGCGGTGGCCCGCGCCACCGCGAGCGGCTTGGCGATCGCGAGGTTCTTCGGGATGAGCTCGCCGAGCACCATCGACAGGGAGGTCGCGATCACCAGCGCGAGGATGAGCGAGGTCGCCGAGGCCACCGACTCGCCGACGCCGAGTGCGGTCAGCGGCGGCCGGAGGATCCGGGCGAGGACCGGTTCGGCGATGTAGCCGGTGATGAGGGTCGTGATCGTGATGCCCAGCTGCGCGCCCGACAGCTGGAACGACAGGGTGGAGTGCGCGCGTTGGACCATCCGAGAACGACGGTCCGCGCGATCGGCCACGTCGGCGGTGATCGTCGACCGCTCCAACGCGGTGAGGGAGAACTCGGCCGCCACGAACAGCGCCGTCCCGAGCGTCAGCGCGATGAATCCGACGAGACTCGCGACCAGGAGCAGGATCTCCACGTCACCACCCGCCCGGCAGGGGCCGTCCTTCGGCGAAGCCGGCGGGCGACTGGATGCCCAACACCACCTTGTCGTGGAGTTCGCGCAGGTTGCGGGCGCCGGTGTACGTGGCCGTGCTGCGGACGCCCGCACAGATGTGGTCGATGACGTCCTCGACGCCGGGCCGCTCCGGGTCCAGGCGGATCCGTGAACTCGAGATGCCCTCTTCGAACAAGCTCTTGCGTGCCAGGTCGTAGGTGCTGTCGCCGCTCGACCGGGCCGCGACCGCCCGCTTCGAGGCCATGCCGAAACTCACCTTGTACGGACCCCGCTCGTCCACGAGCAGGTCGCCCGGTGACTCGTGGGTCCCGGCGAACCACGAGCCGACCATCACGTTCGACGCCCCGGCGGCCAGTGCGAGCGCGACATCGCGCGGGTGTCGGACACCGCCGTCGGCCCAGACCGCTGCACCGTGTCCCGCGGCGACCGCGGCGCATTCGGCGACCGCCGAGAACTGGGGACGCCCGACGCCGGTCATCATGCGGGTGGTGCACATCGCGCCCGGCCCGACACCGACCTTGATGATCGACGCGCCGGCGTCGATGAGGTCGAGCGTGCCCTCGGCCGACACGACATTGCCGGCCGCGATCGGGACGCCGAGGTCGGCGTCGGCGACCGCGGACAGCGCGGTGAGCATCTTCTCCTGATGGCCGTGCGCGGTGTCGATCACCAGTAGATCCGCTCCCGCGGCGACCAACGCGCGAGCCTTGCCCACGACGTCGCCGTTGATGCCGACGGCCGCCGCGATCCGCAGGGCGCCGGCGGAGTCGAGGTTCGGCGTGTAGATCGCATGCCGCAGGGCACCGACGCGGTTGAGCACCCCGGTGAGCCGGCCGTCGGGTTCGACGAGCACGGCCAGGCCCAGGTGCAGGTCACCCAGCGCGTCGAAGACCTCGCGGGGCGGGGTGTCGACGGGCAGCGTCACGATGTCGGGGTCGGCGATCTCGCGGACCCGGGCGAACCGGTCGACGTCGCGGCACCGTCTCTCGGTCACGACACCCACCGGCCGGCCGTCTTCGACCACGACGGCCGCGCCGTGGGAACGCTTCGGGATCAACGCGACCGCATCGGTGACCGACGCGTCCGGGTCGAGGGTGACGGGTGTGTCGGCCACCAGGTGCCGTGACTTCACGAAGGCGATGGACGCGGCGGCCGCCTCGATGGGCAGGTCCTGGGGGAGGACCACGAGCCCACCGCGGCGGGCCACCGTCTCGGCCATGCGCTTGCCCGCCACCGCCGTCATGTTCGCCACGACCAGCGGGATCGTGGTACCGCTGCCGTCCGACGTCGACAGGTCGACGTCGAATCGGGAACTGACATCCGACCTGCCGGGGACGATGAACAGATCGTCGTAGGTCAGATCATGTGTCGGCCGGTGGCCTTCGATGAATCGCACTGGGGTTCGCAGGCTCCTATTCGGTCACTTCGGAGCGGTCGCCGCTCCACAGTGTGTGGAACGTGCCCTCCTTGTCGATGCGCTGGTAGGTGTGCGCACCGAAGAAGTCGCGCAGACCCTGGGTCAGCGCGGCCGGCAGCCGTTCGGCGCGCAGACCGTCGTAGTACGACAGCGACGACGCGAAGGCCGGCACGGGTATACCGAGCAGCGTCGCGGTCGAAACCACCCGGCGCCAACTGTCGATGCCGACCTCGACGGCTTCGCGGAAGTACGGCGCGAGAAGCAGGCTCGGAAGGGCGGGGTCGTCGTGGTAGGCCTCACGGATGCGGTTGAGGAACTGTGCCCGGATGATGCAGCCGCCGCGCCAGATGGTGGCCAGTGCTCCGCGGTCGACATCCCAGCCGTACTCGGCGCTGCCGGCGGCGATCTGATCGAAGCCCTGGGCGTAGGCGACGACCTTGGAGGCGTATAGGGCCGTCTTGATGTCGTTGACGAAGCTCTCGCGGTCGGCGGGGGCCGAGCCGAGGTTGCCCGACGACAGGCCGCGCGCGGCGACGCGCTGATCGGTGGCGCTCGACAGGGCGCGGGCGAACACGGCCTCGGCGATCCCGGTCGTCGGGATGCCCAGGTCGAGTGCGGACTTCACGGTCCAGCGGCCGGTGCCCTTCTGACCCGCGGCGTCGACGATGACGTCGACCAGCGGCTTGCCGGTCTCGTCGTCGACCTGGCTGAGGACCTCCGCGGTGATCTCGATCAGGTAGCTCTCGAGTTCGGTGGTGTTCCAGTCGCGGAAGACGTCGGCGATCTCCGAGACCGGCATGTCCAGGGCCTTGCGCATGAGGTCGTAGGCCTCGCCGATGAGCTGCATGTCGGCGTACTCGATGCCGTTGTGCACCATCTTGACGAAGTGGCCGCTGCCGTCGGGCCCGATGTGGGTGCAGCACGGCTCGCCGTCGACCTGGGCGGCGATCGACTCGAGGAGGGGCCCGAGCGACTCGTAGGACTCGGCGGGTCCGCCCGGCATGATCGACGGGCCGTTGAGCGCGCCCTCTTCGCCGCCGGAGATGCCCGCGCCGACGAAGTTGAGTCCGCGGGCCGACATCGCGGCCTCGCGCCGGATGGTGTCGGTGTAGAGGGCGTTGCCGCCGTCGATGATGATGTCGCCCGGCTCCATCGCGTCGGCGAGTTCCTCGATGACCGCGTCGGTCGCGTCGCCCGCCTTCACCATGATGAGGACCCGGCGCGGACGCTCGAGTGCGGCCACGAACTCGGCCACCGTCTCGGTGCGGATGAAGTTGCCGTCGCCGCCGTGGTTTTCGAGCAGCGCGTCGGTCTTGGCGATGCTGCGGTTGTGCAGCGCGACCGTATACCCGTGACGGGCGAAGTTGCGTGCGATGTTCGAACCCATGACGGCCAGGCCGGTGACACCGATCTGGGCCTTCGCGGAGGAGGACGATGCGTCGACATTGTTCATGCGGACAGCCTATTGCCTCTGTGTCCGAAGCGGCGATCTGCCTCCACGTGTGACGGCGGTCCGATACCGCCCGGGGGACAGGAGTCGTCAGAACGCCGACATGAGTCGGTTGAGCTCGGTCAGCCACGGGATCGCGACCGCGAGGGTCGGCAGGACCAGGATCGCGGCGGCGGCGATGTAGGCGCCGGCCGCGAGAACGCGTGCGGGACGGTCGTCGCGGAGGCGGTGGACGCGGGTCAGGGTCGTCGGCCCGCCGACCGCCATCGCCCCGCGGGGAGCCACCGCGTCGGCGCAGGCGACCAGTGCGCGACCCAGTGTCGTCGGGGTGGTCGCGCGGACGGCCTGGTCGTCGGCCAGTGCCTCGACGAGCAGTTCCGCGGCGCCGAGCGCCGAGCTGCTGCGGACGAAGCGGGGGAACGCCTCGTGCAACGCGATGAAGGCCTCGAGGACGAGGTCGTGGCGGGCGCGGAGGTGCGCGCGTTCGTGGGCGATCACCGCGACGAGTTCGTCACGGGTGAGCCGATGCACCACGCCTTCGCTGACCACGACGCGCTGACGCAGCCCGGGCAGGCAGTAGGCGAGGGGTTGTTCGACGTCGATCATCCGGACGTCGCGGGCGTAGAGCGGATCGTCGGCGTCGTCGGTCCGGTCGCAACGGTCGAGGATGTCGATGAGCTGACGGTGCGCCTTGCGCCGGGCGCGGGTGCGCAGGCCGACGCGGATCACGGTGTAGAACAGCCGCGCGCCGACGAGCAGGGTGAGCACGAAGACCCCGACGCAGAGGAGCCACAGCGGCCAGCCGAGGCGTTCGATCTCACGGACCGGGTGGGTCGTCGGGGTGCCGTCGGGACCGATCACGAGGATGTTCGCCGCGATCGCCAGGCCACAGCTGAACGCCGACAGCACGGCGGCCAGGGCAATGGCCTGCCACAGCGTCATCGCCGCGCGTGGTGCTCGGATCGGCCAGCGGGCCCGGGACAGTGCCTCGGGTACGGGTCCGGCGAGCACCAGGCTGACGATGCCGAAGAGCAAGGCGGTCATCTGGTGATTCCTCAGGGTGGGCTGCGAGTGGTGGTGCCGCGAATCTAGCCGGTGTCGCTCGTTCCGCGGGCGGCTTCGAGTTCATCGAGTGCGGAACGGAGGGCGGCCGCCTCGTCGGCGCCCACGCGACCGACGAAGGACACCAGGGCCGCATGTCGGGAGCCGGGAGCGGCGGCCTCGCTGAGCGCGTCGACCATGAGGCTGGCGACCAGGTCCTCGCGGGGATGGGTGGGGACGTACTTGTGGGCCCGGTCGTCGCGGATCTGCGTCACCAGGTTCTTCTTCGCCAGTCGCTGCAGGACCGTCATGACGGTCGTGTACGCAAGGGAGCGGTCCCGGGACAGTGCGGCGTGTACCTGCCGCACGGTCTGCGGGGTCGGACTCTCCCACAACGTGTCCATCACAGCGCGTTCGAGGTCGCCCAGGCCATTCATCTTTCGCATTTTACTGCTGTGCCTCCGTTTGTGGGTCCGGTGGATACCCAGTTGTTGCGTGTCGGTGTGCCGAGCGACGCCGATGTCGGTCACCACGCTCCTGACGTGGCCTTTTCCCGAACGCTTGACAGGTTGGTAAGGCTAGCCTACATTAAGTGTCACGTCGGACCGCGCGAGAGTCCTGAGGGCTGCAGAGACCCCCGGTCCACGGCACGGAAGGCCCCGCATCTCCCAGAGATGCGGGGCCTTCTGGGATCCTCGGGGGGCAAACGATCGGCGGTCGAGCCCGGTTCCCCGCCGAGTCCCGGACTGCTGTCGCCACGATCCGACCGACATGCGACCGTTGACGTCATGACTGCTGACAGTGCGGACGATGTTCTCCGGGATTCATTCGGCAAAGGGCTCGACGGGGTCCTGGGACTCGAGGTCGTCGAGGCCGGGCCGGACCGGATCGTGGCCACGATGGAGATCACCGAGCGTCATCATCAGCCGTTCGGCATCGTGCACGGCGGCGTCTATTGCGCGGTCGGTGAGAGTGTCGCCAGCATGAGCGGTTTCCTCTGGCTGCAGGATTCCGGGATCGGCGGCACCGCCGTCGGGGTGAACAACAACACCGACTTCCTCCGGTCCGTCCGCGCCGGCACGGTCACCGCGACGTCGACCCCGATCCACCGGGGCCGTCGCCAGCAGCTGTGGGCTGTCGACATGGTCGACCAGGACGGAAAGATGCTGGCCAAGTCGCAGGTGCGGCTGCAGAACATCGAGGTCACATAGGCCGTTGAGGCCCGCGTCACCCCATCGCCACTCGGCGCGCCGACCCCGTGTCGGCATGGCAGGATGACTCCTACTGCCCGGCCGGACCCACCGAACAGACCGTCCGGCCGAACACTCTCGAGGAGCGCTCCCGGTGCGACTGTCGCCGCATGAACAAGAACGGCTGTTGATCTCCTACGCGGCCGAGCTGGCCCGGCGGCGGCAGGGGCGCGGCCTGAAGCTCAACCACCCGGAGTCGGTCGCGCTGATCACCGATCACGTCCTGGAGGGCGCCCGCGACGGCCGGTCGGTGGCCGAGCTGATGACCTCCGGCCGCGAGGTGCTCCGGCGCGACGACGTCATGGACGGGGTGCCGGAGATGCTGCACGACGTCCAGGTGGAGGCGACGTTCCCCGACGGCACCAAGCTGGTGACCGTGCACGACCCCATCGCCTGACGCCCCGCGATCGGGGCACCGTCCGAGGTGGATCGTGGCGCCCCGCGCCCGTCCATCGAACAGCAGCAGTCCAGAGGAGACCGAAATGTCGGGTACGCATCCCGGCCCGCGATCGACACTCGTGCCGGGTGAGGTCATCGCCGCTGACGGGACCATCGAGCTCAACGCGGGTGCCGACGCCGTCGAACTCCGGGTCGTCAACTCCGGCGATCGTCCGGTGCAGGTCGGCAGTCACGTCCACTTCCCGCAGTCGAACGCCGCACTGGTCTTCGACCGCGCCCGTGCGCACGGCCGTCGCCTCGACATCCCGGCCGGGACCGCGGTGCGGTTCGAGCCCGGCATCGAGATGACTGTCGGTCTGGTCCCACTCGGCGGAACCCGCGAGGTGTACGGGATCTCCCTGGCGCCCCCCGGCGCCTGCGGACCGGTCGACGCCGTCCGTACCGACGAGAGTGAGTGACGCATGGCCATCCTGGGACGCGACCGGTACGCACAGCTGTTCGGCCCGACCACGGGCGATCTGATCCGCCTCGCCGACACCGATCTGCTCATCGAGGTCACCGAGGACCTGTCGGGCGGACCGGGTCGCGCCGGAGACGAGGCCGTCTTCGGCGGTGGCAAGGTGATCCGCGAGTCGATGGGACAGAGCCGGGCGACCCGCGCCGACGGCGCCCCCGACACCGTCATCACCGGCGTCGTGGTCCTCGACCACTGGGGAATCATCAAGGCCGATTTGGGAATTCGGGACGGTCGCATCGTCGCGATGGGCAAGGCGGGTAATCCCGACACCATGGACGGGGTGCATCCGGACCTGGTCATCGGGCCGTCGACCGAGATCATCGCCGGCAACGGCAAGATCGTCACCGCCGGCGCGATCGACTGCCATGTGCACTTCATCTGTCCGCAGATCATGGACGAGGCGTTGGGCAACGGGATCACCACCGTGATCGGCGGCGGTACGGGTCCGGCCGAGGGCAGCAAGGCCACCACCGTGACACCCGGCGCTTGGCATCTGGCCTCGATCCTCGCCGCAACCGATCACTGGCCGATGAACATCGCGCTCCTCGGCAAGGGCAACACCGTCAGCGCCGAGTCGATGCACGAGCAGATCCGCGCGGGCGCTTCGGGTTTCAAGCTGCACGAGGACTGGGGCAGTACGCCCGCGGCCATCGACGCCTGCCTGCGGGTGGCCGACGAGACCGGCGTGCAGGTCGCCCTGCACTCCGACACCCTGAACGAGGCCGGGTTCGTGGAGACGACCCTCGGCGCGATCGCCGGCCGCGGCATCCACGCCTACCACACCGAGGGCGCGGGCGGTGGTCACGCGCCGGACATCATCACGGTCGCGGCCTACCCGAATGTGCTTCCGTCGTCGACGAATCCGACACGCCCGCACACGGTCAACACACTCGACGAGCACCTCGACATGTTGATGGTCTGCCACCATCTCAACCCCACCGTGCCGGAGGACCTCGCGTTCGCCGAGAGCCGGATCCGGCCGTCCACGATCGCGGCCGAGGACCTGCTCCACGACCTGGGCGCCATCTCGATGATCGGCTCGGACTCGCAGGCGATGGGCCGGATCGGCGAAGTCGTGCTCCGGACGTGGCAGACGGCGCATGTGATGAAGCGCAAACGCGGATCGCTGCCCGGCGACGGTCGGGCGGACAACAATCGCGCACGGCGTTACATCGCGAAGTACACGATCTGTCCGGCGCGTGCGCATGGCTTCGACGACGAGATCGGATCCGTCGAGGTCGGTAAGCTCGCCGACCTCGTGCTGTGGGACCCGGCGTTCTTCGGGATCCGGCCCGATCTGGTCATCAAGGGGGGCGCCATCGCGTGGGCGGCGATAGGCGACGCCAACGCCTCGATCCCCACGCCGCAACCGGTCTTCCCGCGCCCGATGTTCGGCGCCGCACCGAAACTCGCGGCCGCCACGTCGGTCAGCTTCGTCGCCCCGGGTGCCGACGCCGATCTCGCCGGGCGCATCGGGGTCGACCGCAGGCTCGTCCCGGTCAAGAACACCCGCGGCGTCGGGAAGGCCGACATGGTCAACAACGACGCCTGCCCGACGATCGAGGTCGACCCCGACACGTTTACGGTGCGGGTCGACGGTGAGGTGTGGGAGTCCGAGCCCGTCGCCGAACTCCCGATGGCGCAACGGTATTTCCTGTTCTGATGCGACCCGACGACACGAACCCGGGCGCCTCCGCGCCGCTGGCGATGATGCTGGCCCTGGCGGATTCGCGTCTACCGGTGGGCGGGCACGTCCACTCCGGTGGCGTCGAGCAGGCGATCACCGACGGATTCATCCGCACCGCAGGCGATCTCGCGTCCTTCCTGTACCGCCGGGTGACTACGAGCGGTCTCGTCGCGGCATCGGTGGCGGCGGCCGTGGCCGACGGCGCGCTCGACGTGCCCCGCGCGCAACGCGAAACCGATGCGCGCACACCGTCGGCGGCCGCACGGAAGGCATCGCTGGCGCAGGGCCGCGGGATGGTGCGGCTGGCGCGGCGGATGTGGCCGGACGCCGACTGGTCGGCCCACCGGCCGACGACGCATCTCCCCGTCATCAGCGGGTCGATCGGCGCGGTGTCCTCGCTGTCGGGTTTCCACACGGCCCTGATCCTCGTGTACACCACGATGAGCGGGTCGGCGACCGCCGGCCAGCGCCTGCTCGCACTCGACCCGGCCGACGTGTCGATCATGATCGCCGAACTCGGTCCCGAGTGCGAACGCGTCGCCGCCGAGGCCGCGGTCGGCCTGGCGGACCTGTCCGATCCGGTGCTCGACATCTTCGCCGAACGCCATGAGCGGCAACCGATGCCGCTGTTCATGTCCTGACCACCGCCCATCCATCCCGTGACCCGGAGAAGTCGCCGTCGCGAACCGAGAGGAGTTCCCATGCCCCCGCATCTCATCGACGGGCAGCCGCACACCCACGACCACAACCGGCCGCGCCGCAAGCGCGAGCCCGGCGAGGCGCTGCGCATCGGTGTCGGTGGCCCGGTCGGATCGGGCAAGACCGCGCTGGTGGCCGCACTGTGCCGACAGCTCCGGGACGAGTTGTCGGTCGCCGTGTTGACAAACGACATCTACACGACCGAGGACGCCGACTTCCTGCGCCGCAACGCCGTTCTGCCCGATGAACGGATCACCGCCGTCCAGACCGGCGGATGTCCGCACACCGCCATCCGGGACGACATCACCGCCAATCTCGACGCCATCGACGATCTCGTCGAGGCGAACCCGCCGCTGGATCTGATCCTCGTGGAATCGGGCGGCGACAATCTCACCGCGACATTCTCGACAGGTCTGATCGACGTGCAGATCTTCGTCATCGACGTCGCGGGCGGGGACAAGGTGCCCCGCAAGGGCGGACCCGGCGTCACGTTCTCGGACTTGTTGGTGATCAACAAGATCGATCTGGCCGAGCGCGTCAACGCCGACCTCGAGGTCATGCGGCGCGACGCGGCGAAGGTCCGCGAGGGCCGGCAGACCGCCATGATCTCGCTGACCGAGGACCCGGCCGCGACGGACGTGCTGGCCTGGGTCCGGGCCCAACTGGCGGCCCCGGTCGCCGCCGGGTGACGATGCGCACCGAGGTCGACATCGTCGCCACCGTCGAGCGTGGCGTGCGTCATCGGGCGGTCGGGGGACTGGGCGTGCGGGTGACCGCGCCGGGCCACGTTCAGCTGATCGGCACCGCCGCCACGCCGCTCGGTGGTGACGAGATCGTGGTGCGCATCGAGGTCGAACCGGGTGCGCAGTTGCGCCTCGGCAGCGTCGCGGCGACGATCGCGCTGCCGGCCCGCGACCGTCCGGACTCGTCGGCTCGGTGGGAGATCGCCGTCGGCGACGGTGGTCGCCTGCGCATCGACCCGCAACCGACGGTCGTCGCCGGTGGCGCGGTCCACCGCTCGGACATCACGGCACGACTCGCCGCCGGCGCCACCCTCGATCTCCACGAGCACGTCCAGATCGGCCGGGCGGCGAGCATGACGGACGCCACCCTCGTCGACCGCGACCGGATGGGTGCCTGGACCGGGGGTCTGCGCGTCGAGGTCGACGATCAAGTCGTGCTGGCCCATCGGCTCTCGCTCGGTCAGGGCACACCCGCGGGGGCCGCGGGCCACCGAGCGGCGAGCAGCGTGTTCCGGTACCCCGACAACCGGCCCGGCGACGTGCACGAGACCGAGTTCGCCGCGCGTCTGCAGCTGGCCGGCGGCGCCAGTCTGACCACGGCGCTCGGGACCTCGGTCAGCACCGCGCGGCGGCTGGCCGACGGCCTGGAGATCGACTCTCTGGCCGTCGTGCCATAGACGACCGCCCAAGGGCCGGCCGCCGCCCGCGGGTCAGCTGGCCTCGGCCTCGGATTCCTTGCCGTCGGCGTCCTTGCCCTCGGTGGGGACCGAGCCCGTCGCCCCGGGAGCGGTCGACGCGGTGTCCACCGTCCCGGCATCGGTCTTCGCCGGTTCCGCATCGGATGTCTCGCCGGCCTTCTCGAGCGCCGACAACTGGCCGATCGCGGTGCGCGCGTAGACCTGCTGCTCGGTCACCGCGAGCTGCGAACGGCCGCGCGTGGTGAACGCGAAGAACCAGTTGATCAGGGTGTTCAGGCGGTTGCGGAACCCGACCAGATACACGAGGTGCAGCGCCAGCCAGCCGAGCCAGGCGAAGTAGCCCTCGGTCTCGAACGTCTTCTTGATGCCGGGGATCGGGACCTGCATCACCGCGGAGTACCGCGAGATGGTCGCCATCGAGCCCTTGTCGTAGTAGCTGAACGGCTTGCGCTGGTCGGGGGTCTGCCCCTTCAGCTCGGCCTTGATGGCGTCCGCGGCATAGCGGCCGCCTTGGATCGCGCCCTGCGCCACACCCGGGACCCCGTCGACGGCCATCATGTCGCCGACGACGAACACCTCGGGATGGCCGGGGATGGTGAGGTCGGGGAGCACCTTCACCCGGCCGGCGCGGTCGAGTTCGACGCCCGACTGCTCGGCGAGCTGCTGGCCGAGCGGGCTGGCCTGTACGCCGGCCGACCACACCTTGCACTGCGACTCGATGCGGCGGGTAGTGCCGTCCTTCTCCTTGACGACCAGGCCGTCGTAGTCGACGTCGACGACCATCGCGTTCAGCTGAATCTCGACACCCATGCGCTCGAGGCGGGCCGCGGCCTTGCCGCCGAGCTTCGGGCCGAACGGTGGCAGGACGGCCGGCGCGGCATCGAGCAGGATCACCCGGGCTTCGGTCGGGTCGATGTTGCGGAACGCGCCCTTGAGGGTCTTGTCGCTCATCTCGGCGATCTGGCCGGCCAATTCGACACCGGTGGGGCCGGCGCCGACGACCACGAAGGTCAGCAGCTTGGCGCGCTCGGCGGGGTCGTGGGACAGCTCGGCCTGCTCGAAGGCGCCCAGGATCCGTCCGCGCAGTTCGAGTGCGTGGTCGATGGTCTTCATGCCGGGCGCGTACTCGGCGAAGTGATCGTTGCCGAAGTACGACTGATCGGCGCCGGCGGCGACGATGAGGTCGTCGTACGGGGTGACCGTGATGCGCTCGAGCAGGCGGGAGGTGACGGTCTTGGCCTCGAGGTCGATGTCGTACACGTCACCCATGAGCACCGCGGTGTTCTTCTGCTTGCGCAGGACCACGCGGGTGGCCGGTGCGATCTCGCCCTCGGCGACGATGCCGGTCGCCACCTGGTAGAGCATCGGTTGGAACAGGTGATGGGTGGTCTTGGCGATCAGCGTGACATCGACATCGGCCTTGGCCAGTCGCTGGGCGGCGAACAATCCGCCGAAGCCCGAACCGATGATGACCACTTTCCGACGGGTCGTGGCTGCTCCAGCGGGGGCCTGGACGGCGGGGCTGCTCATCTCCAGACATCTCCTTCCAGGTCGTTGGGCGACGGTCGTGCGGACTTCGGCGAACCCGAGTGGGGTGCTACCCGAGGGGGCCGTGTAGCGCCGGGGCCGGAGTACGACCGTGCATGTTCTCAACGGTAGTCAATGATGATCCGATGGGCGCGGCCAGAGGGGTGTTGCGCTCACGCGGTGAGACCCCCGGCCGACGACCATCGTTGCGATCGCTCCTGCCAGTCGGCCCGGAGGAGCTCGTATTCGACCTCAGACCGGTCGCGGTCCGGGTGGATGGTCAGCAGCTCGGCCGAGTCCGCGGCGTCGTCGCAGAGGTGGATGGCGCAGAGCGTCATCCCGAGCTTCTCCATCACGCGGCGCGACGACGCGTTGCGGGCGACCGTGCTCGCGAACACCCGCTCGGTGCCGAGGTGGTCGAACGCGAACGCGACGAGGGCGAACGCCGCCTCGGTCGCGAGGCCGCGGCCCCACACCGTGCGCCGGAGGCGATAGCTCAGTTCGAGTTCGGCACGGTTGCTGTGCCGTGGTGTGCGCAGCGAGATCCAGCCGAGGAAGGCGGCGGTGGCGGGGTCGCACAGGATCCAGGTGCCGGTGCCGTGTCTGCGGTGTTCGGTCTCGGCGCGGGGGACCACCCAGTCCTCGATCACGGCGCGCGGTGTCGCGGCACCGCCGCTCACGTACCGCATGACCTCGGGATCGCTGTCGAGGTGGACGAGCTCGTCGACATCGACGGCGGACACCGGGCGCAGCCGAGCCCGTGCCGTGTCGATGTTCACCCGAGCCCCTCACCGCGCGCCGGGGGTGCGCGCACCGATACGCCTGACGTCCTGCCCCGGCGAGTGAGTCTACGGTCTGGTCGGCGGTGACTCCTGCAGTTCGTCGTACGCGTGTCCCGCACTAAGATCGCGCCGTGGCCCCCCACCGAGATGCCCCCGACCCAGATGCCCTCGATCCCGAGGCAACCGCAGCCGGTTCCGCCGGACCGGACTACGTCCTCGACATCCCGGTCGCGCTGCGCTGGGGCGACATGGACATCAACAACCACATCAACAACGTGCAGATCTCCCGGATCTTCGAGGAGAGCCGGGTGCGTTCGTTCTATGAATGGATGCCCGACCGGCCGCGGAAGTTCTCGTTCCTCGTCGCGCGTCAGGACATCGAGTTCTCCGCTCCCGTGCACTACTCGCTCGACCCGGTGCACGTGCGCACCTGCATCGGACGCGTGGGCCGGTCGTCGTTCGTCATGGCCCTGCGCCTGTTCGACCAGTCCGGGACGCTGTGCGCCACGGCCGAGACCACGATGGTCGTCGTCGACCCGGACACCGGCCGACCCACCCCGATTCCCGACGACGCCCGGCCGCTGCTGACCGCGCGCCTCGGCGAGCCGGTGCGTTTCCACACGCCCCGGTCGAACGCCGCGGGCTGACCGGGCCGGGCCCCGGAGTCACAGCCGTCCCATGCTCATCCTGCACCGCGCCGAACGCACCGACACGCTGGCCGATGCGCTGGCCGAGGTCCTCGCGCACCCGCTGGGCGACCCGATGCGCCCGGAGATCGTGTCGGTTCCCGCCGCGGGAGTCGAGCGGTGGCTCGCCCAGCATCTGGCCCGACGCCTGGGGGCAGGGGCTGGCGACGACGGGATCGCGGCCAACATCGATTTCACCGGACCGCCCCGCCTGGCTGACGCCATCGTCGCGGCGGTGCTCGGTGACACGCGTCTGAACACCTCGGGCTCGCTGACGGCGTCGGACGATCCGTGGCGCGCGGCCGAACTGACGTGGCCGGTGCTGCGTGTCCTCGACGACCGCGTCGACGACCCCGCGCTCGACGTGATCGCGCGGCACATCGGCGCGGGCGACACCTCCTCGCCCCGGATCGGGCGCCGCTACGCCACCGCACGCCATCTGGCCGAGTTGTTCGACCGGTACGGGCGGTCGCGTCCGTCGCTGATCGCCGACTGGGCCGCCGGCCACGATCTCGACGGTGCCGGCCGCCCCCTGCGGGACGACCTGGCGTGGCAGCCCGGGTTCTGGCGTGCGGTCCGCGCCGAGATCGGCCGGCCGCATCCCGCGGAGGATCTCGCCGCGGTCTGCGATCGGCTGCGCACCGACCCCGCGGCGGGGGGATTGCCGGAACGACTGTCGGTCTTCGGGCCGACGCGGATCACCGAGTCGTTCCGTCAGATCGCCGCGGCCGCAGCCGTCCACCACGATGTCCACCTGTTCGTGCCCCACCCGAGTCCGCGGCTGTGGGCGGACCTCGGTGCCCTCGTCGACCCCGACTCCGGCAACGGGGTCCCACCTCGACGCGGGGAGTGCGAGCTCCCCGAACTGCGAAACCCCCTGCTCGCCGGTCTCTCCCGTGATCTGCAGGAACTCCAGTTGCGGCTCGCTCCGATCGTCGATCGGGACCTGCACCATGTGCCGCGGGAGTCGGTGCTGGGCGACACCGCGCTGCACGTCGTCCAGTCGGGGATCCGCGACGACCTGGCTCCCGCGCCCGGCCTCACCGACACGTCGGACCAGACCGACACGTCGGACCCGACCGTCTCCGCGGACCCGTCCGTAGAGGTGCACGCGTGTCACGGGCCCGAGCGGCAGATCGAGGTCCTGCGGGATCGGTTGCTGCATCTGTTCGCCGCCGATCCCGAGCTGCAGCCGCGCGATGTCCTCATCATGTGCCCGGACGTCGAGACCTACGCACCCCTGATCCGTGGCGCATTCGGACAAGCGGGACTGCCGCATCCGGCGTTCGATCTGCGAGTTCGGCTCGCCGACCGTGGAATTCGCCATGTGAACCCGATCCTCGACGTGATCGTCGGAGTCGTGGAGCTGGCCGCGGGCCGGGTGACCGCCGGTGACGTCGTCGACCTCCTCGGCGCCCCGCCGGTACGAACCCGGTTCGCGATGACCGACGACGACCTGGATCTGATCCGGGAATGGCTGGCGCACAGCAACGTCCGGTGGGGGATAGGCGTCGCCGAACGCGCCCGCTACGGTCTCGAACGGTTCCGCCAGGGCACCTTCGACGCCGGCCTGGACCGCATCGCCCTCGGCGTCGTCGCCGAGGAGGCCGACGACGAATGGCTCGGTACTGCACTGCCGCTCGCCGGAGTGGAGAGCACCGGCATCGATCTCGTCGGTAGGTTCGACGAGTTCCTCGACCGACTCGGTCGGGTGCTGGCCGAACTGCGGGAAGCCGCTCCCGCGCACCGATGGGCGGAGACGCTCATCGACGCCGTCTCGTCGCTGACGGCGACCGAGCCCGCCGAGGATTGGCAACGCGCACAGGCAATCCGGATGCTCAGCGAGGCCTTCGGGGACACCCGACCGGTCGAGCCGGAGGAGGTGCTGCGTCTGGCGGACGTGCGGGACCTCCTATCGGCGCTGGTCGCCGGCCGGCCGACGCGCTCGAACTTCCGCACCGGAGAACTGACGGTGTGCACGATGGTGCCGATGCGCTCGGTGCCGCACCGGGTGATCGTGCTGCTCGGGATCGACGCCGAGGTGTTCCCGCGTGTCCAGCGGATCGACGGGGATGACGTACTCGGCGTCGATCCGCTGGTGGGCGAACGCAATCCGCGGGACGAGGACCGGCAGTGTTTCCTCGACGCGATCTGCGCCGCGCAAGATGCCCTCCTCGTCTTCTACAGTGGCGCCGACCCCGTCTCCGGCCGGCGGATCCCGCCCGCTGTGGTCGTGAGCGAACTGGTCGACACGCTCACCGGTCTGACCGGCGTGAGTCCCGTTCGCCGGCATTCGCTGCACGGGTTCGACGCGCGGAACTTCACCCCCGGTGGCGTGCCGGGAATCGCGGGGCCGTTCAGCCACGACGCGTCGATGCTTCGCGGAGCCGAGGCCTTACGCGAGCCGACGCGGCGCGTGGTGGTCGCCGCTGCCGAGGTGCTGCCCGCGCCGGAACGGACCCCCGACACCGAGGACATCGACCTCGCGACCCTCATCGACTTCCACGTGGACCCGATCGTGGCGTTCGTCCGCCAGCGCCTCGGTGCCCGCATCCCCGACGACGACCGGCCACACGACGACCAACTCGATGTCGAACTGGAACCACTGGACAAGTGGGGGATCGGCGACCGATTCCTCTCCCGGATGCTGACCGGGGTGTCCATCGGGGAGTGCGAGGCGGCCGAGCTCCGGCGCGGGACACTGCCGCCGTTCGCCTTCGGCACCCGTGAGCTCCGCGCGATCTCGCGGACGGTCACGCGGCTATACGGCGTCGTCGAGCCGTTGCGCACAGGGACTCCCACGACCCTCGACGTCCTGGTCCGACTACCCGACGGCCGCCGGGTGCACGGAACGGTCGGTGACGTGTTCGGCGACACCGTGCCGGCCGCGTTGGTGCGGCCGACGTACTCCAAGCTCAAGGCCAAACAGCAACTCAGCGGCTGGATCACGCTTCTCGCGGTGGCCGCCGCCGCGACCCAGGGCAATGCCGCGGCGCGGTCGGTGGACTCGGCGGTCCTGATCGGGCGGGCCCCGCGAGGCGGCGGGACCAGCACCATCACACTCCGGCGCCCCGCGGATCCGGTTCCGTTGCTTCACGACCTCGTCCGGCTACGTGACGAGGGTCTTCGTCGTCCGCTGCCGCTGCCGCTGGAACCCGCGTACACGTTCGTCGAGAACGACGGGCCCGGCCGGCGCAGCACGTTCTCGCTCGCCAACGCCCGCCGGAACTTCGACGACAGATTCGGTGCCGCGCACGACCCATATGTGAAGCTCGCATTCGGCGGGGACGTGCTGGCCGAGGTCGATTTCGACGACCTCCTCGACAGCGCGACGCCCGACCATCGCACCGTCGGCGGTGTCGAACTGCCCATGGGTGACGACGAACCGTTGTTCGCCGGGCTGGCGCGAACCGTGTGGGTGCCACTCGATGAGCACCGGGAGGGCACGTGAGACGGCCGGCCACCTTCGACGTCACCGCCGACCTGCCGGATCACACCACGGTCCTGGAGGCGAGCGCCGGAACCGGGAAGACCTACGCCATCGTCGGACTCGCCGCCCGGCACATCGCCGAGGGAGTCCCGATCTCGGAGATGCTGCTGGTGACCTTCAGCCGGGCCGCGACCGCCGAGCTGCGTGAACGCATGCGAGACCGCGTGCGCGAGTTGCTGGACGGACTCGACCGTCCCGGTGCCGCCCCCGGCCACGACGCGCTGCTGCAGATGCTGGCGCAGGGATCACCGGACGAGGTCGCCACCCGTCGTCGCAATCTCGCCCGCGCTCTGAGCGACTTCGACGCGTCGACGATCGCGACCACCCACACGTTCTGCAACCGCATGCTGGAGGCGCTGGGCTTCCTGGGTGAGCGTGAACTGGTCTACTCGATCGTCGAAGAGGTCGACGAACTCACCGAAGAGGTGGCGCTGGACCTCTACCTGCGCGGTTTCTGGGCAAGCGACACACCGGAATTCGACTTCACCGAGGCGCAGTCGATCGCCCGCGACGCGGTACGCCAGGCGTCGGTCGCACTGGCGCCGGACACCTCCGAGTCGACCGACGGGCCGGGTGGCGATGCGGTGGCCGCCCGTCGGGTGAGTTTCGCGTCCGCGGTCCGCCGCATCGTCGAGGCGCGCAAACGTGATGCGCGCGTACGGACCTACGACGACCTGCAGGCCATCCTGCAACGCATCGTGACCGACCCGGTGGTCGGCGAGCGCGCGTGCGAACGTATCCGCAACACCTTCACCGTGGTCCTGGTCGACGAGTTCCAGGACACGGACCCGTTGCAGTGGGACATCCTGCGCCGGTGTTTCCACGGCCATCGCCGACTCATCCTCGTCGGCGACCCCAAACAGTCGATCTACGGGTTCCGCGGTGCCGAGGTCCTGAGCTACCTCGCCGCGGTGTCCTCGGCCGACACCTTGCAGGCGCTCGACGTGAACCGGCGATCCGACGGCGCCCTCGTCGACGCCCTCGGACATCTGTACGGCGAGGCGGCGCTGGGGCATCCGGGCATCGTGGTGCATCCGGTCTCGGCGGCACACCCGGGCAGCCGACTCGACGGTCGTCCGCCGCTGCGCATCCGCGCCTTCCTGCGCAACGATTTCACGTCCCGCAACGCCTACAACCTGCCCGCGGTGAAGGACGTCCGCGACCGGATCGCGGTCGATGTCGCCGACGACATCGCGCAGACCCTCGCCCAGGGCGCTCGACTCGAGG
Organism: Gordonia sp. SCSIO 19800; assembly: GCF_018132775.1. NCBI lineage: Bacteria > Bacillati > Actinomycetota > Actinomycetes > Mycobacteriales > Gordoniaceae > Gordonia > Gordonia sp. SCSIO 19800. Next base: position 64,698 of record NZ_JAGRQM010000011.1, on the reverse strand, counting down.
CCGGCGGAACCTCCCGCCCGGTGGATCCGGGCGACATCGCGATCCTGGTGCGGCTCAACAGCACCATCGAACCGCTCCAGCGGGAGCTCGCCGAGCGCGGCATCAACTCGGTCATCGGGTCGGGGGTCAACGTGTTCTCCACGACCGCGGCCCAGCACTGGCTGTGGGTGATGCGTGCCGTCGAACAACCCTCCCGCGCGGACCGCGTGCGGTTGGCGGCGCTCACGACCCTGCTCGGCTGGTCGATCGAAAAGGTGGCCACCGCAGGCGAACCAGAGGTCGCCGAGCTCGGGGCCGAACTGGCCTCGCTGGGACGGGTGTTCGTGCAGGGCGGGTTCGCGGCGATGGCGCAGCGCCTGCTCGACTCGCACGGTGTCGCCGCGCGCGTCCTGGCCACCGAGAACGGTGAACGCATCCTCACCGATCTCCTGCAGGTGTCCGCGCTCTGCAACAAGCACGTGGTCGAGACCTCGGCAGGAGTCAGCGGCCTCGTCGAGTGGCTGGCCGAGCGGATCGCCGACACGTCCGCGCGCCAGCGATACGAAGACCAGAGTCGACGCCTCGACCGCGACACCCAGGCCGTCCAGATCATGACCGTGCATGCCAGCAAGGGCCTGCAGTTCCCGATCGTCTACGTGCCCTACGGCTGGGACGGGACGTGGATCGGCGACCGCGGCAACATCACCTACCACGACGAGTCGGGTACCCGGCGCCTCGACGTCGGTGGCGGACAGGCGCCCGGCCGCGCGGCGCGGCGCAAGCGGTACGCCGAGGAGACGGCCGGTGAAGACCTCCGGTTGCTCTACGTCGCGCTGACACGGGCGCAATCGCAGGTCGTGGCGTGGTGGGCGCCGTCGATGAACACCACGAGCGGGCCGCTGCACCGGCTGATCTTCGGGCGCGACACCGCGACCCGAATCCCTTCCGAGACCGGCGAATCGGTGTGGTCGGTCGCCCCCGACGTCCCCATACCCGACGACGACGCCACGTGCGTCGGCGTCCTGCGCACCCTGACCGGGCGCGATGCCGCGATCTCGGTCGAGCCCGCCGGCCGGATCGAGGCCGGTGCGGTGGCGGCCCCGCCGCACGCCGATGTCGAGACGGCGACCCTCGGGGTCGCGCGGTTCCGGCGCGCCATCGATCAGGAATGGCGTCGTACGTCGTACTCGGCCATCGTCGCCGACGTCGCGCACGGCGCACCCGGGGGCTCCGCCGGTTCTGCCGTCACCACCGGCAGCGAACCGGCCGACGACATCCTGGGTGACGAGCCGGCCGCCGACCCGGTCGAGCACGACGAGCCGCCCGCAGAGGGGCACCGAGCGGGGTCGCCGTCGCTGATGAACGGGCTGCCCTACGGTGCGGCGTTCGGCACCCTGGTGCACGAGGTCCTCGAATACGTCGACACCTCGGCGCCCGACATCGAGACCCATGTGCGCGAATTGTGTTCGCGCGCACTCGGGGTCCTGCCGGCCGACATCGACGCCGACGTACTGGTCGCCGCGCTCGTCGGCGTCCTCACCACGCCACTCGGTTTCGGCGATCTCTGGGGCGTCGAGCCGGGAGATCGCCTCGCCGAGCTCGACTTCGAGCTCCCGCTGGGGCCGCCGGATCGCGCCCCCGGCGCCCGTGGGGCGACGCCGGGGGTGTTGGCCGAACTGCTGGACCGGTATCTGCCCGACGACGATCCGTTGCGTGACTACGTCGATCACCTCCGCGAGCTCCCCGATCGTGAACTGCGCGGCTTCCTGACGGGCAGCATCGACTCGGTGCTGCGCACCCCGGACGGCCGCTACGTGGTCGTCGACTACAAGACCAACCGCATCCGGGCGGGGGACCTGGTCGTCGAGGACTTCGACACCGCGGCCATGGCAGGCGAGATGATCGCCGCCCACTATCCGCTGCAGGCGATGCTGTATTCGGTTGCGCTGCACAGGTATCTGCGCTGGCGCGTCGTCGGCTACGATCCGGTCCGGCATCTCGGCCCGGTGCAGTACCACTTCGTGCGCGGCATGGCCGGGCCGGGCACGCCGCCCGGTTGCGGCGTGTTCGAGTGGGATCTGCCCGCAGACCTGATCCTCGCATTGTCCGATGCACTGGCGGGTGCGTCCCGATGACCGTGTCCGACGTCCAGGTGGTGGAGTGGGCCACCGGTGTGCTCGCCGAGTGGAACGCGGCCGGAGTCCTCGCCGCCGCGGACGTGCACATCACCGACCGTCTCGTGACGATGTGCGCCGAGCCGGTGTCCGAGATCGCGCGTCTCGGCGCCGCGCTGGCGGTCCGTGCGGTGCGGCTCGGTTCGACGTGCCTCGCGCTGGACCGTTTGGGCGAGCTGGCCGGCGACGACACCGCCGACCTCACCATCCCGTCGTCCGATGCGGTGCTCGACGCACTGCTCGAGAGCCCGCTCGTCGCCGGCAGCGAGGCGGGTCCGTTGCGTCCGTTGGTGGTGCGACGGTCCATCGATGGGCCGCTGGTGTACCTCCAGAAGTACTTTCGGCAGGAACAGACGATCCGCGAGACGCTTGCCCGCCGCGCACAGACGACACCCGTGGTCGAAGCCGATGCGCTGCGCGCTGCGATAGCCGCCGTCTACACCTCGCCCGAGGACGGGCACCTGCAGAAGCTGGCGGCAGTGGTCGCCGCGACCCGCTGGACCACCGTCCTGGCGGGCGGTCCCGGCACCGGCAAGACCTACACGGTCGCACGCATTCTCGCGGTACTGGACGCCCTGCAGGGACCCGGCCTCCGTATCGGACTGTGCGCGCCGACGGGCCGGGCGGCGGCTCAGCTGCAGGCCTCGGTGGAAGCGGAGTCGACGGTTCCCGTCACGGCGCACGCCGTCACGCTCCACTCGTTGCTCGGCTGGCGCCCGGGTGCCAACCCGAGGTACGGCCGCGGGCGGACACTGCCGCACGACGTCATCGTCGTCGACGAGACCTCGATGCTGTCGATGACCGCGATGAGCCGTCTGCTCGACGCAGTCCGTCCGGATGCACGGGTGATCTTCGTCGGTGACCCGCACCAGCTCGCGTCAGTCGAGGCCGGAGCGGTGCTCGCGGATCTCGTCGAACGGGCGGATGTCGCTGGAGTGCAGGGAGATTTGGGAACCATGACGGCGGTATCACAGGCCGCGCTCGAGGCGGTGGGCGGGGATGCCGATCATGAACTGGAACCCGAGGACACCGATCATCTCGCCGGTGGCGTCATCACCCTGCGGCGCCAATTCCGTTTCGGCGGCGGCATCTCGCGGGTCGCGGCGGCCGTGAACGCCGGTGACGCAGACGAAGTCCTGAGACTGGTCGCCGCGGACGACGTCCCGAACGTCGAACTCGTCGCGCCCGACGACCTCGATGCCGTCCGTGCCGATCTCGTCGAATGGGGCCGGGCGCTGCGGGCAGCGGCCCGTCGTGCCGATGCCGACGGGGCGCTCGACGCGCTCGACGCCCACCGGGTGCTGTGCGCGCACCGGGAGGGCTCATGGGGTGTCCGTGGCTGGTCGGCCAGGATCACCGAGTGGCTGGGCACCGCCGGCGCCGAGCTAGCCGGATGGTATGCGGGACAGCCCATCCTGGTCACCGCCAACGACCGCCAGACGGCGACGTTCAACGGCGACACGGGCGTGGTGATCGCCGATCCCGAGGGCCGGACGCAGGGGGCCGACGCAGTCCGGGTCGCCTTCCGTCGCGGCGGATCGGTGCGACTCCTGCACCCGACGCAGCTCGCCGACGTCGTGTCGGTCCACGCGATGACCATCCACCGCAGCCAGGGCAGCCAGTTCCGGCAGGTCACGGTGATCCTCCCGCCCACGGGCTCAGAATTGCTCACCCGGGAGTTGCTGTACACCGCCATCACCCGCGCCCGCGACCACGTGCGGATCGTCGGGACACCCGAGGTGCTGGCCGCGGCGGTCGACCGCCGCGTGCAGCGGGCCAGCGGTCTGCGATCGGCGGTGACGCCGTTCGACCGCTCCTAGATCAGGTCGCAACCACCGGGGACGAGGTCGCGGCGCTGATAGCACTCGACGCCGAGCAGCTTCTCCTGGATGTCGTCGGGCAGCGACATGAAGCCGGAGATGGCCCGGCTGCGATCGATCTCGGAACGGTGGGCGGTGACGGCGGCCCTCTTGCGGGCCGCGAGATCCGACACGTCGACGACCACGTCGATCTCGGACTCCGGGGTGCCGGGTAGCTGCTCCCGGGGGATGTCCGCGAACAGGCTCTCCGCGAGGATGTCCATCATCCACTCCGGGATGGTGGCGAAGTACAGCGAACGCACGCGCCAGGCCGGCCCGGCGCGGTGGTAGAGCTTCGTCGACGCCGCCGCGTCGGCCGCGGCGCACGCGAGCCGGTGCGCGTGGACGTGGTCGGGGTGACCGTAGATACCCAGCGGGTCGTAGGTGATGACGATGTCGGGTTGCAGTGCCCGGATGTGGTGGGTGAGCGCACGGACCTGTTCGTCGAACGACGCCTCGCACAGCCGCTGCGCATCGGGTGCGGATTCTGGTCGCCGGTCGTCGGCATAGCCGAGCATGATCGGTGGTCGCGGCATGCCGAGGATGTCGACCGCGTCGGCGAGTTCGCGGTGCCGGACGGTGCCGTCGGTCCAGGTACACATCACGAGGTCGACCTCGCCGCCGGCGTCGGTGTGACGCGCGATGAGTCCACCGGTCCACAGTGATTCGTCGTCGGGGTGCGCGTGCACCAACAGCAGTCGGGGTGTGCCCATCCACCTGGCTTCCTGATCGTTCCCGCACGGCACGGATGTCGTGCGGGGTAGTCGGTCCCCGACCCAGGGTAGCCACACCACCGCTCGGTAAAGTCGGTGTCCGTCACACGTGTCGCACCGGCGCGGAGATGTTCGTCCGTCCGGTGCACGAGAACAGAACATGGAGGTCTGCGATGAGCGCTCAGCCCGAAGTCCACGAGTTCCAGGCCGAGACCCGGCAGCTGCTGGATCTCATGGTCCACTCGATCTACTCCAACAAGGACAGCTTCCTGCGCGAGCTGATCTCCAACGCGTCCGACGCACTGGACAAGCTGCGGCTGGAGTCCCTGCTCGACAAAGACCTCGACGTCGACACCTCCGACCTCCACATCACGCTCGACCCCGATGCCGAGGCCCGGACCCTCGTCGTGGCCGACAACGGCATCGGCATGACCCGCGACGAGGTCGTCGGCCTGATCGGCACGCTGGCCCGTTCGGGCACGGCCGAGTTGCGCCGGTCGCTCGCGGAGGCTCGCGCGAACGGGGTGTCCGACGCGGCGGCCGAGGAACTGATCGGTCAGTTCGGCATCGGCTTCTACTCGACGTTCATGGTCGCCGACAAGGTCACGCTGGTGACCCGTAAGGCGGGGGAGAGCACCGGCACCCGCTGGGAGTCGACCGGCGACGGAACCTACACGATCGACGACGTCCCCGACGCCCCGCAGGGCACCTCGGTCACGTTGGCGCTCAAGCCCGTCGACACCGAGGATCACCTCTACGACTATTCGGATCCGACCAAGCTCCGCCAGCTCGTGAAGCGGTACTCGGACTTCATCGCGTGGCCGATCCGGATGGACGTCGAGAAGACCGTTCCGGTGGAGACCCCCGACACCGAGGCCTCCGACGCCGACAACGCGGACGAGAAGAAAGCGCCGGAGACGAAGACGGTCGTCGAGGCCGAGACGATCAACTCGATGAAGGCGCTCTGGGCCAAGTCGCGCTCGGAGGTGACCGACGAGGAGTACCAGGAGTTCTACCGGCACGTCTCCCACGCCTGGGATGCGCCGCTGGAGACCATCACGCTGCAGGCCGAGGGCACCTTCGAGTACCAGGCGCTGCTGTTCATCCCGACGCAGCCACCGTTCGACCTGTTCATGCGCGACAGCAAGGTCGGCATCCACCTCTACGTCAAGCGCGTCTTCATCATGGACGACTGCGCCGAACTGATGCCGGAGTACCTGCGCTTCGTCAAGGGTGTCGTCGACGCGGCCGACCTGTCGCTGAACGTGTCCCGCGAGATCCTGCAACAGGACCGCCAGATCCGCGCGATCCGTCGCCGGCTCACCAAGAAGGTGATCTCGACGGTCACCGAGATGCGCGCCGGCCGGCCCGACGACTACCGCACGTTCTGGGATGCCTTCGGCCGGGTGTTCAAGGAAGGTCTGGTCAACGATCCGGACAACCGCGAGGCGCTCCTCAAGGCCTCGTCGTTCGCGACCACCCACTCCGAGGACGAACTGACCACACTCGCCGACTACATCGGCCGGATGAAGAGCGGTCAGGACACGATCTACTACATGACCGGCGAATCGCGTCAGCAGATCGTGAACTCGCCGCACATGGAAGCGTTCCGCGCCAAGGGAATCGAGGTTCTCGTCCTGTCCGATCCCGTCGACGAGATGTGGGTCTCGGCGGGTGCGGAGTTCGACGGCAAGTCGTTCCAGTCGATCGCCAAGGGCGCCGTCGACCTCGACGGTGACGACGAGGACGCCGACGATTCCGCCAAGGAGGAGCAGAACAAGACCTACGCCGACCTGCTGGGGTGGCTCACGAGCACCCTCTCCGACGACGTCAGTGAGACGCGACTCTCGTCGCGCCTCACCGAGTCGCCGGCGTGCCTGGTCGGTGACACGTTCTCGATGTCTCCGCAGCTGGAGAAGCTCTACCGGGCGTCCGGTCAGGAATTCCCCAAGTCCAAGCGGGCACTGGAGCTCAACCCTGATCACCCGCTCGTCGCCGCGCTGAACAAGGCCTACGGAGCCGGGGATCACGAACAACTGGTGCCGACGGCGAAGCTGCTGTACGGCATGGCCGTGATCGCCGAGGGCGGTGAGCTCGACGACCCGGCCGAGTTCGCGAAGCTGTTGGCCGGTCGGCTGACCGAATCGTTCGCGGCGAGCGGACCGTCGGCCGGTTCGGAGTCCTGATCGGTCTGTCCAGACCACGGGTACGCCGCACGTGAGCCGCCGAAGACGGATCGTCGTCTTCGGCGGCGTCGCGGCCGTCTTGGCAGTGGTGCTGGTCGCCGCGCTCGTCGTCGGGCTGGCCCGCGAGGACGAGCGGGCAGCCACCCCGTCCGAGGCGGTGCAGACCTATCTCGACGCGCTCGCCGATGCCGACGCCGACGCGGCTCTGGGTGTCATCGATCCGCGCCCCGACACCCGGTTCCTGTCCGACAACGTCCTGCGGGCTCAACGCGCCGCGGCGCCGCTGGGCGACATCGAGGTCCGGTCTGCTGCCGACGGTGCGCCGGAGGAGAACGTCCGGGCGAGATACCGGATGGGTGCCCGGGTCATCGACACCGAGATCCGGACCGTACGGGTCGCCGACGGCTGGGCCGTCGTCGACGGCGCGATCGCGGTCCGGATCGAGTCGCTACGGGTTGTGCAACCGACGTTCTTCGGCGGCGAGGTCGAGGAAGGGGACACGGTGCACGTGTTCCCCGGACCGCAGCGCTGGGGCTCCCGCGACACCGACTTCGTCGCGCGCGTCGCAGACGACGATCCTCCGACCACGCCGAGAGGACCCATGTCCGTCCGCGTCGTCGGCGAACTGAGCGCCACCGGCGCCGGAGCCGTCAGCGCTTCGGTGTCGGCGCACCTGACCGCGTGTGCGGCGTCGACCCAGGCCGATGCGGGGCGGCAGGTCGCGGGCTGTACCCAACGGTTGTACCGCTCCGCTGTGGACGGCAGTGTGCGGTGGACGGCTCCGAAAGACCTGTCCGGGCTGCGCTATCTGATACGTGTTCCGGTTTCGGATGCGAGTGGGGACAGCAGCCGGGACGGGTCGGGTCTGGGTGTCGTCGACGTCGTCGGCCCGGTGCGCTGGCGGGTGTCCTACACCCCCGAGTACGACGCGGACGGCCCCCGGGTGGAGACCGTCGACGAGCAGTACCTCGTGGGCCATGTCGACCTCACCGAGAGCAGTCCCGAGTTCGTCACCGACGGCTGACCCACCGAGTTCCGACCAGGTCGGGTCAGCGCGGTCGCAGCCGGAACACCGGGATGCGGCGGTCGGTGCGCTTCTCGTACAGATCGAAGTTCGGCCACACCGCCCGCAGCGTCTGCCAGGCCGCGTCCCGCTCGGCGTCGACCAGTTCGGTGGGCACCGCCTCCGACACCTCACCGTGGACGATGATCTCGATCTCGTCGGCAGCGCGGAGGTTGAAGACCCATGCCGGCATCTTGGGACCGCCGAAGTAGGAGCCGGCGATCAACCAGTCCGACCCGTCCGGGACGGCCAGGAGTTGCGTCGTACGGATCGCACCGCTCTTGCGGCCCGGGACCCGGATCGTGATGTTCGGCAGATCACCGATGTCGAGCAGGCTCAGCCGCTGTCCTGACACAGATTGAAGAACGCTGTCGCACTTGACGATCTGCGGGAGGAAGCGAGGCATCCAGGAGATCGACCCGATCTTCACCGCGAGTCCGCGCCGCACCTTCATGCGCCCAGTGTGTCACGGGGATTCGGCGAATCGACGTCGACTCCCCGGACCCGTGTCGAGTCTCCGCCGACGCCGTGACGGTTCGATGCCCTCCGGGCGGATGGGCACCGAGGTAGCGTTGCGGTCCGTGACGACCGGTGACAGCGTGACGCACATCTTGATCGACGGCGGCCAGACCGGCACCCGCGTGCGGATCGAGACGCCCGACGGTGGTTCTGACCACGACGCGCCCCCGATCCGGACCGACCGACCGGTCGTGGAGCAGATCGCCGCAACTGTGCGGGACATCCTACGAATGGCGGAGGTGAGGTCGGGTCCCGACGGGTCGCCCGGCCCGGCGGTGGTCGCGGCCGGCGTGTCGGGACTGACCCCCGGCGCCTCCCGCCCAATCGATCTCCTCGCCGCGCTTGGCGACGCAGGCGTCGACTCCGTTGCCCTCGCCCATGATTCGGTGACCGCGTATCTGGCCGCGAATCGTCACGAGTTCGGCGCGGTCACCGCGGTCGGGACAGGCGTGGTCACCCTCGGGGTCGGCCGGGGCGGTGTCTGCCGGGTGGACGGCTGGGGATACCTCTTCGGCGACGCCGGCAGTGCCTACTGGATCGGGCGGTCGGGCATCACCGCGGCACTGCGCGCCTTCGACGGCCGGGGGCCCGAGACGGCACTCCGCATGACCACCGAGGAGGAGTTCGGTCCGCTGGCCGAGCTGTACATGTCGGTGCAGGCCGACCCCGACCGCGTCGCACGCATCGCCGCGTTCGCCCGTGCGGTCGACGCCGCGTCGGAGGCCGGGGATGCGGTGGCACGACAGGTCATCGACGACGCCGCCGACGAACTGGCGACGTCGGCGATGACCGCGCTCGAACGCAGCGGCCGCGAGGCCGGCGAGCCAGCACGCGTGAGCTGGGTCGGCGGTGTGATGTCGGCCAGTGATCGACTCCGAAACCGGTTCGTCGACAACGTCTCTCGCCGAGCCGCAGGAGTGTCCGTGGAACCGCCGCACGGCCCGCCCTTCGACGGCGTCCGACTCCTCACCGATCTCGACGCCGCACACCCGCTGTCCGAGCACGTCTACCGTGCGACCTCTGCTCCCTGAGCCGTCAGAACCGCGCAGCCCCCGCTCCCTGATGCGAAAGAAGCGCATAACCCCGGCTACCTGAGGAGCGCTCGGAAGCTTGCGGAGGGCGCGTCCACCCCCCCGCTCCCTGAGGAGCGCCCGGAGCTTGCGGAGGGCGCGTCCACCCCACCGCTCCCTGAGGAGCGCCCGGAGCTTGCGGAGGGCGCGTCACGAAGGGTCCTGGCGACCGAGGCTGGGACCCTTCGTGACGCTCGCAAGCTCGCTCCTCAGGGAGCCGGGGGTGACGCTCGCAAGCTCGCTCCTCAGGGAGCAGGGGCGGGCTCGCTTGCTCGTGGGGAGCGGGAGAGCCGCCCCACCGGCTCAGCGACCCTTGAACTCGGGTTTGCGCTTCTCGAAGACGGCGGTGATGGCCTCGGTGAGGTCCTCGCTGGGCAGGAACGCGGAGTTCCACGCGGCGACGTAGCGGAGGCTGTCGTGGACGGCGGCGCTGCGCGAATGGTCGAGAACGGACTTGATGCCGTGGACCACGAGCGGCGGGTTGTCGGCGATCTCGCGGGCGGTCGAGCGGGCGAGCTCGAGCACGGCGGTCTGATCGTCGGCGACGTCGTTGACCAGACCGATCTTCTCGGCGCGGGCGGCGTCGATGTCCTTGCCGGTCAGCGCCAGCTCCCGCATGTGACCGTCGCCGATGATGAACGGCAGGCGCGCGAGTGTGCCCACATCGGCGACCATCCCGACCTTCACCTCACGCACGCTGAACTTGGCGTCGGCGCTGGCGTAGCGCACATCGGCCGCGCAGATCAGGTCCACACCGCCACCGATGCACCAGCCGGACACGGCTGCGACCACCGGCTTGCGACAGTCGGCGACCGCGGTGATGCCGGCCTGGAGTGTGCGGAGCGAGTCGAGGAATTCGGTGCGCGGCGCCGCTTTCGCGTCCCCGGCGAGGACGGCCGACAGCGTCCCGCCCATCGCGACGAGGTCGAGGCCGTAGGAGAAGTTCTTGCCCGACCCTGTCAGCACCACCGCGCGCACTTCCGGATCGGTGTCGAGGTGCCCGAACAGCTCCGGGAGTTCCTGCCAGAAGTCCGGTCCCATGGCATTACCCTTGCCCGGGCCGATGAGGGTGACTTCGGCGATGTGGTCGGACACGGTGACGTCGAACGCGGTCCAGGCGCGGTCGTTCCAGGCGTGGTCTGTCATGCGAGGGAGCCTACTCGGCGGTCAGAATCGGCCGTGTCCGGATCCGCCGACGGCAACCGACGGCGACCGGCCGGGGCGAGAGCGGTGCGTCGACCCTGTTAGATGGGCACATGAGCGGATACATCCAGGAGGACATCGACCCGGAGGAACTCGCGCACCGGACCGAACTCGCGTCCGCGATCGCGGGCAGCGTCCGGGACTTGATCGATGCGACGGTGCGCACCGAGGTCGGTGAGACAGACATCGCAGAGGCGAGGCGGCTCATCGCCGCCGCCACCGAGATCCTCCGGAAGGACCAGCTGCCGGGCCCGTTCGGCATCCGATTCAACTCCGACGGCACCAAACGGTCCTGGGGCAATGCCGTTCTGGGGCGGCGGAACCCGATCGCACCGCCGGTCGAGCTCCATCACGAATCCGAGTACAGCTGGCTCGAGGTCGCACTCGGTCCCCAGTACGAGGGTCCGGCCGGACTCGTCCACGGCGGCGTGCTCGCGCTCGTCTTCGACCAGCTGCTGGGCTCGACCGCGGAGTTCCAGGGTGTGCCCGGGATGACCGGCACCCTCACCGTCCGGTATCGGCAAGGTACGCCGCTCGGGGTGATCCGCGGCGAGGCGCGCGTCGATCGGGTCGAGGGTGTGAAGACGTTCGTCACAGGGACGATCTCGGTCGACGGCCAGCTCACGGCCGAGTCCGAGGGGATCTTCATCCTGCCGCGGTGGGCTCGCGGTGAGGTGCCCGACGCCATGCGGAACTCGGTCGGCGAGGGCTGACGCCCCGCCACCGCCGACAGACCCCCGACGCGGCCGGCCCGTCGCCCGATGACTGGTCAGACCTCCGCGTGAGTCGACCGCGGCCCGACAGGCGAGTAGCGCGCACACAGGAACGCGCCGTTGCGTGCGAAGTCCTGCAACTCGAAGTCGTAGGCGCGCGGGAAGAGTGGTCGGCCCGACCCCAAGGTGACGGGCGCGATCGACACGATGACGTCGTCGAGCATTCCGGCTTCGGCGAACTGCGCGGCGAGGTCGCCGCCGCCCACGACCCAGACGTGGCGGTCGCCCGCTGCGTCGACCAGACGGTCACGGAGGTCTGCGGGGCCCCCGGCGACCACCGAGATGGTGTCCGACACCGGCGTCAGTGACTGATGGGTGAAGACGAACGTCGGTATGTCGTAGGGCCACGGCTTCCCGTCGGAGACCTCGTGGTCGAGGATCCACCGGTAGGTCGTCGCGCCCATCACGGCGACACCGACCTGCCGGAAGAAGTCGTCGTAGTTCATCGGCCCGCCCTCCTCGAGCGGCTGGCTGAGCAGCCAGTCGAGGTTGTCCCGGTCGTCGGCGAGGAAGCCGTCGAGGGTCGTTGCCGTGTAGTAGCGGAATGCCATCAGAATCCTCCGGAGTGTTTGCGGTGCCACATGATCGGGTCGGGATCGAGAGTCGGGGCGGTGACGTCGACGCCGGAGTCCCGCAGCATCCAGCGGGCGACGAGCCGACGATGTGCGGAGAACGTCAACACGTGCGCGACGATCTGGGAGAGCAGGAACGATTCGGGTGGGTCGCACAAGGCGTCGATCACACGGTCCTGCCACGCGCCGCGTCGGTCGATGTCACGGATCAGGGCGAGCCAGCGCGGTGCAATGTCGCGATGCAACTCGATGAGGTCGGTCAGTTGGGTCGGTGCGGCCGGCGGCAGGTCGGCTCCCTCGATCGTCGACAACCAGGGGAGTTTGTCGCCGACGAGATGGGAAATGACCTCTGCGAGAGAATCTTCCGGTCCACTCCAGGACAGCAGCTGGTTACCCGCGAGACGCGGCGCGGTCCACGACGCGGCGTCGAGCCCCTTCGCGGCGTCGAGGAGCGCCTCGATGTCGTCGAGGTCGTGGCGAATCATGAGCATCACCACATTGCCCGCATCCTCGGTCGTGGGTGAGCCGCTGTCGACGTACAGCGCAGTGGGCGAGTGGAAGTGGATGCCGTTCGGCGCCGGCAGCCAGTGGCTGTGCTCTCCCACCGCACCCATGCGGCCGGGACTGTGTCCGAAGGCGCGGCTGAAAGCACGCGAGAAGCCGTCGACGGACGAGTACCCGGACTCGAAGGCCACGTCGGTCACCGACTGTCCCCGCTGGAGGAGCCACGCCGCACGTTCGAGGAGGACGCGGCGCCGCAGGGCCACCGGTGCCTCGCCGGCACCGCGCCGGACCTGCCGGGTGAAGTGGAACGGCGACGCGTAGGCGCCCGAGGCCATGTCGTCGAGCGAGGTGTTGTCCTCGGACAGCACCGCGTCGAGAAGCTGCCGGAGACGGTCACGGTCGGTAGAGGTCACCCTCTGAGTATGGAACCGCGAAAGCCGTTCCCACCCGACCGAAATTGCTCCACCGGGCGGCGGTGCCGATCAGTCCCTCGTCAGCAGGGGGATCAGACGTTCGGTCTTGGCCTCGGTCCAGCCCGGCGGCCGCAGGATCTTGGCCCAGGCTGCCGGGATCGCGGACATGTAGTTGTGTCCGTGGCCGTCGGGGACTCCGACTGACACCGCCATGTCGGCGCTGACCTGCAAGAAGGTCACGAACGGGATCCACCGCATCGCCGACAGCACGTCGCGTCCGGGTTCCTCCTCGAGCCAGTCCGGCTCGCGGAGGATCAGTCGCGGGTTCCACCACGAGATCGGATCGGAGGCGTGCTGCAGATACACCGCGCGACCCGACGGCGACGTCCACTCGGTGGTCGGCTTGTCGAGGTCGGGTGCGTCGGCGATGAATCGGACCTGTCGTCCGTCGTCGTAGGTGGGCAACACTTCCGGCGTCCCGTCGTCGCGTGACCCGGTCGTGTCCACCCACAGTTTGTTGTTGAAGGTCGGTCCGCTGAACAACGCACCGTCGGTTCGCGCGCTCAGCGCCGGGATGGTCCCGAACGCCGACTCGGCCGCGAACGAGCCGAGGCTCTCGCCGAAGACGACGAGCTTGGGGCGTTGGGCCTCAGGTACCTCGCGCACCCGTTCCGAGACCGCCTCGAAGAGCGCCTGCCCGGCCTGCCGCGCGCGTTCCTTGTCGACGAGGAACGACAACCAGCTCGGCAGGTACGAGTACTGCATGCTCACCGTCGCCGTGTCGCCGTTGTACATGTACTCGAGCGAGTCCACCGTCGCCTGGTTGATCCACCCGGTGCCGGTGGTGGAGGCGACCGCGATGAGTTTGCGCTGCAACCCGCCGGCGCGGACGAGTTCCTCTGCGGCGAGTTCGGCATTGGCACGCAGATCTGTACCCGAGCCGAGCCCGACGTAGGCGCGGATCGGTTCCATGGCGGGGGACCCGTTGAACGCGCTCAGCTCTTCCACGGTGGGCGACACCGAGATGAAGATCCGGCCTTGACGCCCGAGCGAATCCCAGGTCACCAGCGAGCCCGGACCGCCCGAGCGCTGCGGGGTGGTCGGCGGACTGGAGTCCGCGGTCGTCTCGTCGTTGACCGCGGCGAACGACGAGTTCAGCGCCTGCATACCGTAGTTGGCGACGACGCCGTTGAGGACCAGCACCGTGATGATGATCGCGATGGTCGCCGCGGCGAAGGCCGAGATACGCGGCGGCGCCACGCGATTGAGTTTCCGGACGAGCCACTTCACCCCGTCGCCCCACGCCTGCCCGATGGTCATCAGCAGGGCGAAGACCACCACGGCGATGAGCAGGATCTGCGGGTAGGCCGTCCAGGACAGGAGGTCGACCCCCATCATCGTCCGGACCTGGTCCTGCCACCGCTGGAACGCGACCAGCATGACGACGGTGCCCGCGATCGCGGCCAGGCCCAGCGCCGCCCAGAGTCGGCGCATCGGCGCGGGCCAGGGTTCCTCCCGGGAGATCATGTAACGGATCAGCCAGGACACCAGCACACCGAGGCCGTACCCGACCGCGGCCGAGGCCCCGCTCACGATGCCCTGGAACAGCGGCCCGCGCGGCAGGAGCGACGGCGTCACCGACAGCCACAGAAAGACGAGCGCGACCGTCAACCCGACGCAGGAATACCGGTGGAGCCGCCGCCGCCACCACCACGACGGCTTCTGTCGTTCTGCCGGGCCGGTGGCGCCGGACTGCTCCGGAACCGATGCTTCGTCCGGTTCCGGAGCGGCAGGTGGTTGCGAGGTGGGCGTGGTCGATGACACGTGGGTTCCTCTTTTCTCGAGAACCCGGCAACCGTAACACCGATCGCGGTGTGGCAGCGGCGCTTACGGCGACCGTGACCGTGGTGCCATCCAGCGGCGTCCGTTACTTGACCTCGGACCGCAGAATCCGTAGCACCCCGAACGCCAGGGGCAGCCCGATCCAGATCACTGCCGAGACGAGCATCCTCGCCCATTCGCCCCCGGTCGCCCAGTCGCCCTCTTGAAAGGGCACGTTCGTCAGGCCGGTGTCCACCCACTGGCCGAGATTGTCCTTGAACCACGGGACCAGCTGGCTGACCACGGTCAGAGCGGTGGGCAGCGCGAAGTAGGCGACAATCGCGCCCGGGGTGTTCAGGATCAGGGCGGCGAAGCCGAAACCGAGCAGCAAGCCGAAGGTCTGCGAGACAAACGAATTCACGAACCCGGCGAGCGTGAGGTCCCAGGAGCCGGCGGGATCGGGGAACGCCAGACCGGCGATTCCGTTGCCGATGACGCCGAGGATGAGCGCGACCGCGACCGCCGCGACGGCGGTGAGGAGCGCCGCCACCAGCTTCGCTCCGACGACGCGCTGCCGTCGGGGTTCGAGGGTGAATGTCGTCAGCGCGGTGCGTTGGCTCCATTCCCCGGTCACGAGCAGGATCGCGAGGATGGGCAGGATGATGGCGGTCGGGATGTTCATCATCCCGAAGAACTGTCCGAGGTTGAGGTTCTCGGGGCTGTTGCGGTTCGCGATGAGCATCGCGATCACGACGATCGCCGCGATGACTCCGATCGAGGCGGTCAGCCAGAAACCCGCACGCGTGTCGACGAGCTTGCGCAGTTCGACGCGGACGAGTCGGGAGAACGGGATTCCGGGGCGCTCGACGTCGATCACGTCGGTGTGCGGCACGGGGGTGCCGAAGTCGGCGAGGGTCATCGAGCTGCTCCTTCGAGTGTGGTGTGTTCACGCTGGGTGTCCGCGGTCAGCTGCAGGAACATCGCCTCGAGCTGGGCGCCGTCCGCGGGCCGCAGCTCGGTGAGGACGACGCCGACGGCGGCCGCGGCGCGGCCCACGTCGATGGGGTCGGCGTCGACATCGAGTCCGCCGGAGGCGTTGCGCTGCACGGTGATCCCGGCTGCGTTCAGCGCCTCGCCGAGGGTCGCGTCGTCGAGTGATCGGACGCGTGTCCCGGCGCCGGCGAGCAGTTCGTCTTTGGTGCCCTGGGCCACGATCCGGCCGTTGCCGATCACGACGATGTCGTCGGCGACGATCTCGATCTCGTGCAACAGGTGCGACGACAGCAGCACCGTGCCACCGCGATCGGCGTACCCGCGCAGCAGGGTTCGCATCCAGTGGATGCCCGCCGGGTCCAGTCCGTTGGCCGGTTCGTCGAGGATCAGGATCTTCGGGTCCCCGAGCAGGGCTGCGGCGATACCGAGACGCTGGCGCATGCCGAGGGAGTAGTTGCGCACTCGTCGCCCTGCCTCCTCCGGGGTGAGGCTGACCAGCTCAAGCATCTCGTCGACGCGGTCGTGGCCGATGCCCATGGTCATCGCCGACAGTCGCAGGACCTCCGCGCCCGTCCGGCCGGCGTGCTGAGCCGAGGCGTCCAGGAGGATGCCGACCTGCGTGCCGGGATTCGGGATGGACCGGTAGTCGACGCCGTAGAGTTGCGCCACCCCCGACGTCGGCGGCGTCAGCCCGGCGATGATCCGCATCGTCGTCGACTTCCCGGCGCCGTTGGGGCCCAGGAATCCGGTCACCTGCCCGGGGCGGCAGGTGAACGACACGTCGTCGACTGCGACGTAGTCGCCGTAGCGCTTCGTCAGATTCTTCACTGTGATCATGTCGTCCATCGTGTCGTTCCCGCACGGCGTGCACATCGGACCTCCGGACAGCGTCGTATCGACCGAAAGTCGTAGGGGACGACACCCATCGGGAGGACGCGGGCACCACCGGCGCCCGACTACGGTGACGGTTGTGCGTCCTGAGCAGTACCAACCACCGATGACGTGGGCCGGCCGATTGTGGCGGCTCGCGGTGATGCTCTGCGTCTCGGCCGGCACCTTCGCCACCCGTGCGTCGTACCTGTGGGACGAGGCCCGGTGGTGGTTCGTCGCCGACCTCGCACTCGGGGTGCTCTCCTACATCGTCATCTGGTGGCGCCGAAGCCATCCCGTACCGGTCACGACGTTCACGAACATCGTGACCATCGTGTCGTCGTCGTCTCTCGGACCGGGCATTCTCGCCATGGTGTCCCTGTCGACCCGGCGTCGGTGGCGCGAGATCATCCCGCAGGCGGTGTTGTCCGTTGTCGCGGGGATCATCGCCCTCGCCTTCTTCGCCACTCCGACCGAGGCGAACGATCCCGTCATCATCAGTTACTCGGTCACGGTGGTCGCGACGGCGGCGATGGTCGCGTGGGGTCTCTACATCGGTTCGCGGCGTGAGCTTCTCGCCAGCTGGCAGGCGCGCGCGCTGGCCTCCGAGGCCGAACAGCAGGCGAAGGTGATGCAGGCGCGTTCGCTCGAACGGGCGCGGATCGCACGCGAGATGCACGACATCCTCGCGCATCGGATCTCGGCGATGAGCATGTACGCGGGCGCATTGGCCTACCGTTCGGACCTGTCCGGAGAGCAGATCCGCGAGACGGCGCAGACCATCCAGGAGACCTCGCACCTGGCGTTGACCGAGCTGCGGGAGGTGCTCGGGGTTCTGCGGGAGGGGCCCGGCGACGCCGCGCCCGAGGAACCGCAAGGGGTTCCGGACCTGGCCGCGCTGATCGAGGAGGCGCGCCGGCTGGGGATGCGTGTGGACAGCCGATGCGACATCGATGTGAATTCGCTGGGCCCGGCGATCTCACGCACGCTGTATCGGTGTGTGCAGGAGGCCTTGACCAATGCGCGGCGTCATGCGCCGAGCGCGCCGGTGACCATGCACATCCGGGGCGGACCCGAGCACGGTGTGGATCTGCTCGTCGAGAATCCGCTACCGCTGACAGCGGGTTCGATCGGTCCCACACCAGGATTCGGACTCGTCGGCCTGGCCGAGCGGGTCGGGTTGCACGGCGGCAGGCAGTCGGTGACCGTGAGCGAGGACAAACGGTTCCTGTTGCATGTCTGGTTACCGTGGCAGTCATGACCGCCCGCATCATGATCGTCGACGACGACCCCCTCGTCCGTTCCGGACTCCGGCTCCTCCTCGGCGGTGATGCCGGCCTCGACATCGTCGCCGAGGCGGGCAACGGGCAGGAGGCCCTCGACACCTATGCCACGGCGCCCGTGGATCTCGTCCTCATGGATCTGCGGATGCCGGTGCTCGACGGGATCGCGGCCACCGGCCGCTTCAAGGCACTGGTCTCGCCACCCGCGATCATCGTGCTCACGACCTTCGACGCCGACGACTACGTGGTCCGCGCACTCGCGATGGGTGCCGACGGATTCCTGCTCAAGGACACGCCACCCGACGACATCGTCGCGGCCATCCACCAGGTGCTCGACGGTCGACCTGCCCTGAGTCCCTCGGTGACCGCCGCGTTGATCAAGCAGGTCGTCACCAGCGGCGGTCACCGGACCTCGTCCGCCGTCGAACGTGTCGACCGACTCACCGCACGCGAGCGTGATGTGGCCGTCGAGCTCGCCCGCGGGGCGTCGAACGCCGAGATCGCCGAACGGCTCTACATGAGTCTTGCGACGGTCAAGGCGCACATCTCGCACATCTTCACCAAACTCGACGCGGGCAACCGGGTCCAGGTCGCGATCCTGATGCACGACGCCGGGATGGTGTGAGTGCTCAGTATCTGCGGCCTGGCGGCCGTCGTGGACTATGGAAGAACCCGTTGTGCTCGGCGCGAGCGCAATCACTGCTCCCTGAGGAGGCCGGAGCTTGCGGAGGCCGTCACGAAGGGTCCTGGTGAGTCGGGTTGCGGAGACCCTTCGTGACGCGCCCTCCGCAAGCTCCGGGCGCTCCTCAGGGAGCAGGGGGCAGGGCGTTGTTTCGGATTAGGGAGCAGGGGTTATGCGGTTCTTCCGGACTCGCACTGCCGAGTGGTCGAGCCGCCTACCTGCCGGTTGAGCCTGTCGAAACCCCCGGGCCCGTCACCAGCGGAAGGTCGAGTGTGGTGCGAAGTCCCGCGGGCCCGTCGACCACCGCGGGGATGGCGTTCACGATCCGGCCGGCCGCGGCGACGATGGCGGCGTGGTTGTGGTCACCCTTGCGGCTCGTCGGCATGATGTCGACGGTGTACGACGGTTCGCCGGTGATCTCGACGCGGTAGCACCCGCCGGGCTGAGCCGGCTGCGCCCAGTCCGGCCGCAGGTCACCTCGAAGCCGCGTCACGTGCTCGATGACGATCACGGGTTCGCCGGCCACCTTGCCGATGATCTCGAAACGCACGGCCGCGCGGGTGCCCGCAGCGATGTGACCGGCCGCGATGTCGAAATCCTCCGGCGCAGGCTCGCTTTCGGAGATCTCCTCGATGTCGTCGACGGTGACGCCGAGACCGGCGGCCAGTTGCCGGATCGTCGTGCCCCATGCCAACCCCAGTACCCCCGGCAGGAACAGCATGGGGGTCTCGTCGAGCGGTTTGCCGAAGCCCATGACGTCGAACATGACGGTCGCCCCGTCATAGGTCGCGTAGTCGGCGATCTCCATGCAGCGCACCTGCTCGATGTGCTGGCAGGTGCCCGCGAAGACGAACGGGATGAGGTCGTTGGCGAAACCGGGATCGACCCCGGTCACGAACAGGCTGGCGCCGCTGCCCGCGGTGGTCTCGTCGATCTTGGCGATCGCCTTCGCGGGCATCACGTCCCAGGGGTACTGGAGCGTGTTCGGGGAGGACCCGACGACGTCGATCCCGGCGGCGAGGATGCGCACCACATCGTCGAAGGCCTCGACGGGACGCGTGTCACCCATGGCGCAGTACACGACACAATCCGGCTTCGTCGCGATCACCTCGTCGAGGTCGCCCACCGCCAGGACTCCGGTGGGTGTCTCCAGCCCGGCGAGCGTCGCGGCGTCGACACCGACCTTTTCGGGAGTGGACACGCAGACGGCCACGAGTTCGAACCGCGGGTCCTCGATCAGCTGGGTGAGGCACAACCGGCCGACGTTGCCGGTTCCGACAAGAGCTACCCGGAGGGACATGGCGTGGAACTCCTTGTGGTCGATCGGCGCCGGTGGGCGTGGTGTACACCTGTCCGGACGTTTGTCTGTTCAGTAGACCATTTTCCGGTGGAACCTGTTCTATTTTCGCGCTCGTCGCGGTAGCGTTGCCGCCCATGGGACGCGTAGACGACAAAGTTGCAGTGATCACCGGTGGTTCGCGGGGCATGGGCGCCGAGCACGCCCGGGCCCTCGTCGCCGAGGGGGCGAAGGTGGTGATCGGCGACATCCTCGACGACGAGGGCAAGGCGCTGGCCGCCGAACTGGGGGACGCGGCGCGCTACGTCCACCTCGATGTCACCTCGCCCGAGGACTGGCAGACGACGGTGTCCACCGCGGTAGACGAGTTCGGCAAGGTCAACGTCCTGGTGAACAATGCCGGCATCGTGAACGGTTCGACGATCCAGAAGTTCCGGCTGGACAAGTGGAAGCAGATCCTGGACGTGAACCTGACGGGCACGTTCCTCGGAATCCAGGCGGTCGCGGACCTGATGATCGACGCCGGCGGTGGCTCGATCATCAACGTCTCGTCGGTGGAGGGCCTGCGCGGAAGTCCCTGGGCGCACGGCTATGTCGCGAGCAAGTGGGGCGTGCGTGGTCTGGCGAAATCGGTTGCGCTCGAACTGGCTCCGCACAACGTGCGGGTGAACTCCATCCACCCGGGTCTCATCCGGACGCCGATGACCGAGGGGATCCCCGACGACATGGTGACCGTGCCGATGGGCCGGGCCGCGGAGTCACGCGAGGTGTCGACCTTCGTGGTGTTCCTGGCCAGCGACGAGTCCTCGTACGCGACCGGTGCCGAGTTCGTGATGGACGGCGGCCTCAGCGCCGACGTGCCACACAAGTGAACGCCCACACCAGGACGACCATCCCGATCAGTTCGACGAGTGTCTGCGTGATCACCGTCGCCGCGGCCAGTTCCGCCCCGACCGGCAGCGCCAGCGCGAGTGGCAGGACGACGAGCGAGTTGCGGGTGGCTCCGGAGAAGACGACCGCCGTCGACGGCTCCGGGGCCAGGCGGAACATGTGTGCCACCGCGACACCGGCCGCCACCATGATCGCGAGGAACGCGGCGTAGACCGGGATCACCCCGGCGATGTCGGCAAAACGCGAACCGACCAGAGGTACCTGGGAACTCACGGCGACGAAGAGTACGGCCACCATGAGCGGGACCATCGTCATCGTGGCGCCGACCGAGGCTCGACGACCCGCCTCGGATCGTTCCGCCCACGCCTGGGTGAGCCACGCCAGTGCCAGCGGGCAGAGGATGAGGACAGCGAACGCCCAGAGGAACGGCTCCGGCTCGATCACCGACCGTCCGTCACCGAGCAGCAGCACCAGATACAGCGGTGTCAGCAGCATCTGGGCGAGGAGCAGCAGCGGCGTCGCGGCAAGGAGTCGTCGGGCGTCCCCGCCGCCGAGCCCGGCGAACACGACGACGTAGTCGACGCACGGACACAGCAGCACCAGTAGCGCGCCGAGACGGATCGCGTCGTCGGCGGGCAGCGCTGAGGACAACACGGCCACCACAAGAGGCGCCACGACGAAGTTCAGGAACAGCACCGCGACAAGGAACCGTCGGTCACGCAGCGATTCCAGGAGATCGGACCGGCGGATCTGCAGAAAGGTGACATAGAGCAGCGCGGCGAGCAGCGGCGTGATCGCGGACTCGAGGCCCTCGGCGGGACCGGGTGCGGCCATTCCCGCACACAGTCCGGCGACTATCGCGCCGAGGTAGAGGGCGACCTGGTGACGTTCGAGGCGGTCGACGACGGTCGCGGGTCTTGGCACCGAATCATTCTGCGACACCGCGGCCGCGTTCACCGACACCGCCATGGCGCGGTACGGCAGACTCGACCGGGTGATCACCCCGTCCCGGCGCACCGACGTCGCGCTGCTGGTCGTGGTGATCGTGTTCCTCGTCGCGGTGAACATCGGTGCGCATCTCGCGGACGGCCCGCTGTCGGTGGCGATCGTCCCGGTTGCCGCCGTCGTGGCCGTGGGCATCGCCCGCCTCGCCGGCCTCGGCTGGCGGGACCTCGGCCTGAGCCGTGCGGAACTGCGCGCCGGCATCCCGGTCGCCGTGGCCGCGGTCCTCGTGGTCGCGGCTGTGGTCTCGACAGCGGTCGCGATCCCGGCGACGCGTGAGTTCTTCCTGTCCGACCGCTATGACGATACCTCCGAGGCCCTCCTGGCGGCGTTCGTGATCATTCCGCTGCAGACCGTTCTCCCGGAGGAGGTCTTGTTCCGCGGTGTGCTGCAAGGGGTTCTGGGCCGGTTGTTCGCCCCGTTGACGACGCTGGTCGTCGGTGCGATCGCCTTCGGTCTGTGGCACATCCTGTCCTCGACCGGTCTCACCGCGGGCAACGAAGGCCTGAGCGGCGTGCTGGGTGCCGGGACGGTTGCACAGATCGCCGGCATCGCAGGTGCGGTCGTGGCAACCGGGGCCGCGGGTTTCGTGCTCGGGTGGTTGCGGCAACGCACCACGAGCCTCCTCGCACCGATCGCCTTGCACTGGGCACTGAACGCCACCGGGGCGATCGGTGCCGCGGTGGCCTGGCAGGTGTCGTAGACCGAACACCGCTGGTATGCGCGCAGCAGCACCACGAACCATGCTCCCTAATCCGAAAGAAGCCCATAACCCCTGCTCCCTGAGGTGTGAGGAGCGCAAGCGACGAGCCTCGAAGGGCCTGGTGAGACGTGTTGCTACACCCTTCGTGGCTCGCTTCGCTCGCACCTCAGGGAGCAGGGTTCCTTCCTGCTCCTCGAGATCACGCGGTCCCGAAGATGCGATCGCCGGCGTCACCGAGTCCGGGGCGGATGAAGCCGTTGTCGTCGAGTTCGCGGTCGACCGCCGCGGTGAAAATCGGCACGTCGGGGTGTGAGCGATGCAGGACCTCGATGCCCTCCGGGCAGGCGAGCAGGCAGACGAACTTGATGGACTTCGGACCGTACTCCTTGATCCGGTCGATCGCGGCGACCGCCGAATGCCCGGTCGCCAGAAGCGGATCTACGATCACGACATCACGCTCGGACAGCTCCGACGGCATCTTGAAGTAGTACTCGACGACGACCATGGTCTTCGGGTCGCGGTAGAGGCCGATGTGTCCGACGCGCGCGCCGGGAACCACGGTCAGCATGCCGTCGGCGATACCGGCGCCGGCCCGCAGGACAGCGGCGAACACCAGCTTCTTGCCGTCGATGACCCGGGCGGTGGTGGTCTCGAGCGGCGTGTCGATGGCGATCTCGTGCATCGGGATGTCACGCAGGACGTCGTACGCCATCAGGATCGAGATCTCGTCGAGCAGACGGCGGAAGTCGTTGGTCGACGTCTCCTTGCGACGCATCAGGGTCAGTTTGTGTTGGACCAGCGGATGGTCGATGACGGCGACGCTGCCCATGAGTTCCTCTCGGTCGGTGGTCGGCTCAGAAAACGGTGCCGGTACTGCGTATCGTCAACGGCGGCAACCCATCGCGAAGTCGGCTCGCGAGCACGCGGCCGGCCGCCCACGTGCCACCCTCGAGCACGCAGGCCAAGGGCATCGAGGCCGCATCGGCGTCGAGGCGATCGCGTACGAGGTCGGCGATCTCGTCGAGAAGGGCGACGGTGAGCGCCCGCCATTCGACGACGAGCTCGTCGCCGACCTCCCACTCCCGGTCCGCCCAGGTCTCGTCACGCAGCGCGAGCACACCCGAGTCGAGGAGAAGGCCACCGTTGCGGTATTCGGGGAGGCCGGTCAGCTCGTCGAGTCCGGTCACCTGGACACCGGCCCAGCGAAACGGTTCGAGAAGCGAATAGGTCAGCCACTGGGACAGTTTGTGGAACGGCACCCAGCCGGCCGTGAGGCCCGTGCCGACGACGGCGTCGTGATGCCAGCAGTCGCCCAGTGGGTGGGTGTCGATCGTGTTGTCCGACGGCCAGATAGGGCCAAGATACTCAAGGACCCCTCTCAGGATGTCGACCGCGGGCACCTCCGCACGACCACCGCGGGTGAGGTGATCGAACAGGCCGCCCGGCCGGGCGTCTGGTCCGAAGATCTCGGGGCGGTTCGACAACACCTCGCCCAGGCGGCGCAGGAGATCGACCCGCCCGGGCAGGCCTGTGAGCGGGTTGTCGGGACCCACCTGGAAGGCCGCGCCGAGAGTGTCCGCCGTGACGCGGCCCAGACCGGTGGCGTCGACCCGCAGGGGATCGGCCGGGTCGCTCGAGAACACCCCCTCGCAGAACGCCACCCAGCTCGCGACGCCGAGCCCCTCGGACCGGGTGAGAACCAGGTCGCTCGACCGTTCCCGAAACGACCACTCGGGTCCCGCGCCGGCATCGAGGAGGACGCTGACCAGCACGACGTCGATGAGCGCGCGGGTTCGCTCCGCCGAGCCGGCCGGGGGCAAGGCGGCGTCGAGAGCGCCGAGGCGGTCGATACCGCCTGCCTCGAAATGTCGCCACCTGCTGTGAAAAGGGATGTCTCCGTCGGGATATCGCAACCGAGTCGTTTCCACGACGATGTCAGCTGCCGCGTCCCGCGCATCGTCGTGGACGATGAACCACGACGATTCGCCGGCCCGCGCCCGTTCGAGGAGTTGTCGCGACCGGCTCCGGACGGTGGCGGTGGAGCGCAGCAGCCGGGCGGCCTGTGAGGCGGAGAGTTCCACCTCTGGTGCTCCGGTCATCACAACCCCCGGCCCTTGACCTGACGCAGCTGTTCGGCATCGGGCACGGGTCCGGGCGTGAAGTAACCGGCAGCCATTTTCGCGTCGATCTCGACGCGGGCGTCGGCGGGGATCAGTTCGTCGGGGATATTGACCCGTTCGCCGACCTCGATACCCGAGCCGGTGATGGCGTCGTACTTCATGTTCGACATCGACACCAGGTGATGGATCCTGGTGATCCCGAACCAGTGCAGGACGTCGGGCATGAGCTCCTGGAACCGCATGTCCTGTACGCCCGCAACGCATTCGGTGCGGGCGAAGTACTGGTCCGCGGTGTCACCGCCGAGTTGGCGTTTACGGGCGTTGTACACCAGGAACTTGGTGACCTCGCCGAGGGCGCGTCCCTCTTTGCGGGAGTAGGCGACCAAGCCGACGCCGCCGCGCTGGGTGCCGCGGATGCACTCCTCGATTGCATGCGTCAGATATGGGCGGCACGTACAGATGTCGGAGCCGAACACGTCGGAGCCGTTGCACTCGTCGTGCACCCGTGCGGTGAGTTCCACCGAGGGGTCGGCGAGGTCGCGGGCGTTGCCGAAGATGTAGACCGTCTGCCCGCCGATCGGCGGGAGGAACACCTCGAGATCCGACCGCGTGACGAGTTCGGGATACATGCCGCCGGTCTCCTCGAACAACACCCGGCGCAGCTCGGCCTCGGAGCAGCCGAACCGCTCGGCGACGCCGGGAAGATGCCACACCGGTTCCACGGCCGCCTTGGTGACCAGAGCCGCGCCACTCGGCAGCAGAACCTCACCGTCGGGGACCAGACGGCCCTTCTCGATCGCCTCGGCGATCTCGGGAAGGATGACGTGCGCCTTGGTCACCGCGATGGTCGGCCGGATGTCGTAACCGCGAGCGATCTCGTCGGGGAAACTCTCGGCGACTGTCGCACCCCAAGGATCCAGCGAGACGATCGCGCGCGGATCGCCCCACTGTGGATACGGTCCGATGTGGTCGGTGGGCGAGGTGTTGGTGAGATCGGCTCGGTGCTCTCGTGCAAGGGCGCCGGCGGCGACGGCCAGTGCGCGATAGACGCTGTAGGAGCCGCTGTGGGTACCGATGACATTGCGATGCGCACGTGTGCCCGTCGTCCCGATGACGGGACCGCGTTCCGCCGCGGTGGCCGCCCCCCAGTGGATGGGCGGAGCGTCGACCCCGCCGCTGTGTGAGGTCAGTCGGATATGGCCCAGGGACCTGTGTTCGCCGGACATCGTCGTCGTCCTCACCTTCGTCTCGAGGCGGTCACCCGCCACGGAGGGAAAGCGCCAGCATAGTTCCGGAAGTCCCTGTGCGCCGGGTGATGCGAAACGCCACGGCGGCGGCACCCCACGAAGGGTGCCGCCGCCGCATCTGATCGGTTCGACGATGAACCGATTTGCTCAGAGTTCGAACCGGTCCAGGTTCATCACCTTGTCCCAGGCCGCGACGAAGTCGTTCACGAACTTCTCCGCTGCGTCGTCGGCTGCGTAGACCTCGGCCAGGGCGCGCAACTGTGAGTTCGACGTGAACGCCAGATCGGCGCGAGTGCCGGTGCAGGTCTGCTCGCCGGTGGCGCGATCGCGCCCGACGTACAGGTTCTCGTCTTCCGACGCCGACCAGGCTGTCGACATGTCCAGCAGATTCACGAAGAAGTCGTTCGTGAGGACGCCGGGACGGTCGGTCAGGACGCCGGCCGCCGAGCCGCCGAAGTTGTTGCCCAGCACCCGGAGGCCACCCACCAGCACCGTCATCTCGGGGGCGCTGAGGGTCAGCAGCGATGCCTTGTCGACGAGGGTGAACTCGGCCGGAAGGCCACTGGTCTTGCCGACGTAGTTGCGGAACCCGTCGGCGGTGGGCTCGAGATGTGCCATCGAATCGGCGTCCGTCTCGTCCTGGGTGGCGTCGGTACGTCCAGGGGTGAACGGTACCGTGATCTCGACTCCGGCATCCCGCGCCGCCTTCTCGACTGCTGCCGTGCCGCCGAGGACCACGAGGTCGGCGAAGGAGACCTTCGCGCCGGCCTCGCCGGTGAACGCACCCTGGATGCCTTCGAGGGTGCGGATCACGGTGGCCAACTCGTCGGGCTCGTTGACCTCCCAGGATGCCTGCGGCTGCAGGCGGATCCGGCCGCCGTTGGCGCCGCCGCGCTTGTCGCTGCCACGGAAGCTCGACGCCGCCGCCCACGCGGTCTTCACGAGTTGCGCCACAGTCAGTCCCGAGTCGAGGAGCGTCGCCTTCAAGGCTGCCACGTCGGCATCGGTGACAAGTGGGCCCTCGTGCGCCGGGACATTGTCCTGCCACAGGTACGTCTCGGTCGGAACAAGCGGACCCCGATACCGGACGGCGGGTCCCATGTCGCGGTGCAGGAGCTTGAACCAGGCCTTGGCGAACTCGTGCGCCAGTTCCTCGGGGTGATCGAGCCACCGCCGGGTGATCTTCTCGAAACCGGGGTCGTAGCGCATCGCGAGGTCGGTGGTCAGCATCGACGGGTGGGTCTTCTCGTCGCCGAATGCCGTGGGGACGGTACCGGTCCCGGCGCCGTCCTTCGGACGCCACTGGTTGGCTCCGGCCGGACTCTTGTAGAGCTCCCACTCGTAGCCGTAGAGAGTCTCGAGGAAAGCGTTGTCCCAGCGGGTCGGGGTCGGATTCCAGATCACCTCGAGGCCGCTGGTGATCGTGTCCGCGCCCTTGCCGGAGCCGTGCGAGCTGGTCCAGCCGAGACCGGCGTCCTCGACGGCGGCGGCCTCGGGTTCGGGACCCACCAGGCCGGCGTCACCGGCGCCGTGGGTCTTGCCGAAGGTGTGGCCCCCGACGATCAGAGCCGCGGTCTCGACGTCGTTCATCGCCATCCGCGCGAACGTCTCGCGGATGTCGACCGCGGACGCGAGGATGTCCGGATTGCCGTTCGGTCCTTCCGGATTCACATAGATGAGCCCCATTTGCACTGCCGCAAGCGGTGTCTCGAGTTCGCGGTCGCCCGAGTACCGCTGATCGGCCAGCCACTCGAGTTCGGGGCCCCAGTACACCTCGTCGGGCTCCCACTCGTCCACGCGCCCGAAGGCGAAGCCGGCGGTGGTGAACCCCATCGACTCCAGGGCGACGTTCCCGGCGAAGACCAGGAGGTCGGCCCAGGACAATGCCGTGCCGTACTTCTTCTTGATCGGCCACAGTAGGCGGCGCGCCTTGTCCAGGTTGGCGTTGTCCGGCCAGCTGTTGAGCGGGGCGAATCGCTGCATCCCGGCTCCGGCACCACCGCGTCCGTCCTGCACCCGGTAGGTACCCGCGGCATGCCAGGACATGCGGACGAACAGGCCTCCGTAATGGCCGAAGTCGGCGGGCCACCAGTCCTGCGAATCGGTCATCAGGGCGGTCAGGTCGGCGCGTAACGCCTCGACGTCGAGATCCGCGAGGGCCGAGTCGTAGTCGAAGTCGGCGTCCATCGGATTCGCGACGTCCGGATTGTGCTGAAGCACCTTGAGATTCAGCTGGTTCGGCCACCAGTCGCGGTTGCCGCCGCCCTGGGTGGGCGGCGTGAGCCGACCGTGCGCGACCGGGCAACCGCCCGCGGCGGGCTCGGTGTTCGCCTCGGCAATGGGGGGATGTTCCTTCGCGTCGCGGACGGGCTCGTGGTCTTGCTGCGCCATGCGGGGTTTCCTTTCGGGCACGGTGAGAACTGCGATCGCCGGGTCGGTGATCGCAGGGGAGGGAGGCGTCGTGGTCGGGGGTCTATCGGTCGGGGCCGGCGCCCGGAGCGGGTCGGTTGGGTTCGGGGATGCAGTCGGGGCAATGACCCCAATAGATGACCTCGGCTTCGTCGATGACGAAACCCCGGTCGTCGGACGGGGTCAGGCACGGGGCCTCGCCGACTGCGCAGTCGACGTCCCCGATGGATCCGCATGTACGGCATATCACGTGGTGATGGTTGTCCCCGACGCGTGACTCATATCGAGACACGTGGCCGGACGGCTGGATGCGTCGCACCAGACCGGCCGAAGTCAGTACGCCCAGAACGTCGTACACCGTTTGCTGCGAGACCTCCGGCAACCGTTCGCGAGCGGTTCGGAGGACCTCGTCGGTGTCCGCATGAGGATGTGCTCGGACGGCTTGCATGACCGCGACGCGCGGGCGGGTCACCCGCAGTCCGGCGGCGCGCAGGTGCCGGGCGCAGTCCTCGTCGGTGAGCATGGTGACCATCGTGCAGTCTTATCTGGAATGATTCAAGTTAAGAAGGCGAAGTGAGGTGGCCGTCACGGGCGCCGTCGTAGTATCTGCTCATGCGGACAGCGACGCCGACCACCGCTCGGGCAGCCCTATGACCCCGTACGACGAGATCGTCGACGAGCTGTACGGTCTGGCGCCGGCGGCGTTCGTGACACGCCGGAACGAACTCGCTCGAGAGATCAAAGCGGACGGCGACCGTGACCTGGCGGGGCGGATCGCGAAGTTGCGGCGGCCCACGCAAGCTGCGTGGGCCGTCAATCAGTGGGTTCGCGCGCACCCCGACGACAGCGCCCTCATCGCTGGGTTGGCGTCGGATTTGACTGCGGCCCAGCGCCGCTCGGCTGTAGACAAGATGAAGACGTTGTCGCGACGCCGTCAGGATCTGATCAACGAGTCGGTGACCGCGGTCGCCGCCACGGCCGCAGATCTGCGAGTGACGCTGGGAGACAGTACCATTCGCGAGGTCACGCAGACATTGCGAGCCGCGGTGGCCGACCCGGAAGTGCTCGAGCAGGTGTTGCGGGGAAACCTCACCGCATCCGCCGAATACAGCGGCTTCGGGCCCGCCGGCGTGTTCGTCGTCCCGGAGCCGTTGCAGGAACCAGTCGCGGACGAGTCCGAGGCAAGCGGCGCGGACGCAGACGGTGCCGACGAAGAGGGTGCCGACAGGGATGACGCCGACGACTCGGACCACACAGCGTCTGACGAAGCGGAGCGTCGTCGACAAGACCTCGAAGCCCGACTGGCCGAGGCCGAGACAGGGGAGCGAACGGCCCGATCCGACCTCGACGCCGCCTCCCGAACTGTGGACGGGGCTTCGTCGGAGGTCGACGAGATCGTCCGGCGGGCTCAGGAGTTGCGGGCCGAGCTGGCTCGTTGCGAAGAATCGCTGCGGTTCGCGCGGCAACGACTCTCGACTGCGGAACAGGGCCGGGCCGAGGCGCGGATCGCGCTCCGTGAAGCCGTCGCGGCCACCAATGAGATCCGCTCGGCGCTCGCCGAGCTGTGAGCCGACGAAGGGGTCGAACCCGAAGTCTCCACCATGGTTGCCCGTCGCCCACGGTCAGCGTGTCAAGTGAAAACGCAGCAGCTCGGTGGTGCCGTTCAGCGCGCGGCCCCAATAGCCGCCCCGGCCGTCGGCTCGGAGCTCGTCACGCACGAATCCCACGGCGGTTCCCGAGTAGTCGACGACGATGACCGGTGCACCGTCCTGCACGGAACGCCCGGGGTACACCGCGCCGGGGAAGGCCCACCCGATCGCGGTGTTGTTGACGACCCGCGAACCCGTGAAGTTCTTGCCGAACCACACCGTGTCGGCGATCGGGGCGCTGGTGACGTCGCCGCGGTAATACCCGGACGGCATCGGCGGTGCAGCCTGGGCGGTCCCGGGTGCGGCCAGTGTCACGGCGCCCGCGAGGGCGACCGCGGCGACCGCGACGGCACCCCGGCGGAGGTGGGCGGTGGGTGAGGTGTCCATCTACCCATTGAACGCCTCCGCCGGCTCGCCGGCTCATGGTTCGTCGGCGCCGTCCTCGCGTCGCCGAGGATCGGTGGCCGACGAGGATCAGTGACCGACGAGGACCAGTGACCGACGAGGATCAGTGGCCGACGAGGCGGAGTGAGTCGTCGCGGCGGAGCACGAAGAAGTACGGCTTCGGCGACCCCTTCAGGTCCATCGCGCCCAGGACGGCATCATCGGAGAGACGGTGGAAGACGTCGTTGATCGGCAGCTGATCGTAGGACATGGTCGCGGTGTCCGTGCCGCGGTACCGGGTGGTGCGCAGCCGGGCACGTGCTCGTCGGGTCTGACTGAGAAGGCGGGTCGCGGCGATCGGCGTCCCCAACGACAACGACTTGACTCCGGGCGCCTTCTCGGCGATCCCCAGTCCGCCGAAAGCGATCGCCGGATTCATGGCCCACAGCGCCGAACCGTCGCGGGTCGGGAAGAGCAGGGGGTGGACGGTCTCGGCGTCGACGAATTGCTTGCCCCACCAGCCGCTGGCCGCGAGGAAGCCGTCCAACGGGTGGTCGGTGGGCAGCTCGGCGCCACGCCAGGTGCCGATCATGAAGTCCGGTTCGACCGCGGGGGCGGAGTCGAACAGGTCGAGGGCCTCGGCGGTCGTCGTCGGCGTGGTGGTCAGGATCTCGCGCACATGCATGTCGACGATCGTACGTGTAAAGACACAAGATCTGAAGAATGTCGCAATGGATCGCGGAGCCACGCCCCGGGGTGTGCGGCCCGTCCGGAATAGCCTGTACGTACGCCGGGTTGCCGCAGGCATGAACCAACCCGCGTATGACCCTCGTGATCTTCTCGCCGAAGGCGGAGTCGGCGTCCTCGCCACGATCAAGTCCTCGGGACTACCACAGCTGTCCCCGGTGACCCCTTTCTACGACCGCGACGCCGGGACCATCTACGTCTCGATGGCCGAGGGTCGGGCCAAGACCGCCAACCTCCGACGCGATCCGCGCGCCGCGTTGGAGATCACCGGGCCCGATCGCTACACGTGGGCGACCGCCGAGGGCACTGTGACGTTGATCGGCCCGGGCACCGAACCGGACGGGCCCGAGGTCGAGGCGCTCGTCGACTACTACCGCAAGGCGGCAGGCGAGCACCCGGACTGGGACGAATACCGCAGGGTCATGGTCGCCGATCGCCGCGTCCTGATGGTCATGTCCGTGGACCGGGTGTACGGCGAACGTCTGCGCTGATTTTCACGATCGAGGACCCGGGTTGTCCTCGTCGTGTCGCACAGTGGACGCATGACAACCGACTTTCAACTGACCTTCGACTGTGGTGACCCGGCTGCGCTGTCCGCATTCTGGGCCGAGGTGCTCGGTTACCGGCTCCAGGACCCGCCTACCGGATTCGACAGCTGGGAGGCGGCGCTCGACGCGTTCGGGGTGCCTCCGGAGCGTCGGAACGACGCCTCGGCCGTGATCGACCCGGAGGAGCGCAGGCCACGGTTGTTCTTCCAACGCGTACCCGAGGGCAAGACGGCGAAGAACCGGGTGCACCTCGACGTCCGTGCTGCCCCTGGTCTGAGTGGCGACGACCGGATGCGCGCCCTCGAGGCCGAAGCCGACCGGCTCG
The DNA here is from genome assembly GCF_018132775.1 of Gordonia sp. SCSIO 19800. NCBI lineage: Bacteria > Bacillati > Actinomycetota > Actinomycetes > Mycobacteriales > Gordoniaceae > Gordonia > Gordonia sp. SCSIO 19800. The sequence goes on along the minus strand of NZ_JAGRQM010000011.1, from coordinate 32,699 downwards.
TCGGACTCGGTGCGACCCGGGGCGAACGACACGACCCCGCACCTCCGCTCGGCGAGGGGCACATCGTGATGCGCGACCCCGAGGGCAACGAGTTCTGTCTGGACTAGGGATTTCGTAGCAACAATGCGCGCTATGTGCGCTCTGTTGCCACGAATTCCGATGTCAGACAAATATTTCCGGCTCTACCCAGGGTCCCGTCCAGGTCGGGCTGCTCGAAAGTGACCTCGGCGAAGCGTCCCTGAACCGAGAGCGTCGCGATGGTGTTGCCGAACAGCGGGCCCAGGGTGTTTCGCCAGGCGACGGGCAGTTCGGGCGAGCCGCCACGACGCGCCCAGCGCCGGACGACCGCGGCGAGCCGATTCGACCACCCCAGCCGGAAAACCGCCTTGATGTACGGCGGGATCGCGTTGTGCACCGGCGAACACACGAGCTGGTGGACGTCGGCGCTCGTTGTGTCCGGGAAAGTCGCACGCGCGGCATAGCTGTGGTGGACGTCGCCGGACAGCACGCTGACCGTCGCGGGCCCGGGGTCGCGCGCCGCAACCTGTCGGATCATCTCGCTGAGCCGGACGAAGGAATCGAAGAAGGCCGGCCAGTGCTCGAGGTCGGCCCCCTGCCGGATCTTCTCGGCCAGCTGTCCACGACGGCCCGGCCGCCGGGCGCCGATCTCGTTCACAGTCTCCGCATCACCGATGACCGGCGGGAGCAACCACGGCAGTGATGAACCCAGGACCAGGTGGTCGAGTCGCTCGATGTCGTCGTCGACCTGGCTCTCAACCCAATCGAATTCGTTGTTGCTCAGCATCTTTCGCGTTCCGTCGGACAGGATGCGACCGTTGCGGGAGTCGATCATGACCAGCCTGGTGTTGCCCAGGTTCCACCGGAAACTGAACCGGACACCCTTGGTTCCGTCGGTTTCCCGGTCGGCACGATCCGCGACCTCGATCAGGTGGGGCCAGCAGTCACCGTCGATCTCGCGGACGCGGCGGTAGTCCTCGGACTCGGCGAGTTCGGCGGGGGAGAGGTTGCCGAGGTGCTGATACACCCAGTACGACGCGAGGCCGGCGCGGATCCGGTCCTGCCACCACGGCTTCTCACTCATCTGCCGACGCCAGGTGTCCGAGGTGTTCCAGTCATCACGGATGTCGTGATCGTCGAAGATCATGGCCGTCGGCACCGTAGAGAGGATCCATCGGATCTCGGGGTCTCCCCAGGTGTGCCGATACAGTCCCTCGTACTCCTCGAAGTCGACGACCTCGTCGGACGGTCCGGCGGTCGAGGCCCGGCTCGACTCCAGCGACTCCTTCACCTGCGGGGTCAGCTCGTCCGCGTACACCTGGTCGCCGAGCAGAATGAGGGTGTCCGGCCACTCCTCCACCGGGAGGTGGCGCATTCGGACCGCGTAGCAGTCCAATGCGTCGAGTCCGAGCTTCTCGTCGAGCTTGGGGTCCTCGGCCCGCGGATACCGGCAGGACCCGAAGACGAACCGGTGCCGGTCCGCGGTGTCCGGTCCCCGGGTCCGGATCACGCTGGGCGGGAACTCGGTGTCCGGGAGGGGCCACTCGAGGGCGCCGTTGACGCGGACCTGATACTCGGAGACCGTGTCGGGCACCAGGCCGCTGACCTCGACCAGCGCGTAGTGGTGACCGGACACCTCGAACGTCCGGGTCGCACAGCCGAGGACTTCGACCTCGCCGGGTTCGTCGGTCTGCACCCAGATCAGCGCGGAGGTTTCGTCGACGTGCCGGAGGATCGGACCCAGAACCAAAGCCATTCGATCAGAGTAGGCCGTGGCGCAGCGTCGCGCGGCCACGTCGATCGTGAGCGATGAGTTCGCCGGGTCGTGCCGGTCTGCACTCCTGTCGCCCTCACCATAGCGGTGACGTCTCGCGCCGGGACACCGGTGCACCGGAGTATCGATGGAGGAGCAACCAATGGTGATCGTTGCCGGCAGTCTGCGAGTGGACCCGGACCAGCGCGCGGCGTACATCGCCGGCTGCGACGAGGTGGTCGGTGCCGCCCGTCGGGCACCGGGGTGTCTCGATTTCGCAATCTCCGCGGACTCGATGGACCCCGGCCGGATCAACATCTTCGAGCGCTGGGACTCGCAGTCGGCGGTCGAGGCTTTCCGTGGCGACGGGGTCGGCGAGGACCAGTCACGGGCGATCCGGTCGGCGTTCGTTGCCGAGTACGACGTCGCCGACGTGCGGATACTGGCGGGCCCTCCGGATTGATGAGCACACAACCCGCGGCGACATCGAGCGTCGTAGGCTGTGTGCGCACTTCCAGAGGGGATCATGACCGGAATGTCCGACATCCAACAGACTCTCGCCGACGTCCTCGGCGAGCTCCGCAGTCTCGACGACCCGCGGATCCGAGCGGTCAACGAGAAACACGGCGACGACCACGGGGTCAATCTCACGAAGCTCAGGGCGATCGCGAAACGACTGCGAACGCAGCCCGAACTTTCCGCAGAGCTGTGGGCGACGGGCGACACCGCGCCGCGTCTGCTCGCACTGTTGATCTGTCGCCCGCGGGCGTTCGACCCCGCGCAGCTCGACACGATGATCCGCGAGGTCGACCGGCCGAAGGTCCACGATTGGCTCGTCAACTACGTCGTCAAGAAGAGTCCGCATGCCGAGGAGTTGCGGAGGTCGTGGATGGCCGACGCCGAGCCCGGTGTCGCCGCGGCGGGATGGGCCCTGACCGCTGATCGAGTGGTCAAGAAGCCCGGTGACCTCGACACGGCCGGGTTGCTCGACACCATCGAGTCCGACATGGGGAACGCACCGCCACGCCTGCAGTGGGCGATGAACACATGCCTGGCGACCATCGGCATCGAGAATCCCGACTTCCGTTCCCGTGCAATCGACATCGGTCAGCGGTTGCGAGTGCTGGAGGATTACCCGACCTCCCCGGGCTGTACTTCGCCGTATGCGCCGGTCTGGATCGCCGAGATGGTACGGCGTCGATCGTCGTGACCTGAGCGGCAGCTCGTTGCCCCGTCGCTCAGGCGTCGGATCCCGACACTCCCGGGGATCCTCTGCTGCTCAGTCATTGTGGCGGCTGTGGGAAACCGGCATGACGACCGTGGTGAGGTCGCCGCCGTCTGCGGACCGAATCGTCATCGGGAGGTCCCGATTGCGGACGTCGATCATCATCTCGGCCCCGATCGACACATGGACCGCGGGGTAGAGCGTCGAGACCTCGAACCACAGTGCGATCGGGGGGCCGCAGGTCTCGGCTGGCACGACGGCGAGTTGTGCCGACGAGGCGTCGCTCAGTGTGAGCGCCGCCGACGTGAAGTCCAGGTGCACCCGGTCGGTTGCACAGCGCTCCAACGATTGCAACACAGCGGTTTTCGCGACACTCGCACGCATGGTCACCGTGGGCAGGGCTTCGATCATCACCTGGTGCGCGGGAAACGGCCCGTCGAGTAGGCGGCACCATAGATCGTCCCGACCGTCGAGCCGGAATCGAACTGCGCCGGCCACGGCGTCGATGACGACGACGCCGCCCCGTGCCAGGTCGGACAGACCATCACGGAGGTCGGCCGCACACAGCGTTCTCGACTCCGCGGCGATCGACATCTTGATCGTCCTGGCCTCGCGCCGAACCCGATCGGCATCGGCAGCGACGGTCCGCACGTGTTCGTCGATCAGTCCGCCGGCGGTACCCGGCTCGGCGGCGAGGACCGTGCGGATGTCGGCGAGCGACATCCCGATCTCGCGGAGTCGCCGGAGTGCGATCGCGTGCCGCTCCTGCGACGCGCTGTACTGGCGATATCCGGTCGACGCGTCGACGGCGGCCGGGGTGAGCAACCCCGAGTCGTCGTAGAACCGCAGCGCGGACGCGGTCAAACCGGTGCGTTGCGCGAACGCGCCGATCGGGACGAGTTCGCTGACTTCGGGAACGGAGGGCATATCGCAGATCATCCGGCTTCGACCAACCTGAAGGTCAAGAGGAAGCGAGTCGGCGTCCGAATCGGGTCAGATGAGACCGAGTGCGAGCATCGCGTCGGCCACGCGAGTGAACGCCGCGATATTGGCACCGGTCGCGTAGTTGCCCGGCGCCCCGTATTCGTCTGCCGTGTGCAGGCAGTGGTCATGGATGGCCGTCATGATCTCCGACAATCGGTCCTCGGTGTGCGCGAACGTCCACGAATCCCGAGAAGCGTTCTGCTGCATCTCGAGTGCGCTCGTGGCGACGCCGCCCGCGTTCGCGGCCTTGCCCGGGGCGAAGCCGACGCCGGCGTCGGCGAAGATGCGCACCGCCTCGGGGGTGCTGGGCATGTTCGCGCCCTCGGCGACGATGCGACATCCGTTCTTCGCCAGTTGAGTGGCGTCGACCCCGTTCAGTTCGTTCTGCGTCGCGCAGGGGATGGCGATGTCGGTGGGCACACTCCACATCGATCCGGTGTCGACGTGACGGGCGGACCCGCGGCGGGCGTCGGCGTAATCCGAGATACGGCCGCGCCGAACGTTTTTGATTTCCTTGAGCAGTTCGAGGTCGATACCGGCATCATCGACGACGTAGCCCCCGGAGTCCGAGCACGCGATCACGCGACCGCCGAGTTGTTGCACCTTCTCGATGGCGTAGATCGCCACATTGCCCGAGCCCGAGACCACCACGGTCTTGCCGTCGAGGTCGTCGCCGGCCGCGGCGAGCATCTCGCGGACGAAGAACACCACGCCGTACCCGGTCGCCTCGGTGCGGACCTGCGACCCACCCCAGGCGAGTCCCTTGCCGGTGAGCACGCCGGACTCGTAACGGTTGGTGATGCGCTTGTACTGGCCGAAGAGATAACCGATCTCCCGACCGCCGACGCCGGTGTCACCCGCGGGCACATCGGTGTACTCGCCGATGTGACGGTAGAGCTCGGTCATGAACGACTGGCAGAACCGCATGATCTCCGCGTCGGAGCGTCCCTTGGGATCGAAGTCGGCGCCGCCTTTGCCGCCGCCGATCGGGAGCCCGGTCAGTGCGTTCTTGAAGATCTGCTCGAACCCGAGGAACTTGACCACGCCCAGGTAGACGCTCGGGTGGAATCGAAGGCCGCCCTTGTAGGGACCGAGTGCGGAATTGAACTCGACCCGGAACCCGCGGTTGATCTGCACCTGTCCCTGGTCGTCGACCCACGGCACTCGGAAGATGATCTGGCGCTCGGGCTCCGTCAGTCTCTTGATGATCCCGGCGTCCGCGTAGTGGGGATGTTTCGCCAAGACCGGACCCAGACTGTCGAAGACCTCCCTGACGGCCTGGTGGAACTCGGCCTCCCCAGGGTTCCGCGCAACAACCTGCGCGTACAGATCGCTGATCTTCTCGTCGAGCACGATGGCGACCACTTCCTTCTCCGTAGGTGTGGGACGGCGACGTGCCCAGGTGAGCACGCCGCCACCCGCACCCTATCGAGTGACAGGAATTCGACCGCAGACCGGTCCGTCGGACGACGACCGCGGTGTGTCCGCAGTGAGGTGGTCGGACCCGCTCACCTGCGGAGCAGTCCGGTCGGGCACCGCTATGCGCGGATCACGCGCGGGCCAGAACAGGTCGTCGCACCTGGAGCGACGGATGTCGGGTCACGATCTCATGCCTGGACGTCGGATCGGCACCAGTGGTGAGCGTCAGGATCCAAGGCACCGACTCGGTGTCGTCGGACACCCACGGATCCAGTTCGAGGTGGGCCAGGATGTCGCGTGACAGGCTCTCGAGTCTCGCGACGGTCAGTCGTCCGGACGAGTCCGCGAAACCGCAGCACACATCCCGCCCCTCCGGTACCCCGAACACGTCCACGTCGTTCTCGCGGTGCCATTGCCGTCGGAGGAGCAACGACTCCGACTCCTCGACGACAACCGAACACCTGGCGGGGTGGGAAAAGGCGTCGTGCGCGCGAGTCGACGCTTGCTCGACGAATTCTCTGACCCGACCGGGGGAGCCCCACACGCGTATTCGGCACTCCATCACAACCGCTTTCACGGCCACTCTTCCTTTCGCTGCGACCGGCCATCTGCGACCGGTGCCATGGACTCTAGCCCAGAAAAAAATAAAAGCCAGTCCGGCGCATTTCGCAGGCCCATAGTAAATGAAAAGTACTGTGTGACAACGTATGAAGTCGGCAAGTCGGCACCAGATCGGACGGGCTGGACTTCTGCCATTTCTGGGCTATGGTCACGAAGGAGAGCGGGAGCGACCCGCTGTAGACCACGACCGATTCGAGGAGAAATGGCGGAAAATAATTCGAGCTCGAAAAAGCGGCGGCAAGAGCTCAAGGAACGTCGTGAGCGAAAACGGGCACTCGAGGATGTCTCGTTGATTCGGAAGAGGAAAAGCGCGCGTTGACGCCGACGCTCGCGTCAGCCCGCGCTCGTCAGTGCCCGGACGATCGTGGGCCAGGCTCGGTGCAGATCCTGGTTCCAGTAACCCCACGAGTGGAGACCGGCACGGAAGTCGTAGGTGATGTCGACCCCGGCTCGGTCTGCGCGACGCTTGAAGCTCTCGGTGCATCGGGCGACGATGCCCTCGAGCACGCCTCCGACGGGTGAGGCCAGCCCGGCCAGCCCGAGGGCCGGGTCGGGCAGACCGTTGCCGACCGCTACATATACGGGCTTACCGCGTAGCGCGGACACGTGACCGGCGGGATTGTGGGCATCCCAGTTGTCGTGATCGAGCGGGCCCCACATGTTCTCCGGGTTCCCACCTCTCGTCGTGACCGATGTGGCGGTCGCCTGCCGGAACTCCGGCGACCCTTGATCGAGGCACCCGCTGAAGGCGACCACACCCCGGTAGAGATCCGGGTTGCGGACCGCGATGGACATCGCGCCCAGCGCCCCCATCGACAGCCCGCCGATCACGTTCCGTCCGTTGCCCCGGAAGCGTCCGTCGACCAGCGGAGGGAGTTCCTCGGTCAGGAAGGTCTCCCACATGTTCCGACCCAGGACGGGATCGATTCGGCGCCAGTCGGTGTAGTACGAGCCCGTGCCGCCGATGGGCAGAACCACGTTGACCTTCTTGTCGGCGACGAAGCGCGCGATGTCGGTCTGGAAGGTCCATCCGCTCTGCATGTAGCTGGTGTAGACCCCACCGTCGATCCCGTCGAGGAGGTACACGGTCGGCCGTGGGCCGGTCCGCTCGCGGGGGGCGAGCACGCTCACCCGAACGGGCCGCTTCATGGCGGCGGAATACACGGTCATCGTCGTGCGTGTCGCCGTCTCCGAGGTCACCGCAAGGATCCGCGCCGAGTCGCCGAGCCTCGGTGGCGTCGCCTCCGCCGGCTGCCCCGTCGAGACGCTCGCGACGACCGCGATCAGAAATGCACAACCGAGCCCTGCGGCTCGCTGCCAGCGTGACACTCTTCGTTCCCCCTCGGACACTGCCGTCACGACCGGCGACCCACCCCCAGGTCGACGTCCGGCATTCGCCGCGTGTCGGTCGATCACGGGTCCGGACACGGACCGCGGACCCATTAGAGCAGGTCTGGGGCCGCCGTGTGACCGAAGCGCGCCGACGACCGAGGTTTTGCGTACAGGGACCCGGGTACCCGAATGATCCCGGGCTGTGGACAGTCGGGATTCACACGACAGAGGAAGGTAGGTGCTCTGGTGGGCACATATGTCACCGCGAATCCGACCACCGGTACGACCGATCGGGAATTTCCCGGACTGAAGGACGACGAGGTGGCCGGCGTGGCCGAACGGTCACTCGCGGCATACCAGGAGTGGCGAGCGACCGAGGCATCCGAACGGGCCACAATCCTTTCCCGGACCGCTGACGAGTACGAGAGGCGAGCCGATGAGCTCGCGGCCGTCATCACGACCGAGATGGGCAAACCCGCCAAGGAGGCGGCGGGAGAGGTGCAGCTGGCCGCGGACATCTATCGCTGGTACGCCGAACACGGACCGGATTTGCTCGAGACCGAGGCCCTCGACCCGCAGGGCGCGGACGCGTCGATCGTGCAGGTCGCGCCGATCGGACCACTGGTGGGCGTGATGCCGTGGAACTACCCCTACTACCAGGTCGCACGTTTCGTCGCGCCGAACCTGTTGGCCGGCAACACCGTCATTCTCAAGCATGCGTCGATCTGCGCGGCGTCGTCGGCGCTGATGGCTGAGATCCTGCACGACGCGGGTGTCCCTGCCGACGCGTACATCAATGTGTACGCGAGCAGTGATCAGATCGCAGACCTGCTCGCGCACAACGCGATACGAGGTGTATCGCTCACCGGCAGTGAGAAGGCGGGTGCAGCCGTGGCGAAGGTTGCAGCGGAGAACCTGAAGAAGTCCGTGCTCGAGCTCGGCGGTTCGGACCCGTTCATCCTGCTCGACTCCGCCGACATGGAACGCACGACGAAGATCGCGGCGGGCGCACGGCTGTCGAACGCGGGCCAGGCGTGCAACTCGCCGAAACGGTTCATCGTTCTCGACGAGTTGTACGACGACTTCGTCGACGGTGTGGTCAAGCAGTTCGAGTCGACGGTGGTCGGTGATCCGTCCGACGATTCCACTCAGATGGGTCCGCTGTCGTCCCTGTCGGCGCGCGACACCGTGGCCGAACAGGTCGAGACCGCGGTGAAACAGGGCGCCACCCTGCGGACGGGTGGGAAGCCGCTGGAGCGCGACGGAGCCTTCTTCGAACCCACTGTGCTGACGGACATCACCCCGGACATGGACGCCTACTCCGAGGAGATATTCGGGCCCGTCGCAATGGTCTACAAGGTGTCCTCCCCGGAGGACGCCGTGGCGCTCGCCAACGATGTCGAGTTCGGATTGAGCGGCTCGGTGTGGAGCGGCAACATCGGCAAGGCTGAGGAGGTCGCCGACCAACTCGAAGTCGGCATGGCGTATGTCAACGAACACGGCACCACGCTGCCCGGCCTTCCGTTCGGCGGGGTGAAGCGGTCCGGCTACGGTCGCGAACTCGGGCGCTGGGGCATGGGCGAGTTCGTCAACACCAAGCTGCGTCGCACCGCCTCCCAGTAGCCGGGCGATCGGCGACGGCCGGACGGGCCGATGCGGAAGCGTCGGCCCGTCTCGCTGTCCGGCCCGTCTCGCTGTTCCGGCTCGCGATCCGGCGGCCGGCTGTCCGACGTGTCAGCCGTTGGTCTGACGCGCCCGGTCGACCGCGACGGCCACCCCGTGATGCCACGGAACCCCGTGCCCGGGAAGCAGAGACTTCGCGTCCGTCGCTGCCAGCGCGTCGAGCGACGCCCGATTGCGATCGAGGTCGGCGGTTGCGGAACCGGCGATCATGCGCGGGCCGGTCGCCGCGGTGTACGGATCGAGGGTGACGAGCGCGTCGCCGGCGATGACCGCGTCGCGCAATGGAAAGTGCAGCGACACATGGCCGTAGGTGTGACCGGGAGTCGGCACCACCTGCGCGCCACCGGGGAGCAGGGCATCATCGCCGAAAGGCGTCACATCCAGGTGATCGACGCCGCGCACCGTGAACGCACCGGCCGCCGCCATGCGTCCGAGCAGGCGTAGCGAACGCGGATGACGAAGGGGCACTCCGAATCTGGTCGCGTTCTGATGCGCGTAGCGGTAGGGATGGGACGCCAGCCACGCATCGTCGCGATGGACGTGGACCGGGATCCGCCACTCGCGCGCCAGGCGGCGCGCGGTGCCGACGTGATCGAAATGACCATGCGTGATGATCAGGTCGGTCACGGCATCGGTGTCACGGCCGAGTTCCCGGATGGCCTTGACGAGGGGTTCGTACGAACGGGGGAGTCCACAGTCGACGAGGATCAGCCGGTCCTGGTCCTCGATCAGGTACTGATTCGTGTAGGCGTACTCGAGCCAGTGGATGCCGGGGACGACGCCACGATGGAAGGTCATGACGAGACGCGTACCCGGTGGTCGCGGCAGCAAACCGGGACGACCGTCGAAGTTTGGACAAGACCGGGGGTTTCTGTAATCACCCCGGCCTCTGGCTCGACATGCGGGTTACAGCACCGCAGGAGCGTGACTGCGACAGTAACAGGAACACCCCGGTGAACGCGAATCACCGATCGCCGACCTGCTGTCGATCGTCGATGAAGACCTGCCAGCACAGGTCATTGCGGGCATGTTGGTCGTCGAGCACCAACTCGCGTACCCGAACAGGGAGATGTTCTCGCTGCCAAGCGCATTCGTGTCTACCCGCGTCGACCCCGTGTGCGGACCGGACTGCCTTGATCGCGTACGCCGCGGCACCGAGGTCGTGCGATGCGACGTGCGCGGTCACCGCCGCTTGCCCGGCGGCGTAGGCGGCGAACCGCGGTGCGCCACGTAGATCGCGGGCGGCACCCATGGCGTGTCCGCCGGCGGCGCGCGACTCCATCATCGCCAGTTCGCCCCGGGTCCACGCGCGGACCGCCGCGATTGCCTCCCTGGGGCGAGCGTCATCCGGCCGTGCCGACTCGAACAAGGGCAGAACGTGCTCCGCACACCGTGCCGCCCAGAGCGCCAGCAAGTGGTGATCGGCGTCGGTGAGCGTCCCGCCACGACGGATGGTGACCAGGCGGGGGTCGAACACTGTGGGGAGGATCATCGCGACCTCTCTGCCGGCCGCGGACTCAACGGCCGCGCCGGGCAATTCGCACCTCGACGTCCTCGGGTGTGAGAACCGCGGTGGGTTCGGCGACGACGCCCACGCGTACGGGCGCCTGGGCTCGGTCGGTGACGGTGAGCGGCGGGCCGTCGGGCTGCAGATGGTCGTTGCCCCACTGCATCAACGACATCACCACAGGAAACAGATCGCGGCCCATGTCGGTGAGCTGATACTCGAACCGTTCGCGCTGCCCGGCGTCGCGGTAGGGGACCTTGGTGAAGATCCCGGCCTCGGTGAGTTCGCGCAGGCGGGCCGACGCGACCGCGTCGCTGATCCCGACCCGCCGGCTGAACTGATCGAACCTGGTGGCGCCGTAGAAGGCCTCCCGCAGGATGAGGATCGCCGACCGGGTGCCCACCAGGTCGATCGCCTTCGCGATCGAGCAGCCGCTCGCCTCCCAGCTGTCGCGTTCGGCCAGCGGGCCCTTCAGGTGCATCATGCCCCCAGCCTACCCTGACTTGACAAGACCATAGCCAGAGCGTAGACCTGACTTTGGTAGACAAAAGTCAGCCATCATCCGGATCGGGTTGCGTTCCGATCCGCACACTGACGGAGGATCAGTCATGAGATCTGCGGTCATCGTCGACGCTGTTCGCACACCCATCGGCAAGGGCAAGCCCACCGGCGCCCTCCATGACGTTCATCCCGTCGACCTCCTCGCGCACAGCCTCCGAGCAGTCGTGGACCGTTCGGGTGTCGATCCCGAACTCGTCGACGACGTGATCACCGGTGTCGTCAGTCAGGTGGGGGAGCAGAGTTTCAACATCGCGCGGCGCGCGCTCCTGGCCGCCGGCTACCCCGAATCCGTGCCGGGGGTCTCCGTCGACCGCCAATGCGGAAGCGGGCAACAGGCCATCGCGTTCGCCGCGCAGGGCATCATCGCGGGCACGTACGACATCGCGTTCGCCGCGGGTGTCGAATCGATGTCCCGTATCCCGATGGGCTCGGCCGTTGCCGGTACCGCCGATCTCAACGGACGGGCGTTCGGCGAACGATACCCGCAGGGCCTCGTGGGTCAGGGGATCTCGGCGGAACTGATCGCCGCCCGCTGGGACATCTCGCGACGCGAGACCGACGAATTCTCGCTGCGGTCACACGATCTCGCCGCCACCGCCACCAAGAACGGACTCTTCGACGACGAACTCGCCCCCATCGCGGGGCTGACGTCGGACGAGGGCATCCGGCTCGGGGGCAACCTCGACGACCTCGCCCGGCTGCGACCGGCCTACTACGACGAGGCGATCGCGAACCGGTTCCCCGAGATCGACTGGCGGATCACCGCGGCGAGTGCGAGTCAGATCAGCGACGGGTCGTCGGCGGTGCTGCTGATGAGCGAGGAGAAAGCCGCCGAACTCGGTCTGCGTCCGCGCGCTCGTGTGCACACCATCGCGGTCGCCGGTGACGACCCACTCCTGATGCTCACCGGCGTCATCCCGGCGACGCGGAAGGCACTGTTACGCAGTGGTTTGCGAGTCGAGGACATCGACCTGTTCGAGGTGAACGAGGCGTTCGCGCCGGTGGTACTGGCGTGGTCGCGGGAGTTCGGGGTGGACGTGGATCGAGTCAACGTCAACGGCGGTGCGATCGCGCTCGGCCACCCGCTGGGTGCCAGCGGTGCCCGCCTCGCGACCACGGGACTGAACGCGCTGGAACAGCGCGGCGGTCGTTACCTCCTGCAAACGATGTGTGAGGCAGGCGGATTGGCCAACGCGACGATCTACGAGCGACTCGGCTGAGCCGTCGGCGGTCCGGGCGGACGTGCTCGTCGTCCATTCGGTGTATCTCGGTCGCACACGTTGCGTCCGCCCGGTACCGTGATTGCGCATACCCGCTCTTCGGAGCGGGGCCGATGACTGCGGGGACCTCATGAACCCAACCGACCCGAATGCAGCAGCGCTCGTCGCGACGCGGGAGGCCACCGTTCTGGCCCATCTCGAGGCCGAGAATCGGCACGACGTCGGTGCCACGCTGGCGACGTTCAAAGACGGCGCGGCACGTACCGAGTTGCCCGGTGAGATCGCCGATGGCCACGACGCGGTGTCGGCCTCGTATCACGAACTGTTCACCGCATTGCCGGACATGCATTTCGATGTCGACCCCGAGACGCTGTGCCATCACGACGATCGAGTCATCTGTGAGACGCGAGTTCGCGGAACACATCTGGGCCCATACCGCGGGCTCGCCCCGACGGGTCGGTCTCTCGACCTGCCCATCGTCGCGGTGTTCACCTTCGCGGGCTCAGATCTGGTTGCGGAGCGCGCCTACTTCGACCGTCTGGAAATGTTCATGCAGCTCGGGGTCGCGCGGGATCCGAACACCCTCGCCGGCCGGATCGCCACGCTGCTCAATCACCCGATCACGGTCATCGGCGCTGCTGTCCGTCGTCTAACATCCCGGTCCGCCGCGTCGGCCTGACGCCGCTGAGGATCACACCCCCAGGCGGCGCCTCGCCGCATCGATGTCGAAAGACGTCGGGTCGAAGGCAGAACCAGGTGACATGCCCGCCCACTCGCGTAGCTCCAGATGGCGAGGGTGCGTCTGATCATTGACCGCCTCGATGAAGTCCGCCCATCCAGGCACTCCGCCGACGTCTTCGAACGGGGCGGTTCCACCACCGTCGATGAACGTCACCGGCGGTTCGTCGTCGTTCATCGGCGCGAATGCCTCGACGACAATGCTCACTTCCCAGCCGTCGCCGAAGTCGTACTCGTAGGTCACCACGTCGCCGGGTTCGTCGACCAGCTCGCCCAGGGTCGAGTCGAAGACAGACTCCGTGTATCGGTCGACCCGTGCGGTGTCCATCGCTTCGTCGGACAGGTACCGGTGCGCGTGGCCAGAACACGGCGTTGTGAAGGCGTAGAGATGCGCGTCGTCCCAGGCGAAAGCAGCTTGGAGCACTTCATGGAGTTCGTTCAATGGAACCAGCGCGAGAATTCGAATCCGTCGCCAGACTCTGGGTCGTACGCCGGCGAGTTCGACGCGCACCGTGATCATGGTCGCCTCGCCCCCGCTCTCCGGATTGTGACGTTCCGGAAATCCGCCCCACACCGCGGGTCGCAACCCCTCGGGGACGACGTAGTCACCGTCCTCGTTGAGGACGAGCCACCCGTCCTCGATGATGTGCTCGACGCGAGAATGAGCCTTGGGAATCTCCGGTGAGATCAGCCCGTCATCGCGCAGGGCGGCGAAGCGATCGGCGGCAAACGGCATGATCGTCAGCCCGTGGTATACGACGCGCGCGACGATACCGTCCACAAACTGTTCCTTTGCACTCGAATCAGAGGTCAACGCCCTGCCGACGGCCGCAGCCAGCGTGCTGCGTCGCGTCGTCAGCGACTGTGGTCCACGCCAGGACGCGGCCGCCGGGCCCGGGTAGACATGGGATGGAGTAATTGCGATCAACTGGGCATCCCGGGCGAGCTCCCAGATCTCGGCAAGAACGCGATGATGTTTCATTGCCTTGAGTGCTGCTGACGGTTGCTCGATCTGAAGGGCCTGCAGAAGGTCCGGAAGCAGTGCCGGCTTGAGCCATCCACTCGGCGTCACCGGCCGTTTGTAACCGATCCAGTCCATCAACACATCGAGCCGCTGCAAAACCCGAACCGCTTCCAGTGCATCGCGCTCGGCGGAGCTGTCGATGTCGTCGACCTCGACCTTCAGCCCGCCCATGGAGTCGAGGAGGTATCCCTGGCAAGCCCCCATCACGACATCGGCGCTGATGGCTCCTGTCCACCTGGAAGTGGTGACGAGGAAATCGATGAACAGGCGCAGTGCGAAGACCGCGATGCTTGCCGGTAAGGCGTCGTCCTCTTCCTCTTCCATGTACTCGGCGAAGTCGATTGCCGCATCGACCTCATCGAGCGACCACTCGGTGGGCCGATGGTCTGGCAATGCGTAGCCGACGGCAAAGTCCAGCGCTCTGACGGCGTCCACGATGGCTGCCTGCTTGTCCGGATCGTCTTCGAATTCCTCGCTGGGCAGCCATCGTTCGAACTCGCGCAACAGGACGCCCATCTCCGAGGTGTCGCGACCCCGGATCGGGATCACGTTGCTGTTTCGGCGGGCAGCCCGCTTCTTCGCCTTCTCGGTCCGCTTGGCGCCACGGGACTGCTTGTACTTCCGGCTCATCGGGACCGATCCTATCGCGAGCACCGCCGTCATCGGCCAGGTCGAGTGCTGATCCTGCCAGCGGTCGAACGGTCCCGGCTCCTGAGGGCCGGGACCGTCGGCTGTTCGGTATGAAGAGTCCGGACTTTCCTAGCTCTGCCTTGGTCCTGCCTCCACCAACTCGTCGTCCTCCGGGACATCCTCCTTCTTGGTCAGCGCGCTGGGCCACCACACGGGACGGCCGATGTCGTAGACGAGCGCCGGGACGAGCAGGGTCCGGACGATCAACGCGTCGAGGAGGACGCCGAAGGCGACGATGAACGCAATCTGCGCCAAGAAGATCAGCGGGATGACCGCCAGGGCGGAGAACGTCGCCGCGAGGACCACGCCGGCCGAGGTGATGACTCCGCCGGTGACCGTGAGCCCACGGAGAACACCTCGGCGCGTACCGATCTGCAGTGCTTCCTCGCGGACGCGGGTCATCAGGAAGATGTTGTAGTCGATGCCCAGCGCGACCAAGAAGACGAACGCGAACAGCGGCACGACCGGGTCGGCGCCGGGGAATCCGAGGATGTGGTTGAACACGATCGACGAAATTCCCAGAGTGGCCGCGAAACTCAGGATGACGGTGGCCATCAGGAGAATCGGGGCGACGATCGCCCGGAGCAGCGCGCACAGGATGAGCAGCACGACGATGCTGACGATCGGGATGATCAGGTTCCGGTCGTGGATGGCCGTCGTCTTGGTGTCGAGGTCGACCGCCGTCGGACCACCCACGAGCGCGTCGGCGCCGTTGACGTTCCCCACCGCGTCGCGAAGACGCTCGATGGTCTCCTCGGCGGCCAGGGAATCGGCCGGATCGGTCAGGGTCGCCTGCAGAGCGACTCGTCCGTCGACGGTCTTGGGGGCGCCGCTCGGATCGGTGACCGGGACGACCTCGGCGACGCCGTCGACATTCGCCGCCGTGTTCTGCACCTGCTGCAGCGATGCGGCGTCGGCGATGATGACCGCGGGTGAACCGTCCCCGGCGTCGAAGTGGGCGGTGAGGACTTCTTGGCCCTCCTGCGACTCCACTGCTACGAGGAAGGTGTCGGACTGCGCGACCCCGTCGGCCTTGAACTGGGGGAGGAACAGCGCGAAGAGCACGAGTAGCAACGTCGTGGCCACCCAGAAGCGGCGGGGGTGCCGTCCGATCCGGTTCGCCAGGGCGCCCCAGAAGCGATGATTGCTGCTGTCGTCACGTTGCGCCGACGCCGGGTCGACGACCGGTCGCTTCGGCCAGAAAGCACTGCGGCCGAGCAGGGTCAGCGCCGCGGGGAGGAACGTCATCGACGCCAGGAACGATGCCGCGATGCCGATCGCGGCAACGGGGCCGAGACCGCGGTTGGAGTTCAGATCCGACAGCAGGAGGCACAGCACACCGGCGATGACCGTGCCGGCGGAGGCGGCGACCGGTTCGAGGGTCGCGCGCCACGCGGCCCGCATGGCGTCGTACTTGTCGGCGGTCAGCCGTAGTTCTTCTCGATAGCGGGACACCAGGAGCAGGGCGTAGTCCGTCGCCGCACCGAACACGAGGATGAAGAGGATGCCCTGGCTCTGGCCGTTGAGGGTGAGCACGTCGTTCGACGCGAGCACGTAGACCAGCAGGCTGGCGAGCCCCAGCGCGAATACGGCGGACACGATCACGACGAACGGGAGGATCGGACTGCGGTACACCACGATGAGGATCAGGATGACGACCGCGCCGGCAACCAGTAGCAGCAGGCCGTCGATCCCGCCGAATGCCTCGGTGAGGTCGCCCGCGATGCCTGCGGGTCCGGTCACATACACCGACAGTCCCTCGGGCGGGCCGTTCGCGAGTTCCGCACGCAGAGCCTCGATGCTTTCCGAGATCTCCCCGGAGGAGTCGACGGGCACGATCATCTGGATCGCCTGGCCGTCCTGCGAGCGGATCGGCGGAGACGTTCGCTCGGATATCCCGTCCGAGCCGGCGACCTTGCCCACCGCCTCGGACACGAACGCGAGGTCGGCGTCGGTGATGCCGCTCGTACGTTCGGCCACCACGACGGCCGGGATCTCGGAGGAGTCCACGAAGTCGGCTTCCAGGCGGGAGACCTCGGTGGCTTCGGCGGACGCGGGCAGGAACGACGTGTTGTCGTTCGCCTGTACGTCACCGAGTTTTCCGGCGAACGGTCCGCCGACAGAACCCAGGGCCAGCCATCCGATGACCAAGAGGGCTGGCAGAATCCATCGCAAGCGACTGACTCGTCGAGCAGAGGTGGGTGGGTTCACGGGCTTCCGTTCGTCGGTTGCGGGTGGAGTGCGTGAGCACCATGATGTTCAGCAGGCTGAACAATTGCAAGTCTGCGGGGTCTGACGTAGAGAATCGGCAGGAAAAGGTGAACGACGGGAACGACGGGAACGACGGGATGGACGGGTGGCCGACCGGTCGGCTGCTGTCGGTGGCGGCACGGCTCGTCGAGCACGCCTGGGAGGCGGTACTGCGGGAGTACGACATCTCGAGCGCCGGACTCGTCGTCCTCCATGTGGTGAGCACGGGACCGGCCACCCAGCGCGAGGTCGCCAAGAAGGCCCGGGTGACCGATCAAACTGCGAGCCGCACCATCGAGCGACTGGAACGGATGGGTTACGTGCGGCGTCAGGTCGATCCCGACGACGAGCGGCGAAAGCATGTGAGCGCGACTCCGGCCGGTGCCGAGGTCTACCGCGCATTGCTCGAACGGGAGCGAACCGACCCGGCGCTGATCGCGTCCATCGGCGCGTCAGAACCGCAACTCCGTCGATTGTTGCTCGAACTGATTCGCGTGCAACAGGATCGGAGCTCGGGGCCGTCATAGCGTCGCGTCGGTGCTCAACCCGCGTCGCGGGCCGCTTCGAGTCCGGCGACGAGCGCGTCGACCTTCGCCCGGTTCTCCGCCGACGTCATCAGCCCGACGAGCGGCGGGCGCGAGAAGGTGAGGGTCACTTGGAGGAGCTGTTCGCGTTCACCGCCGAACAGCTTCTTCCGTCGGTCGGTCTCGGTGACCTCCGCGGAGACGAACGATGCTGCCGGCAACCGGGTCTTGGACGTGCCGCCGCGGAGTTTCTCGAGCCACTCGCCATCGAGCACGACCGTTTCATTCGACAGACCATGGATCTCGAGCACGTGCTACCCCTCGCCCTGCGGATTGTGTCGTGGTCACGATATCCGCCGCGAACGTCGATGCCGGGGTTTGCGGCAGATCACAACACCGTTGTCCTTCGACGCCGGCGCGCACTACTGTGCCGATCGTGCATACACCGACCTGCTGGGCCAACACTCGTTCGGCGACCCGTGGCTGAGGTGAGACTTCGGCATGCCGACGACGCCGACACGGACCGCCTCGTGGCCGTGTGGCGTTCGGCGGTCGAGGCTACGCATCACTTCCTGACTTCTGCCGACATCTACGGCTACGCGGATCGGCTCGCACGTGACTACTTTCCGGCGGTCGAGTTGGTCGTCGCGGAGGCCGACGGAGTGGTCGTCGGCTTCAGCGGAACCGCAGAGAATCGGCTCGAGATGCTGTTCGTCGATTCGGCCGCCCACGGGCGGGGCATCGGCACGGTCTTGCTCGATCACGCGGTCGCGCACGGCGGCGTCGACGAACTCGACGTCAACGAACAGAACCCGGGCGCCGCGGAGTTCTATCGGCGCAGGGGGTTCGAGCAGGTGGGCCGCTCGCCGGTGGATTCCGACGGCCAGCCGTTCCCGTTGCTGCACTTTCGGCGCGCCGGGGTCCCGTGACACGTAGGGTCACGCCGCAGTGCCGGGCAAATCGCGGGTGCAGAACTTGTTCACCGTCACCACTGCCATTCGAGGCCTTTAGAAGACTCGCGTACGAGTGACGGCTCACGTTCGGATGTGTCGAACTGCGACTGCTGCCCTACGCAGCTGATACCGCGCCGAAGACAAACGGGGACGGGAGAGTTCGAGTCCGGCATCGTCGGCGATGTGCTCGACAACCTGGTCGACACTGCGTTCGTCTGCTGGCACATGGCTTGCGAATCGGTCCTCGCCAAGCCGGGCGACGCACCTCCCAGTCTGTTTCATCGCCCAGGTCTCATCGGCGCCGAGGATGGGGCCGAGACGGTGGGCAAGGCGGGCTCTGAGACGTCGATGGATCACTTCGACGGAAGCGGTCAGGGTGTAGTGCCTGACATCGGCGCCATGCTCTTTGAGTCCACCGACGATCTCGTCGAAGTACTCAGCGTCGACGAGCGTCATGGGAACTATCACCGGGCAGTCGCTTGATTGTTCGGCATCCAAGAGGGTTTGGGTGACGCCCGTGCGCCACTGCGGTAGGTCCTGAAAATCGTCGCGCCGGGCGGGCGGCAGCATCTTGTGCATCGCGAATCCGAGGAGTTCGGGATCGGCCACGTGCGACGCAGTCAGCCGGCGGTGAAGCTCGTGTGCGGTCTGTGTCTTACCGACGCCGAAGGCGCCGTTGATCCAGATCAACATGACGTGAGGTTACCGACAGGTGGGCCGCGCTTCCGGTGAAGCGGTCAGGGGCGATGTCGGTCCGCCGGTCAGGATTCGTGCCTCCGATCCTCGGTGCCGCCTGCCTGGCCGGGGGAGAGGCGCACCCGCACTTCACTGGTGCCAGGCCACTCGTCGGCGTCGGGACCGTAGAGCCAGGTCGCCGTGAGGAGGTGCGGGGGAGTGGACCAGCTATTCGTCGACGTCTCGCAATGGACCGGGTGGTCGACCCACTAGTCGCCGCCACCCGAGCTTCCGCCAGAGGAATCGGAGCCGCCGTCGCCTGACGATCGGGAGCACCAGGGCGAGCACGAAGAGCAACGCGGCTACGACGACGGTCAGCCAATCCGGCGCCCCGAGTAACGCGGTGACGATGGTGGTTCCGATCGCGACGAACATCAAGACCGTTCCGAGCGTGATGCGCGGCAATGCTCCTCCTTGATAGCGACGTCGAGGTCTGTCCGACTGCCGTCTCCGCGACAGGTTACGCAGGTGTTTGGCGGTGTCTCCGTCGAAACTTCACAGGACCGACGGCTCGTCGGCATGTTCGAGTTGACGCGTCCGGGATCATTGGCCACATGGAAACCAAATACGAGGCTTGGCCTGCACTACCGGTGGATTCGTGGGTCGACACAAGGGACACCGTCCAGTTGTGGACCCAGATCGTCGGCAAGACGCGTCTCGCTCTCGGACCCGAGGTCAACCACTGGTGGGGCGTACCGCTGTATGTGGACGCACGTGGCCTGACCACGTCTCTGATGGCCGTCGGAGACCGCGGCCTCGAGATCCGCTTTGACTTTCTGGACCACCAGCTGCTCTTCCTCGTCACCGATGGCAGCACCCGTCAGATGAAGCTGGAACCGCGGACGGTTGCCGATTTCTACGCGGAGTACACCGCCCACCTCGCCGACCTCGGTTTCGACATCGCCATCGTCGGTACTCCCGTCGAACTGCCCGATGCGACCCCGTTCGCCGAGGACACCGCCCACTCGTCGTACGACGCCGACGCCGTGTCTCGGTTCTGGCGGTCTCTCGTCAGTGCGCATCGCGTGCTGTCGGAGTTCCGCGGCGGCTTCCGTGGCAAGTCGTCACCCGTGCACTTCTTCTGGGGCGCTTTCGATCTGGCTGTCACGCGGTTCTCGGGTCGCAGCGCACCCCAGCATCCGGGTGGTGTACCGAATTGCCCCGACTGGGTGATGCACGAGGCCTATAGCGACGAGGTGTCGAGCGCGGGCTACTGGCCGGGTGGCGCCGAGGAGGGGGCCTTCTACGCCTACGCCTACCCACATCCCGAGGGCTACGACACGCACCCGGCGGTCGAGGCTCCGGCGCGATGGGATGCCGCACTGGGCGAGTACATCCTGCCGTATCACCTTGTGCGCCAGTCGCCGGACCCGGACGCGGTGGTCCTGAAGTTCCTCGAGCAGACTCATCGTGCGGCGGCGGAGACGGCGGGCTGGGACTAGACGCCGGCCGGCGGCGGACGTTACGGACTTCCAGAGGTCACCTCGTCGACGCGACTTCAAACGGAGTGGTGTCGACGGGGTCTGTTCGTCGTTCGTCCTGGCCGGTTGCGATCTCGCTCAGCGGCGCCGCTCGCCACCTAGCCCCCGTGCCTATCCGGCGAGCTGAGCGTCCAGCGCTTCGAACGCCGCGCGCCAGCCGGCGGCCGCGTACTCGTACTGCTCGTCGGTGAGGTTGCCACCGGTTTGGCTGAAACGGATCTCGGTGCCGTTGTCGACTGCCTTGAAGTCAGCGGTGAGGAGTTCACGTTCATCACCCGGCGCGTCGGTCATCGTCAGTACGAGTCTGTTCGGCCGTCGGACCTCGACGTACTCACCGCGCCAATGAAATTCGGGGAAATCGTCCCCGACGATCATTGTCGCTGCCCAGGTGCCCCCGGGTCGGGCGTCGAGCGATACCGATTCGACGGGGACCTGATTCGCGCTGCCGCCGAGGACCGCGGCGAACAGAGCCGGCGTCGTCCACGCGTCGAACACGGCGGCGGGAGAAGCGTTCAGTGTGTAGGTGAGGGTTACCCCGGTTGCGTCCGTCATGGTGTCACTGCCTTCTGGTCGTCGACGTCGGCCGACATCGATGTTGTTGCGCCGCGGACGGCTCGGTCCGCAGGAGGGCAGACTCTCGTTGCTCGCAGAACTCATCGGGCTCACGGCGGGGAGGACGCTGACCTGGGTGCGGTTGGGCAGGGACAGTCGGGCGAGTCTTGATCGGCGCCGACCCACCGGCCAGGTCTGCTAGGTTCTCGACGACGTGCCTTTCCAGGCGAACAGGAACCGGTGGGTATCAGTTGTGAACGAAGAACCGCGCGCCGGCGGCAAGGCGCCCGCGATGAGGCCGTCCGAGGCGCCGATCGAGGAAGTGCTCGACCGAGCAGTCGGTCCACGTCGGGACGAGGCCGATGAACTGGTCGCCCTGCTCGCTGAGATCTCCGGACACCGGCCCGTCGTCTGGGCCGGCCGTATGATCGGCTTCGGCGAGTACGAGTACCGCTACGCCAGCGGGCATGGCGGTCGGGCGCCGGAACTCGCTTTCGCGCCCGGCCCGAAGAATCACACCATCTACCTGGTCAGCGACTTCGCGACGCAATGGCCAGATCTCATCGACCGGCTGGGAAAGTGTCGCGTCGCCAAGTCGTGCCTCCACGTCACTCGCCTCCGAGACGTCGATCATGCAGTGCTGACAACGCTTCTCGAACGATCGTTGGCGCAGACACGTTCGTCCCACGGGGGTTGAGATCACCGCGGCCGGTATGCGGTCAGTCGAGATATCCGGTCTCCGGGTTGATGTTCGAGAGGAACTCCCTGATCGACTCGCGGTGGTCGCGAATCGTCGGCAGGGGGAGTGGCAGCGGGGCGGGCGGGAGCCCGTCGTCGCTCTGCCACGCGACACGCGGGCCGCTGGAGCCGAAGCCGTACCCAGGGTTCGGGCCCGACGTCCACGTGCTCGAATACCCACCGTCGGCATGGACTGTCACTTGAAACAGTTCACCGTCGACGACCAGATCGACCGGGCCGTCGGCCGGCGTCGGGCGCCAGTCATCGCTCTGTTGCGCAATCATCCGTGGGACGTTAGAGACTCACGTCGGTACTCGCATGGCATTTTTCCGCAGACGGGGACGTGACTCCGAGTGGTGATCAGTGGCCGGGGAAGTGATCCGGCCCGATGGTCATTTGCGGCCACGGTGGTTGCCGCAGGACCGCAGCCGATCCCAGCGCGGCCGCGACGAGGCCGGTGATCACGCCGATGAGTGCCACCCGGCCGCCGTCGACCGCCGGGGTCCAGGTCGTTGCCCCCTCGGTCACCGTGTACGCGCCGACGGCCACCGACCGGTCGCGGAACCCGCGGCGAGACACCAGGATCATCGTGGTGCGTTCGTCGATGACGATCGGTTCCTCGAAGTACGTGCCGCGCCGTACGGTGGATTCGTTGTCCGACATCAGTTCTCCTATCGTTCTATGGGCGATCACGAGGTGGGGGTACCTTGTCACCGGCGGTTTGTCGTCACGAGTCCAGATTGTCGCGCCGCCACTGTGACGGGGTCACCCCGAACGCGGCTCGGAACCGCTTGGTGAAATGCGTCGGGTCGCTGAACCCATGAGCGCGGGCGATGGCCGGGACGGTCAGATATCGACGGGTGATCATGGCGTCGCGGGCACGGTCGAGGCGGCGTCGGATGATGTGATCCGTGAGCCGACCCTCGGCACTCGACCAGTCGGCATACAACTTCCGGGTCGACACGTTGTGGGCCGCGACGATCGTCTCTGCCGACAGGTCGGCGTCGGTCAGGTGCTCGTCGATGTAGGCCTTCACCCGAACGATCAGGTCATCGACCGGATCGCGTGCTTCGGTCTGCGCCGACGTGAGCAGCAGCGAGCGCACGATGTCGGTACTCGCGGAAGCCAACTCCGGGAGGACCCCCGGGTGGTGTTCGGCGATACGCCCGAGGTGGACGAGGTGATTGCGGACGAACATGGTGAGCGGGTTGGAGTCGTCCAGGTTTCTGATCCCGAGCCGGACGGTCTCGGCCGGAAGAATGAGCCACGACTGCGGGAGGTGAAGCGCGACAATCGTCCCCGGTTCGCGGGTTCGGAAGTCGAATGACGTCGACTGATCGACGACCGCCAGTTCGGTCCTGCGCCGGGAATCCTCCGTGGTCCCGAGCCGACTATGCCACGAGTCCCCACCCGGAACGGCGACGAAGAGTCGTGGCGCCACTGGTGCACCGCCGCGTTCACCGGCACCCGATGCCGACACCCCGTGATGTCGGACCGAGGTCAGCCACATCTCGTCGCCCATCGGCCATGATCGGACGACCGGAACGTGGAGCGCGTCGGACCCGTGCGCCGAGAGGGTGATCGCGTGTGCGCGCACGGATCAGTCGTCCGAGTCGGGGGTGAGCCGACGCCATGCGCGCGGCGTCATGCCGTACACCTCGCGGAACCGGCGGCTGACGAACGACGGGTTGACGAGTCCCCAGCGCCGTGCAACCTGTGCGACCGATTGGTGTCGGCTCGCCGACCGGGCGAGTTCGTCGCGGAAACCCTCGAGGCGGGACGCGAGGATCCACTGTTCGAGACTGATGTCGGCATCGGCGCAGAGCCGGAACAGCTTTCGTACGGAGATGTCGTGGGCATCGGCGATCATCCCCGCAAACAGTTCCGGATCGCCCAGGTGACGCCGCACATAGCCACGAATCCGGGAGAGCAGGACGTCATCCATTGCTGCAAGGCCGTAATCGAGTCGTAGGCGGATGCGAGCAGCGCCCGCGTCAACTCGATGGTGGCGCTTCCGACGGCATCTGCCGCGACGTCATCGGCGGACAGTCGATTTCCGTCGTCGGTCATCTCGTTGATGTGACTGCGCAGCAACGGATACAACGGACTCGCCGGCAGCCGACGCGACGCTCCGCGGATGACCTCGTTCGACAATCCCAGGTCTTGCAGCGGCACGTAGAGCGCCCTCGATGCCCCACGGCCACTCCATGCATAGCCGTACGACGTGTTCATGTCGTTGATCATCAGGTCGCCCTTCTGCACAACGCGTTGCTCGCCGTACATCTCGTGGCGCCCGGCGCTGCGCTCCTGCACGGCGACGGCGAGGACGTCGGCGGGACTGGACCGGACCTGTTCCGTGGAGCGCACGAGTCGCATTCCTCCCATCTGCGCCCGGAAGATGCTCGCGCGGCCATAGGAGAACACCTCGATGACTGCGTCGTCGGCGGTCGGCTCGTCGAGTGCGACGGTCGTGGGCCAGGACTGCTCGAGAAAGGCCGCGCGCGTGAATTCCTCACGGTCGGCCTCCGTCAGGTCGGCGGAACGATAGACGATCCCCATGTCCCTCCTCAGCGCCGTCGACTATCGCGACCACAGCGTCGTGAGCAGGAAGGACAACGTGAATCGGTCAGGATTCATGGCGGATCTCCCACCACGTGCGCGGGGTGAGCCCATATAGGTCGCGAAATGATGCTTCGAAGGTGGCGAGGTCGGCGAAACCGTGAGCGCGGGCAAAAGCGGCGTCGGGTTCGGTTCGGCGTCGGCGGAGATCCGCGTGAGCTCGATGGAGACGCTTCGCGGTGATCCATCGCGGCACGTCCACCCCCGCGACGGCCGCGAGGCGGGTGACCTCGCTCACCGGCGTGTCGAGGTGGCCGGCGACAGCGCCGATCGACAGATCGGGATCGGTCAGGTGGTCGGTGAGGAAGGTGTCGACACGTCGTACCCAGCGATCGATGTCGGCGTCGTCAGGAGCTGGATCGTGTGGCGCCAGCAGGCAGCGGATGAGGGCATTCGACGATGCGGCGAGTGATTCCGTCGCGAGACCGGGGACCTCGTCGTCCCGGTCGATGCACAAGTCGTCGATGTGGCGGCGGACGATTGCGTACAGCGGACTCGTGGTCAGGCGTCGCGCGGCCTCGCGGATCTGTGTGCCGGTGAGCCCGACGTCGGATGTCGGGATGTGCAGACATCGAGAGCAACCCCAGCCAGCCCAACCGAATTCGTAGGGAGCATCGAGCTCGACGACCATCATGTCGCCGGGACGAACGATCCGCTGATCACCGTCCTGCTCGAATCTCGCCACGCCGAACGTCTGCACCGCGATGCCGATGGTGCCCGTCGGACCGCGACGCACATCGCGCGCAGTCCGACTCAAGTGGTTGCTCGTCATCGATGCACAGAACAGATGGTTGTCACCCAGCCGCCACGTTTCCATGACTGCAGTCATGGGGGAGTCGACGAACGCCACCGTCGACGGCGCCGACTGCTCCCGGAACACCGTCCGTGCCATATCGACTCGATCGCGTGGCGCGTGGTCAAGGCTGTCGAAGACGACCGCCACCGTCAGCCCCGGTCGACGGTGCAGGCGTGCAGAACTGACCCGTCGTCTGATGCATCGTGTGACGAGAGTGCTTGTGCAGGAGAGTCTGTCGCTGTACGCACAGAGGGGGGGACGTGAACATGAGACCGCCTTTCTGGGTGTCGAAGCGGACACTGTAAGCGATTTGGCCGCGGCCGGTCTGGTTGTGGCCGCACCGATGTGTGCTGTCCGCGCACGAGGCGGAACCCCGGAGTTGGCTGTCTGTGCACGAAAATTGTCTCTCCGTGCCAGTCCACAGAACGCTCGCTCAGCCTGCTGTTCACTCGGCAACCATGGCCGTAGTATTCGACACCGCGTTGTTACCGTACGCCGATCGCATCGAGGCGACCGTGTCGGCGATGCAGGACCAGTCGGTTCCGTCCACCGTGATCCTCAACGAGACAGGCGCCGTCCGATGCCGAATGGATGTGTGGAGCTACGGAAGAGCGACGATCTTCCAGGCCGAGATGACCGGCTTCCGGCTGCGGCGCACCGAACGTCAGATCCGGAGCAGTCCGGGCGAACAACTCGGTATTGCGTTGCATCGCAACTGTATCGGCCGACAGGAGCAGCACGGTGTGCAGCGGGAGGTTCGGCCCGGTGCGTTGATGATCACCGACCACAATGCGCCCTACGACTACGAGCTGGCCGGCCCGGGCGTGCCGTTCTGTCTGAACGTGCCGGTGGAGGAACTCGGCCTACCGCGCGAGGTGGTCTGGGCGGCGTCGGAACGGTTGGCGAAGAGTCCGTTGCACAACATGGTGGTCGACCACATCACCGAGCTGACCTGCAAGGCCGACGAGTTGGCGGCGTCGGAGGTCGCCGCACAGCTTGGTGAGACCAGTATCGATCTGGTCCGGGCCCTCATCGCATCCGCCTACGACGCCGAGTATGCGCGGGGGACGATGGTCGGAGTGTTGCTTCCCAGGATCCGCGGATACATTCGCCTGCACCTCAACGATCCGGACCTGTCGCCGACATCGATCGCGCGAGCACACGGCATCACCGTCGGAAAACTGTTCCAGCTTTTCGCTGATGCCGGCATGAGTCCCGAGCAGTGGATCATCACGAGTCGACTCGAGGGCGCGCATGACGACCTCGCTCGGGCCGAGACCGCTCATCAACCGGTCGCGGCCATCGCCCGGCGCTGGGGCATCACGAACCCGTCGTACTTCAGTAGACGATTCCGCGAGATGTATGGAATCAGTCCGCGGGCGTGGCGGGTACTCGCGGCGTCGCGCACGGGGGAGCGGGCAGGAAACGGCTTACTGTGACCGAATGCGAAAGCCGGACGAAGAATGGTGTTGCCATTCGGACAGTGCGGCCTCGGCGAGCAGCACCACTACAAACCACTCGTCCGCATCTCCGGTCAGCCGACACTGCGGGTCCGTGTCGGTGCAACGCTCAGACGTGCAGTGATTCGACAGATCAGGTCTGGGCCCCGACGGGTCGGCCATTGTTTTGCGACGATGATTCGATGGTGCAGATCACGTTGGACTACGACAACCAGGTATCACCGGGGTGGCGACGATTCTCGCGAGGCCACGAGCGGGCGCGGGAACTATCCAGTCAGGCCGAATCGTGAGACGCCCCGCGACGTCCTCATCGTTGTGGTCGACGCTGCGCGTTCGCACCACGGTCCGAAACGGCATGCCGACGACCGAATTGCGCACCGACCTGCCACCCCAAGCGGTGTGGGCAACCCTCACCGATGTGAACGCCTGGCCGGAATGGGGGCCAACAGTTTTCGGGGCAAGGGTGGACGGCGACGTCGAGCTGACGTTAGGGACACGCGGAACGATCACGACTGTCGCGGGCGTTTCCGTGCCGTTCGAGATCTGCGAGTTCGTCGATGGACGGTTGTGGGCCTGGAGGGTGGCAGGGGTGAACGCGACGCGACACGAGGTGATCCCGGTGGCGGGTGGCTGCATTCTCAGTTTTGGTGCGCCGGTCTGGGCGGTGGCGTATCTGCCGATACTCGCCATCGCGTTGCCGCGGATCGAACGGATCGCCGCTGGTCTTTGAAACTGACCTCGGAAGACGGCGTGGGCGTGGCGTCGGTGTTGTGATGTCGGCGGCCTGAGGAGCAGTCCGTCGCACGTGCCGTGCCACTCCACGTTCGAGTCGTCGAGTAAACGGGCTCCCGCGACTGTGGACACCCCGGCCGGAGCTAGCGCGAGCGGGATCGCCAGTGGGGGGTCACTGTCATCATGGCGAGCAGGCCGCGGGTCCGGGTGTACGCCCGGACCCGCGACCGTGCTGCCGACGAGCTGGCCGGCCCGTAACTGAATGAGGCCGATGGTGGTTCGAGGGATCGCCCGTTGCCGGTGGCTTTGAACCGAGCGCCACCGATCTCGCCGAGTTCGGGGATGAGCTGCTGGGGGTTGGGCAGCCGCGAGCCGTCGCGCTCCTGGGTGGTGATGGTGGCGTGCATGCACGACGGAGCGGACAGAATGCCGGGAGGGAGGACGGAGAGAATGTGTCAGGGTCACGTTCCCCGCTGCCCGTTCGTCCTAGTTTCGGGGTGAACCAAGGAGGTCCCATGCACGATGACCGATACCCTCTGTACAGTTCACCCCGCAGTGGTCAACGGCGGTATTGGGATGGTCAATACTGTTGAGGGTGAACCGTTTTCGGTCATCGGGTTCACAATCGCCGACGACCGCATCACCGCGATCGACATCCTCTCGGACCAAGCTCGTCTGGCCCGCCTCGATCTGACGGCAGTCCTGGGGTGATCTGACTGAGAACTGAGCTGCGATGTCCTGCCTGTCCTCCGACAGTTCGGAGGAGTGGCCACGGGCGTGGATGCGACTCGGTTGCAACGCTACTGGTTACCCTGCATATTCGACTGCTGTATCGTCTTCGACGACGTGTGTATCACCGGTGATACGCTGTTGGCATGCCCGACCTGGTGAGTGTCAGAGACCTTCGTAACAACGGTGGCGAGGTGCTGCGCAGGGTCGCGCGTGGCGAGCGTGTCGTCGTCACGCGCGACGGCGAGCCAGTGGCCGAACTCAGGTCTCTGCCCAGAAAGAGTGTGAGCGCGGCCGAGCTGATTCGGCGACGCGCCCATCTTCCGCAGATCGACCCGGACGCCCTGCGGTCTGACATCGATAGCGTGTTGGATTCGTCCCTATGACGGGGCCGGTCGATACAACGCGGGGGATGCTTGACACCTCAACGGTGATTTTGCTAGGCAGACTGGCGGATTCCGACGAGCTGCCCCAGGAGTCGGTGATAAGTGCGATTACCCTTGCGGAGCTTTCGGTTGGCCCGCACGTCGCGCGAACCCACCGCGAGCGAAGTGCTCGGCAACAGCACGTACAGCAGGCGGAAGCGGATTTCGAGGTGCTGGCATTCACTGCCGAGAGCGCGCGAGCTTTCGGCGGCGTCGCGGCGGCACTACGCTCATCGGAGCGAAAGCCCAGTGCGCGGGCATATGACGCATTAATCGCGGCCTGCGCCATCGCGAACGGCATTCCGCTGTACACCTGCAACCCAGGTGATTTTCTTGGCATACCCCAACTAGAGCTACGTTCGGTGACGCATCCAGATGCTGGAGCCTGAGGGCCGCGTTTCCTTCATTTCTGATGCGCCAGGTCATTGGCACCTGTGACGCGGCACTTGACCGCCGGGTGTCGCGGGTGTTCCGTCAGCGCAGTCTCATCGGGGTGTCACTGAGTCCCCGGCAGGGTGACCAACCTCCCGAGTATGACAGACGACTCG
Organism: Gordonia sp. SCSIO 19800; assembly: GCF_018132775.1. Classification (NCBI taxonomy): domain Bacteria; kingdom Bacillati; phylum Actinomycetota; class Actinomycetes; order Mycobacteriales; family Gordoniaceae; genus Gordonia; species Gordonia sp. SCSIO 19800. The sequence continues at coordinate 3,382 of NZ_JAGRQM010000011.1, read as the reverse complement.
AGACAGGATGACTGGTGCAACTTGTTCGGTGTTCAGTGACGCTCCGAGTTTCAGGACTGAACTCGGGCCACCGACGTGGACGTCGAATTCTTCGCCTCGATGGCCGTTCCGACCCACCGATGCAGGAATGCGCGTAGCTCGTTTGGGGGACGAGGAGGGTCGCCCGGGTCGACGAGGAGTGATTGGACGAATCGGAGCATGACTTCGACGAGCTCATTCATGTCGGCGTCCGTCCATCCATGTTCGGCCCAGTCGATCGGAAGGTGGTCGACGATCACGCGTCCTATGGCGATGGACCGCGTAGCGGTGACCTCGGCGGTGAGTTCTGTGTTGTCCGGTTGAACGAACAGCAGGGCGAATCGGCGATTATCTTGGAGGCGCTCGAAGGTTAGGGCGACTGCCTCGACAATCGCGTGGGAAGGTTCGGTGAGACCTTCAAGTGACCGCGCCAAGTCGTCGAGGAACTCGTTGGTGGCGTGTTGAGCCGTCGCGACGAGCAGCGCTTGACTGTTGGGAAAGTACCGGTAGACGGTCTGGCGAGCGATACCCAGCTTCTGTGCGACCTGACGGATGTTCACATCGGTTGCACCCGACTCCATCAGTTCTCCGGCGGCGGCGATGATGCGTTTCGCAGCCTCGTCGTCGTCGGCCGGGGGAATCAGGCCGGCCCATCCATGTGTACGCACCTGCCCATTGTGTCGTGCTCGTCGATCCTAGTGGCGTATTGGATCGGGGGATCGACGCGAACGACTAGACATAGAACGTGTTTCATGTATGGTCATCGGTAAGGGCACTGGTGACGAGAGGACCTGGCATGACGACGTTCGAGAACCCCACACCGAGCACGGGACCGACCGCCAGTCCGTTCGGAGCTGAGCTCACTCGACGAGCATTGGACCTGGCAGTCGCCAACACCACGGACATGGCCGAGTCGACACTGCGGGTGCCCCTGTCGTATTACCGCGATGACAAGATCGCCGAGTACGAACGGAACCAACTGTTGAGGGAGACGCCGCTTCCTCTGCTGGCATCGGCTCAGATCCCGAAGAATCATGACTATGTCGTGCGCACGGTGCTCGACGATTCGTTGCTGATCACCCGTGACCGTGACGGGCAGGCTCACGTCTTCTTGAACTACTGCCGCCACCGTGGCGCGATGCCGGCTTGCGGGGCAGGGAACAGCCGACGATTCACATGCCCGTACCATGCATGGGTTTACGACAACAGGGGACAGCTTCGCGGGATTCCGGGCAAGGCAGGGTTCGACGACGTCAATCGGGCCGAATACGGTCTGGTCGAGCTGCCCAGCGAGGAGCGTCACGGATTCATCTGGGGTGTCCTCAACGCCGATGCGCCAATGGATCTGGACACGCACCTGGGTGAGTGCGGTGCCGAACTCGCACGGTGGAACTACCAGGACTACCAGTACCACGACGAGCGATCCCTGAACTCCGCCGTCAGCTGGAAGGGTGCGCTCGAAGCCTTCGCCGAGGGTTACCACTTTCCATTTGTCCACGGCAACAGCGTCATCGGACAGAACACCATCGCGAACACCCACGTCTACGACGAGTTCGGCCCGCACCACCGTATCGGCTTCCCGTTCAACTGGGTTCGGGATCTCGAGGGTATGGAGCAAGACGACTCGTGGGATGACCCGACTGCGCAGATGGGCATCATCTATTGGGTTTACCCCAACCTCATCCTGGCCAACAGTCCTGTAGGAGTCGAGGTCATCGACATTCTGCCGGGTGATTCGGCCACGAGTTGCGTTGTGCGGCACAGTTGGATGGCGAAGTACCCTGCGGAGAGTCCTGAGCAGGTGGAGATGTATGCCGGCATATTCGCACAGGTTCATGCCGCTGTTCGGGACGAAGACTTCGCGATGCTCCCTCAGTGCGGTGAAGGAGTGCGCCGCGGGCAGCATGACCACATGGCCATCGGGCGCAACGAAATCGGCGTGCAGCACATGATCCGGGTGATGGCGGAGAAGATCGGGATCTCTCTCACATGACCGCTGATGTCGCGTCGGCATCGGGGGAGGGATGAGCGCAGTCGACTGGGGTCGCCTGGAAGGTGATCTCACCGAGGAGATCGTCTCTGCGGTTCGGGAAGTCACGACGCGGTCTGCGGGGTCAGCGGTGTACGGCGCTGCGCTGACCGATGTTCATGCGCGGGACATGCTGTTCCTGTGGCCAGCCATCCGGGTGGCCACTGGCGTACCGGATTGTGCTGTGGCTGATCGGGGATGGGACGTCGATAGTTGGCCGGTGCAGGTCGACTGGTCAGGCAGGGGTGACAAGTGGGCTGAGACGCTGACAGCTTCCGTTGGTCTTGGTGACTACGTCTGGGATTGGGTCACCGCCCGGTTCCGCGAGAGTCTGGTGAGCGCATCCCGCCGCGCGACTCGAGTGCTGATCAGATCCGGTGCCGTCAACGAAGCGTTCGCGGTCGTAGTCCACGATCCGGACGATCCCGTTGCTGCGATGAAGAATTCACTCACCGTCGAGCAGCTTGCAACGCTGTTCCCAGAGCTGTACCAGCTCGCGGAGTCCGAGGACCAACTCTCTCGACTCTCGGAGCCTGAACAAGTCGAACAACTGGTCGAGATACTCGTACACGCCGATTCCCGCGAACAACATCAGCTGGCGCACCGTCTGTTGGTTGCCGCCGGATCGACGGCTGTTTCACGCGTTGTCGCCGCGCTGGGCCTGCTTCCTTCGGAGGCGGCCGCGTCGGGTGGTATCGATCGCGTTCTTGACGTCCTGCTCGCGATCGGCGAGGTTGACGATCAGGCCGCCGAGCGAATCGTTGCGTTTGCAGAGGTTCCGACGACAACGGCAGAGGTTCGAGCGCGTACCGTGTCCGTGCTGAGTGCCGGCGGCCAGACCTGTAGAGCAATGAATCTCCTCGCGGATCTGCCGGACAATCTGGCCGGCAGGGCGGTGAGTGCTCCGTACGTCGATGGCGAGCGAAGGTGTCAGCTCGACTACGCACCGATTCGTGAAGTTCTCGCTATGCGCCCGGAGCTGGACGAAGTGATGGCTGCAGAACTCACGTCCGATCGGATCCAGGACATAGGGCACGAAGACCTACGAACAGCTGCGGACGCGCTGGACTCACCGTCGCGCTTCATTAGGCGGCACGCGTCGATCGTGCTGCTGTCGTCTCACCTGTAGGACTGTCGGTGTCGGCTGACATCGCAGTTGGGAGGAATGACGCCCACCGGGGAGTCGGTGACCTGCATCAATGATTTGGAGGAGTGGGTGGGCTGATCCATCTAATGCAATATGCAGAGCCTTACTTGACATAACGTACATTATCGGCACATTAAAACAGCTGGGGGACAGGCACTTTTACTAGAAAGTGACATAACTTGGACTGA
>NZ_JAGRQM010000010.1:0-158778 GCF_018132775.1 Gordonia sp. SCSIO 19800 | reverse complement strand
GCCAACCTAAGAACATCCCGCACAGGGTGGGGACTTCTACCTGGCCACCAGCGGGGACATCAAACTGGCCGTTGACAATGAGCCAAGTCGCTCAGCGGCAGTTCTGGGGAGCTGTCCTCTTCGATCGACCGAGGCAAAAGACGTAGGACGTGAACGAGGAGCTGTGCGTCGTCTCAGGGCGTAAGACGTGCCCACGCGGTCCTGGACCGTCACGCCGACCTGCTGTGCGACGCGGCGAGCTTGCTTCGTGCGTACCCCGGTCCCGTATGCGACGTTGATGATCGTGATCATGAGTGCTCCCCTGAAGGGGTGGTGCGGTCTCATGCTCGCGTTTGCCTCGCGCTTCGCGGCGCTGCTGCGTCGGACGCTGTTCGGCCCGCGTTATGCGGTCACGAGATGAGGCGTGGCCTAGACTATTCAAGATCCTGACGGGTTACCGTTGGGGTACGCGCTGCACAACTTCGCGACCGCACCGCTTGCTGAGACCGCGTTCCATCCGGACGCACCAACTCCGCGGACCGAATTGGGCAACAACTGATCCTAACCCGCGCACCTCAACGCGGGCTTGCAGCGTCCCGCCTTGAGCACCTTGGCCTAGACGTCCAGTCTTCGACCGGATGTCAACCCGCCACCACCGCCGCCGACTGCCGCGCGATGGCCAGCTCTTCATTGGTCGGCACGACGAGCACGTCCACCGCGCTGTCATCCGCCGAGATACGACGAGCCTCCTTGCCACGCACCGCGTTTCGCTCGTCATCGACGACGATCCCGAACCCTTCCAACCCCGCCAGCGCACGGGCGCGGACGACTGCGGAGTTCTCCCCCACCCCGGCCGTGAATGTGATGACATCGACGCGTCCGAGGGCGAAGGCGTAGGCACCGATATAACGGCGCAGGCGGTGGATGTAGACGTCGAAGGCGCGTCGAGCGGCGTCGTCACCGTTGTCCATCAGCTCGGTGATGGCGCGGAAGTCGTTCTCGCCGCACAGACCTCGAAGTCCCGAACGCTTGTTGAGCAGCGTGTCGATCTCGTCGACGGACAGGTTCGCCACCCGGTTCAGATGCAGGACCAGCCCGGGGTCGAGGTCACCGCTGCGGGTTCCCATCACCAGTCCCTCGAGCGGGGTCATACCCATCGACGTGTCGATCGGCTGCCCGCCCGCGATGGCCGACGCCGACGCGCCGTTGCCCAGGTGCAGCACGATCTGGTTCAGCGACGCCGGGTCGCGGTCGAGGAACTCGGCCACCTGACCGGAGACATACTCGTGGCTGGTGCCGTGAAAACCGTAGCGGCGGATCGCATGTTCGTCCGCGACCGCACGGTCGATCGCGTATGTCGCCGACGCGTCGGGGAGACCGTGGAAGAACGCGGTGTCGAACACGGCCACCGAGGGGACGTCGGGGAGCAACTCCCGGGCCGCCAGGATGCCGACCAGGTTGGCCGGATTGTGCAGCGGCGCCAGCGGGGAGATCCGCTCGATCTCCGAGATCACCTCGGGGGTCACCACCGTCGGCTCGTAGAACGACCGGCCACCGTGCACCACCCGATGTCCGACCGCACTCAGTCCCGCGTCGGCCAGATCGGTTCCGTTGTCGGCGAAGAAGCGTTCCGCCCGTCGGACCGCGGCGAGGTGATCGTCGAGTTCCAGTGTCTCGGTGACGGTCTCGCCGTTCTGTTCGTGTGTCATCGACGAACCGGAGTCGCCGATCCGCTCCGCGATGCCCTCCGCGATCACCGTGCCGTCCGCCGGTTGCACCAGTTGGTATTTCAGCGACGACGAGCCGGCGTTGAGCACCAGCACCGCACCCGACGCCCCGCTCATCGGGGACCCTCGGCCTCGGCGGAGGCGGCGTTCTCGGCGAGTGGGTCCACGCCCTCCTGCTGGGCCTGGATCGCGGTGATGGCGACCGTGTTCACGATGTCCGAGACGAGGGCGCCGCGGCTCAGGTCGTTGATCGGCTTGTTCAAGCCCTGCAGCACCGGGCCGATCGCGACCGCCCCCGCGCTCCGCTGCACCGCCTTGTACGTGTTGTTGCCCGTGTTGAGGTCGGGAAAGATCAGCACGGTCGCACGGCCGGCCACCGGCGAGTCGGGCATCTTGGTCTTCGCCACCGAGGGTTCCACCGCGGCGTCGTACTGGATCGGCCCCTCGACCAGCAGATCGGGTTGCCGCTCGCGCACGAGTTCGGTTGCGGTCTTGACCTTCTCGACGTCGGCGCCCGATCCGGACGTCCCGGTCGAGTACGACAGCATCGCGACCCGGGGATCGATACCGAAGGCCGCGGACGTCTGCGCCGAGGAGATGGCAATGTCGGCGAGCTGTTCGTCGGACGGATCCGGGACGATGGCGCAGTCGCCGTACGCGAGCACCTTGTCGGCCAGGCACATGAAGAACACGCTCGACACGGTGGACACACCCGGTTTGGTCTTGATGATCTCGAAGGCCGGCCGGATCGTGTGGGCCGTGGTGTGCGACGCCCCCGACACCATCCCGTCGGCGCGCCCGGTGTGCACCATCATCGTGCCGAAATACGACACGTCACGCATCTTCTCCTGGGCCCGTTCCAGATCCATACCCTTGTGTTTGCGCAGCTCGGTGTAGATCCGGGCGAACTCGTCGAGATACTCCGACTCGGCCGGGTCGATGACCGTGACGTCGGAGAGGTCGAGTCCGAGTTCGATGGAACGCTCGCGCACCGCTTCGGGATCACCGAGCAGAGTGAGGTCGGCAACGCTGCGCCGCGCAAGCCTGTTGGCGGCCCGCAGGATCCGGTCATCGTCGCCCTCCGGTAACACGATGTGCTTTCGGTCGGCGCGCGCACGGGAGATCAGGCGGTACTCGAACATCTGCGGCGTCACCACGGTCGGCGTCGACACGTTGAGGTTGCGCATGACCTTCTCGGGGTCGACATGGGTCTCCATCATCGCCAGTGCGGCCTCGATCTTGTGTACCGAGCCCACCCCCACCTTGCCGCGCGTGTGGGCGGCGGTACGCGCGGTGTCGTAGGTGCCCTGCGGGCAGCTGATGATCGGCAGGGTCGGCTTCAACCCGCTCACCAGCGCCTCGATCATCGGGTGCGGTTTGAGTCCGCCGTTGAGGATGATGCCGGCGAGACGCGGGAAACCCTGTGCGGTGTTGGCGTTCACGAGTGCCAGGAGAACATCCGACCGGTCGGCGGGCGTGATGACCACGGTGCCGTCGGTGAGCCGCTCCAGGATGTGCTCGACGGTCATGCCACCGACCATCACCCGGAGCGCCTCGCGGTCGAGCAATTCCTCGTCACCGCTGTACATCGTCGCGCCGAGCGCCTCCTTGAGCTCCCCCATCGTGGGGGCGAAGAGCACCGGCTCCTCGGGTAGGCACAGCACCGGAATCCCGGTGCTGCGCAACTGGTCCCGGATCTCGTCGAGGCGGTCGGGGTCGCACCGGTTGGCAACCAGGGCGACGGGGGTGGCATGGGCAGCGGTCACCTCGGCGATCAGCCCCTCGGCCAGACCGTGCATCTCTTCCGGCGACCGGTCGATCGCCTTGATCGCCAACACCATCGGCGCCGACAGATTCGCGGCGATCCGGGCGTTGTAGCTCAGCTCCGACGGGGTGCCGACGTCGGTGTAATCCGAACCGACGATGACCACGCGGTCGCAGCGGGACTGGATGGCGTGGAAGCGCGCGACGATCTCGGCGACCGCACCTTCGGGATCGTTGTGCACCTCCTCGTAGGTGACACCGAGACAGTCCTCGTACGGGAGGTCGGCGGATTCGTAGTCGAGGAGGAGATCGAGGATCGGATCACGATCCTCCGCGGCCGTCCGCGAGATCGGACGGAACACCCCGACCCGCCCGCCGGTCGCCGACAGCAGGGCCAGCAACCCCAGCGCGACGATGGACTTACCGGTCTCGCCTTCGGCCGAGGCGATGTAGATGCTGGTCGTGGGGTCGGCGACGATCTGATCCGCGCTCGCGGGTCCGTCGGCGTCGGCGGTCTGGACTCTATCCGTGGCCATGCGCCCCAGCATAGTGGCGGACGGACCGGGCAACCCCGGTCCCGGAGTCGGGCGTCAGAGGAGAATACCCGGATTGCACACACCGTCGGGATCGAGCGACGCCTTGACCGACCGCAACGCGTCCAGGGCCAGGGGCCCGATCTCGTCGTGGTACGCGTCACGGTGATCCCGCCCGACCGCGTGATGATGGGTGATGCTGGCACCGGACGCCCGGATCGCGGAATTGGCCGCGACTTTCGCCGCCCCCCACTGCGCCAGCGGGTCGTCGGCGAACGGTGCGACGACCGTGAAGTACAGCGAGGCACCCGACGCGTAGACGTGACTGACATGGCACATGATCAGCGGCGGCGTACCCGAGGCAGTGAGCGAGTCCGTCAGCGCGGCCGTCACCGCGGCGCGCACGTCGTGCAACCGCGACCAGAACGCGACGGTCTCGAGCGTCTCGACCAACACCCCGGCATCGAGCAACGGGTCGCGAAGGTACGGTCCCGCGAAACGTCCTGTCCGCCAGGCCTCCCCGGGACCCTCCCCCAGCGCCCTGCCACCGGATTCGATCAACATCGACGACGCCGCATCGCGTCGCCGCGCCACCTCGTCGGCCGCGCCCTCATACCCGGCGACGACCAGGCACCCGGCCCCGTCATCGCCGTGCTCGCTCCCGGCGCCGCTCTCATGCGGCCCGCTCGCTTCGCTCCCGGCGCCGACGGGATCAGCGAGATTCAACGCCGTCTCCACCTCGTCGGACAGCCGGAGCACCGTCGGCAGCGGACCGTCCTGGGCCAGCCGACGAAGAGCGGTCGCGCCCTCCGCGAACGAGGCGAACCGCCAGGCGTCGAAGACGCGGGTCGTCGGGGCCGGACGGATACGGATCTGCACGCTCGTGATGACACCGAACACGCCCTCCGACCCGAGGACCATCTGACGCAGGTCGGGTCCGGCCGCCGACCGCTGCGCGGTACCGAGTTCGATGGTTCCCCGCGGAGTCGCCAACACGAGACCCTCGACCATCTCGTCGAAGCGCCCGTACCCCGCCGAGGACTGGCCGGCCGAGCGAGTGGCGGCATATCCACCGATCCCGGCGCCCTCATAGGACTGCGGGAAATGACCGATGGTCCAACCCTTCTCGCGCAGGAGCGCCTCGGCCGCGGGTCCGCGCAGACCGGCCTGCAGGGTCGCCGTCCGGGAGATCTCATCGATCTCCACCACGCGGTCGAGACGGCGCAGGTCGAGACTGATCACGCCGGCGAATCCGGCGCGGTCCGGCGTCAACCCACCCACCACGGACGTCCCGCCGGTGAACGGCACCACCGCGATCCGTCGCTCCGAACACAACCGCAGGATCGCGACCACTTCCTCGTGGTCGCCCGGGTACACGACGAGGTCGGGCGCGTCGTCGGCGTCACCCGCGCGCAACCGCAGGATGTCCGGGGTGGAGTACCCGCGCGTGTGCTGTACCCGTGTCGCGTCCGCGTCGGAGACGTGGTCGGCGCCGACGACAGCCGAGACCTCTTCGCGGACAGCAGCATCGACGGTCGACCGAGCCGGCGAGATCGTCCCCGGGTCGACGCCGGCGTCGGTTTTCCGGTCCCCGGCCAGCGCAGCCGCGGCGCCGGGCAGTTCGGCCGTGCGCGCCGGGTCTCCCCAGCGCGGCCGAAGCATCCCCACGACGGGGATCGCGGTTTCGTCGGACACGTGCTCGCCGGTCATCGGACCGGGCCCGGCCGGTTGCCGCCCGTCGGCGCGCCACCGCTCTCGGTGTCGTCTCGGACGATCGCCCGGACGACCAGTTCGGCGATCTGCTCGTCACTCAGGAAGCTGTCGGGGATGAGCATGAGGGAGTAGATGGTGCGCACGAGGAACTCGGCGGCCCCCCGCGGGGTGGGGAACAGCTGGTCCCCGATCTCGGGTTCCAGATCGGGCAGGGCCTCCGACACGATCTGATGGATGAGCGTGGGCCCGGCCGAATCGTTGGTGGCGACGAGCGCGCGGACCACTTCCTCCGGCTCCTTGCGCAGCACGTACTGCAACGCGTCGTGGTTGCGGATGTAGGGCAGCACGTTCACCACCTGCGCGTGGATCTTGCCCGCCGCGTCGGGCGCGGTCGCCGACCACTCGATCAACTTGACCCGCAGCAGCGACACCTCGCGTTCCACGATGGCCGTGACCAGCGCTTCGCGGCCGCCGAACATCCGGTAGGCGGTCGCCCGCGCCACCCCGGCGTGCCGGGCCACCGACGTCAGACTCAGCGTCTTGGCCCCGAACCGGGACACCAGCCCGACTCCGACATCCACCATGCGGTCACGATCCATGCGAAAACCGTAGCGAATCAGGATGCGGCGGGAACCGTCGTGGTGGTCGTCGTGGTCACGGCGCGCTCCGGTGCGGCGTCCTCGGTGGTCGGAGGTGTCGTGGTGATCCCGGCGGAATCATCCGGTTCGGATGACGTCGAGGGCGCCGACGGGACAGGCGCCGGTGACGTACGGCGGACCGAAGGCGTCGTCCGCGCCGGCTCCGGCGTCTCGGCGCGCGCGGTGATCGTGGTCTGCCGGTCCACGCGGTCGGCGCCCGCACCGCCGCCGAGGCAATGGACGACGAAGGTCCTCGGCACATTCGGATACACCGACGCCGTGAGGGCCCCACGCGACCCCGGCCCCATCGTGGTGGCGGCGGTGGGGTGGACCGCGCCGCTCGGTGTGAGGGTGCATTCCACCGCCGGATTGCGCGTCGCATTGTTGTAGAGACCGATCTGCAACCGGGTCCCGTCGACGCGGTACGAACACCCCGGGATCGGTCCGGAACCGGTGAGCGGTCCGCAGTTCACACTGGGCGACGCCGCGGGCGACTCCGAGTCGACAGCCAGAAGCGTTGTCGCCGTGGCGAAAGTCAGCGATCCGCCGATGGCGAGGCCGGCGACGAACTTGCGCATGGCGATGTCTCCTCGGTTGCGGTCGTGCCGGAAACGCGTCGTATATCGGAGGGCGTCATCGTCGGCGACGACACGTCCAGGCTACGCGCCGACCGGCCCGTACGCGGCCTCATCGGCAGCAACCGCCGGGCGATGGCGACCCCACCGAGACAGAGGAGTCCCCCGACGATGCCGACGCCGGTGGGCAACTCGTCGAGCAGCGCCCACGACAGGACGATGACGATCGCGGGGACCACGAGGGTGGTGGCCGCCATCGCACTCGCGTCGGTGCGGGCCAGCGCATAGGCCCACGTGGAGAACGCGATCGCGGTCGGCCCGACCCCGAGGTAGATCACCGCCCAGATCGCCCCCGGCTCGGCGCCGGACAGTTCGGTGACGGCGGCGGGGGCGAAGGGCGCGGTGGCCACGAGGCCGGCGACCGCACCCAGCCAGGTCGCGGTCAGCGCGTCGACGGTACGTAGGGCCGACTTCTGGATCAGCACCCCGGTCGCGTACAGAACCGCCGCGCCGACCCCGAGCACGATGCCGAGCCAGTCGGCGTGCGCGTCCGCGGTGGCGGACCCGCCGGCGGCGATCAGCACCACGCCGGCGAAGGCGATCGTCATACCGATCACGAGGTGACGCGGAAACCCCTCTCCGAGAAACAGTCCCGCGGCGACGGCCACGAGGATCGGCGCCAGGTTCACCAGCAGCGCCGCGGTCCCGGCGTCGAGGTGGCGTTCGGCCCAGTTCAGCAGGACGGTGTAGCCCGCGAACCAGGCGACCCCGTACGCCGTCACCAGGGCGAGCGCACGGCCGCGCGGTATCAGCGGACGGGCCGGCGCCCCCGTTGTCCGTGCGCGCAGACGTACCACCATCACGATGAGCGTCAGCGGGATCACCGCAGCCAGCAACCGCAGGAACGCCATGGAACCCGGCGAGAACGTGTCACCGAGCGCGCGGATGCCGATGAACGCCGACGCCCACAGCACGACGGTGACGACGGCGGCCAGAGCCGGCAGGGATGCGGTGGCGGACCCAGCCGATGCCGGTGTCGGGCGCAAGGACATGTGTTCCAGATTCACTCATCCGGCACTTCAGGACAAGTGAATACTTGTTCCGAACATTTCAGTGCCACTGCAAAGTCGCCGCGGTATCGTCGCTCCATGGTCGACATCCACCGCCTTCGGGTTCTGCGCTCGGTCATCGGCGAGCAGTCCATCGGCGGAGCCGCGGCCTCGCTCGGATACACGCCGTCAGCGGTCAGCCAGCACATCGCCACCCTGCAGCGCGAGACCGGGTTGTCGCTGGTGGAGCGAGACGGTCGCGGCATCGTGCCCACCGAGGCCGGCACCATCCTGGCCCGCGAGTCCGACACCGTCTTCGAGCAGATCGCCCGTATCGACGGTCTGATCTCGGAGCTGCGCGACGGCCGACTCGGTCAGCTGCGCATCAACTACTTCGCCTCGGCGGGCGCCACCTGGATCCCGCCGATCGTCGCCACCATCTCGCGCGAGTTCCCCGGATTGCGACTGGATCTCCGCCTCATCGAGCTGATGGGCCCGTCGTCGGCGGCACCCGACATCGAGATCTATGTCGAGGACAGTCAACGCCCGTCCGCGGACGTGGCCGGGTTCGTCGGACGCCGGCTGACCACCGACCCGTATTCCGCTGTCGTACCCGTGGATTCAGCCTGGGCGGCGCTGGAGTCGGTGACCCTGCGCGAACTCTCCCAGGTGCCGTGGGTCGACAACGACGTGGCGCGGGGCCCCTGCCGGCAGGCAGTGCTCGACGCATGTACGTCGGTCGGTTTCGTACCCGACTTCAGTGTCGAGACCCAGGACTACCCAACCGCGATACGGTTCGTCGCGGCCGGGGTCGGACTCACCGTCGTCCCCCGGCTCGCGCTCGTCGACCTGCCGCCCGGCGTCACGGCAGTTCCCATCGTCGACCCGACGCCCGCACGCGAGGTGCGGGTCCGGGTACGACAGAGCGGACTCGACCTACCGCCCGTTCAACGGGTGCTCGAGATGCTCGACGCCGCGGTCGCGCAGGGTTTTTCGTGATCAGCCGAGCTTACGTAGGCGCGGTGCGAGGTCGCGTTCGAAGTTCTCCAGGAACCGCTGCTGGTCGTGGCCGGGGGCGTGGAAGACGAGGTGGTTGAGCCCGGCGTCGGTGTAGAACTTGACCTTCTCGACGGCCTCGTCGGGGTCGGAGGAGACGATCCACCGCTTGGCGACCTGTTCGATCGGGAGCTCGTCGGCCAGCCGCTCCATCTCGGTCGAGCTGTTGACGCTGTGCTTCTGCTCCGGGGTCAGCGACAGCGGGGCCCAGAAGCGGGTGTTCTCCAGCGCCAGTTCGGGATCGGGATCGTAGGAGATCTTGATCTCGATCATCTTGTCGATGGTGTCGACATCGCGCTCGGCCTTTGCCGCACCCTCGGCGACCGCGGGTAGCAGCTTCTCGGTGTAGAGCTCGGGCCCCTTGCCCGAGGTACAGATGAAGCCGTCCCCGGCACGCCCGGCGTAGCGTGCGACCACCGGCCCGCCGGCGGCGACGTAGACCGGGATCGGTTGCTCGGGAATGTCATACATGTAGGCGCCCTGCGTGTGGTAGTACTCGCCGTCGAAGTTGACCTCTTCGCCGGTCCACAGTTCGCGCATGAGCTTGATGGACTCGCGCAGGCGCGCGAAGCGTTCCTTGAACTCCGGCCACTCTCCCTGGAAGCCGGTCGCGTACTCGTTGAGCGCTTCGCCGGTGCCGACACCGAGCATGATGCGTCCGGGGTAGAGGCAGCCCATCGTGGCGAAGGCCTGCGCGATGACCGCGGGGTTGTAGCGGAAGGTCGGGGTCATGACCGAGGTGCCGATCTGCACGCGCTTGGTGCGCTCGCCGACCGCCGCCATCCAGGCCAGCGAGAACGGGGCGTGGCCGCCGTTGTGCCGCCAGGGCTGGAAGTGATCGCTCACCGCAACCGAATCCATGCCGTGCTCTTCGGCCGCGACCGCGATCTCCACCAGCTCGCGCGGATCGAACTGCTCCGCCGATGCCTTGAAACCGAGCTTGAGTTCTGCCATGTCCATCGCTCCTTTGCCACCGGCCCTCACCCGCCGGCGCGGGCCGGTCTGCGGAGTCGGCCCAATCGTCGTGTGACCTCGCTTACCAACGTAGAGCATGCGGACAGACGCCGACGTCGGGAGCCGGACGGGACCTCAACCGGCCGGTGGCGGGCCAGCACATCCGCACTCGGGATTCCTCCCGCAGCGAACACGCTGGACCTCAAGTTGGGTTTAAGTTCTACCGTGGACGGCATGAGTATGCAGTCCGTGGCCTGGGACATGATGTACAAGTCCTCCACCCAGCCCAGCAGCAAGCGATTGCGGGGCGACCGCCGGGTGACACTTCGCCGTATCGGTGGGTTCGCCCGACCGCACCGACGCCGGATCGGATGGTTCCTCCTGCTGTCGGTCTTCACCGCTGTGCTGACCGTCGTGACCCCGCTGCTGGCGGGTCGCGTCGTCAACCTCATCACCGAGAGCGGCTCGGAGATGATGATCGTCGGACTCGCGGTCGCCATCGCGCTGATCGCCGTCGCCGAGGCCGCCGCGGGAATCGGGGTCCGGTGGCTGTCGGCGAACATCGGGGAGGGTCTCATTCTCGACCTACGGCGAGCTGTCTTCGACCACGTGCAGCGGATGCCGATCGCGTTCTTCACCCGCACCCGCACCGGGGCCCTGGTGAGCCGGCTCAACAACGACGTCATCGGCGCCCAGCGGGCATTCAGCGACACCTTGTCCGGCGTCGTGTCCAACATCGTCACCCTCACCCTGACGCTGGGCGTCATGATCGCGATCAGCTGGCAGATCACATTGCTGGCGCTGATCCTGCTGCCGGTCTTCGTGATACCGGCGCGGCGGATGGGCCGGCGCATGGCCGCGCTCTCCCGCGAGGCCGCCGAGCACAACGCCCGCATGTCCACGCAGATGACCGAGCGCTTCTCCGCCCCCGGCGCCACGCTGGTGAAACTGTTCGGGCGCCCCGATCTCGAGTCGCGCGAGTTCGCCGACCGCGCCGACCGGGTCCGCGACATCGGCGTACGGCGGTCGATGTTGCAGGCGTACTTCATGACGACGCTGATGCTGGTGTCGGCGCTGGCCCTCGCCCTGGTCTACGGGCTCGGCGGATGGCTTGCGGTACAGGATCATCTGTCCGCGGGCGCGGTCGTCTCACTGGCCCTGTTGCTCACCCGGATGTACGCGCCGCTCACGGCCCTGGCGAACGCACGGGTCGAGATCATGAGCGCCCTGGTCAGTTTCGAGCGCGTCTTCGAGGTCCTGGACCTACAACCCCTCATCGCCGACGCACCCGACGCGGTACCGGTGCCCGGCACCGAGAGCGGGCGGCCCGTGCCGGTGTCCGTCCGATTCGACGACGTGTCCTTCGCCTATCCGGCGGCGGACAAGGTGTCGCTGGCATCGCTGGAAGAGGTTGCCCAACTCGACAATCGGGCCGGCACGACGGTCCTGCACCATGTCGACCTCGATGTCCCGGCCGGCAGCATGGTGGCTCTCGTGGGCAGTTCCGGTGCCGGCAAGTCGACCATCGCGAGTCTCGCGACCCGCCTCTACGACGTCGACGAGGGCTCGATCCAGCTGGCCGGAGTCGACATCCGGAAACTGCAGACCGCATCGGTCCATCGAACCGTCGGTCTCGTCACCCAGGACGGCCACCTCTTCCACGACACCATCCGGGCGAATCTCGTGCTCGCCCAGCCGAACACGTCCGATGACGAGATCTGGGACGCACTGCGACGGGCTCGGCTCGACGAGCTGGTCGGCTCGCTGCCCGACGGACTCGACACCGTCGTCGGCGAACGCGGTTACCGGCTGTCCGGCGGTGAGCGCCAACGCATGACGATCGCCCGCCTGCTGCTCGCACAACCGTCGGTGGTCATCCTCGACGAGGCGACCGCGCATCTCGACTCGACGTCGGAGGCGGCGGTCCAGGCGGCGCTCGGCGAGGCCCTCGAGGGACGGACCTCGATCGTCATCGCGCACCGGCTGTCGACGATCCGGGCCGCCGACGAGATCGTCGTGCTCGAAGCCGGGCGTGTCGTCGAACGCGGTGATCACCCGACGCTCCTGGCACGCAACGGACGCTATGCCGAGCTCTACCGAACGCAGTTCGCCGAGGACGACCCCGAGGACTCGGATTCGCTGACGGCGTGACCCTTCGTGACGCGGCCTCCGCAAGCTCCGCCCGCTCCTCAGGGAGCGGGGGCAGACGCGGCCCGGTTTCCTGCTCCCTGAGGTGCGAACGAAGCGAGCCCAACCACCGCTCCCTGAGGTGCGAGCGAAGCGAGCCACGAAGGGTCTCGCAAGGTGTCTCACCAGGCCCTTCGTGGCTCGTCGCTAGCGCTCCTCGCACCTCAGGGAGCAATGGATATGTCGTTCTCTCGGATCAGGGAGCAGGGGTGAGCTCAGTCGTCGAGGTCGTCGAAGTTGTCGATCAGGCCGCGGCGCCGGGGGCGATCGTCGGTGTCCTTGACCCGCTCACCGAGGCGGCGGCGGAGCTGCATGGCGATCAGCACGACGTTCACGATCACCACGGCGATCCCGACGGCCACCCAGAACCACCGGCCGTCCTGCCACCAGCCGACCGTCAGCCAGCCGATGCAGAAGATGAGGATGGTCGCGCCGACGATGGTCAGCGTCATCGAGAACGTCTGCGCGCTCCGCGAGAAGTCGGGGCCGGTGGTCACGATGATCTCCTGCAGTGGTGGACAGCTGATGGTCGCGGCCGCCGACATGGGCAGCGTGCCGTTGTGGAGCGCAGGTCAGGACTGGATCACCATGGCAACCGCGACGAGGACGGCCACCACCACTATCGCAGCGACCACAAGCATGACCTGCGTCGGCCCCGGCATCTCGCCACCGGAGGTCAGCGCTCGCGTGGTCCGTCGCCACCGCCAGGCCCCGAGAACCGCCAGCGAGGCACCGAGTCCGACCATCACGACGCCGAGCGTGATGTCGACCATCGGCGTCGTCTCGTCGGGAGCGAGGTAGACCACCGCGATACCGGCCGCCATGAAGCCGAGTGCGGTCCGGACCCAGGCGAGCAGCGTTCGTTCGGCGGCGAGGGTGAATCGGGCGTCCACTGCGCCTGGCGGTCTGGTCTCCAGCTCGTCGGCGTACGACTGCCCCGGGTTCACCGCATCCGGAGTCGCCGGGTTCGGGGCACTCACCCCGTCAGCCGGCCCGTTTGCCCGTTCGCTCGTCAGTGCTCTTGCCCTCTCGGATCGCTTCGGCGGCGAAGGCCGCGGTCACCTCGACCGCGTCCAGGGTCTCCGGGTGGCGGGCGCTCAACACCGGGAAGGCGTGCACCTGCCATGCGTAGAGGTGCGCCACGGCCGTGACGCCCGCAGCGTCGAGCGACTCGACGAGGTCGATGACGTCGGGCTCGAGCATCTCACCTTCGGCCGCGACCAGCACGGTCGGCGGGAACGAGGTGAGATCGGCGTCGGCGATGCGGCGCACACCGGTCAGCTGGACGGGCCCCTGATCGAACTGGGGCGCCAACCGGGCCATCTTCGACTTGGGCAGATAGGCGTCGGATCGACTCGAACGGTCCGGGTGGACCCCCAGGTCCATGTCGAGGAGTGGCGAGAACCCGATCAGCGCCGTGGGTGTGGGCAGGCCGCGCGCCGTGGCCGCCTCGACCACCTTCGCGGCCAAGAAACCGCCGGCCGAGTCACCGGCGACGATCACCCGCCGGAAGCCACGCTCGTTGATCAGCTCGGCGTAGGCGTCGACCGCGTCCACGACGGACGTCCCGACACCGGCCTTCGGCAGCTGCCGGTACTCGAGTGAGAACACCGGCACCTCACACGCCCGCGCCATCCGCGCGGCGATCGATCGGTGGGTGCCGAGCCCGCAGACCACGAAGGCGCCGCCGTGCAGGTAGAGCATCGCGGTGTCGCCGTCCCGGCGGGACGGTCCGACCGGCATGATCAGCTCGGCGGGCCGCCCGGCGAGGACAAGCTGCTCACGGACCACGCCGCGGGGTTTGGGTCCAACGGCAAAGATGCGGTCGATGAGGAACAGCCCCGCCAGCCCCTGCTTGTTGATCGGCCACAGCGCCAGGGTCGGTTTCAGGAGCGCACGCGCACCGAACCAGATGGGGAACGACCGCAGGCTCGGCCGACGGTGATGAACGATGGGCATCAGATTCCTCCTGTGCCCGAACGTACACCCCGGGAGCGTCCGTTTCAGTCCGTTCGTCGGGGTCGCCGTTCATGGTGTCGAGGTCGTTCGGTCACCTTCGTCGGCTATATTCTCGGACTCGTGACCAGATCGCGGATGCGCCCGGCAGGTGCCGTTTAGGTGCCCATTCCACCTCAATTCCTCCTGTCTGCACAGGCAGACCCGCCGCGCACCCTCTGCGACGTGCTCACCGCCACCGCGCGTGCACACCCGGATGCCGCGGCCATCGACGACGGCGAGATGACCCTCACCTACGGCCAGTTGCTGGCCGTGGTCCGCCGCACGGTCGCACGTCTCGGCGAGGTCGGCGTCGGGCGGGGAAGCCGGGTCGGCATCCGGATGCCGTCGGGGTCGCGGGACCTGTACGTCGCGATCCTGGCGACCCTCTATGCCGGCGCCGCGTATGTGCCGGTCGACGCCGACGACCCGGACGAACGCGCCGAGCTCGTCTTCGGCGAGGCCGAGGTCGACGCCATCGTCGACGCCGACGGACCCCGTTCGACGAAACCGGCGTCGACGCCCGCGCAATCTCCTGCCCGCCCCACACCCGACGACGACGCGTGGATCATCTTCACCTCCGGTTCCACCGGCAAGCCGAAGGGCGTCGCGGTCACCCACCGCAACGCGGCGGCGTTCGTCGACGCCGAGGCGGCCATGTTCCTGCCGGACGCCCCGATCGGCCCGCACGACCGTGTCCTGGCCGGACTGTCGGTCGCGTTCGACGCCTCGTGCGAGGAAATGTGGCTGGCGTGGCGCAACGGCGCGTGCCTGGTGCCCGCACCGCGCTCGCTGGTCCGCAGCGGCATGGACCTCGGTCCGTGGTTGGTGGCGCGCGACATCACGATCGTGTCGACGGTTCCCACGCTGGCATCCCTGTGGCCGCCGGAGGCGCTGGAAGCCGTGCGGCTGTTGATCTTCGGCGGCGAGGCCTGCCCGCCCGAGCTCGCCGACCGGCTCGCCGTCACAGGTCGCGAGGTGTGGAACACCTACGGCCCCACCGAG
Organism: Gordonia sp. SCSIO 19800; assembly: GCF_018132775.1. Taxonomy (NCBI): domain Bacteria; kingdom Bacillati; phylum Actinomycetota; class Actinomycetes; order Mycobacteriales; family Gordoniaceae; genus Gordonia; species Gordonia sp. SCSIO 19800. The sequence continues at coordinate 143,603 of NZ_JAGRQM010000010.1, read as the reverse complement.
GCGACGGTCGTGGCGTGCGCCGCCCCGCTGGGCGGCGACGGCCCGGTCCGTATCGGATTGCCGCTGCGCGGTTGGGATCTCGCGGTCGTCGATGCCCAGGGCCAACCGGTGGCCGAAGGCGAGGTCGGCGAACTGGTTATCGGCGGCGTCGGCCTGGCGCGCTACCTCGATCCCGCGAAGGACGCGGAGAAGTACGCACCGATGCCCACGCTCGGCTGGGAACGCGCCTATCGCAGTGGCGATCTCGTGCGCCTGGACACCGCCGGCCTGTTGTTCATGGGCCGCGCCGACGACCAGGTGAAGGTCGGCGGACGGCGCATCGAACTCGGCGAGATCGACAACGCTCTGCAGAACCTGCCCGGCGTGAGCGGAGCCGCAGCCGCGGTCCGCAAGTCCGCGGCCGGCAACAGTCTGCTCGTCGGCTATCTCGTGTCGGCCGATCCCGGCTTCGACGTCGCCGAGGCGCACGCCGAGCTGCGGCGACAGCTGCCCGCCGCGATGGTCCCCACCCTCGCCCTCGTCGACGAATTGCCTACGCGCACTTCGGGAAAGGTTGATCGTGATGCGCTGCCCTGGCCCCTGCCGGGCAGCGACAGACCAGTGGATGACGACGTTGAACTCAGCGAGACCGAACTGTGGCTGGCGCAGCTGTGGACCGACGTCCTCGGCATGACCGTCTCCAGCCCGGACGTCGACTTCTTCGCCGAGGGCGGTGGATCACTGGCCGCGGCCCAGCTCGTCACCGCGGTGCGGGAACGCTACCCCGACATCTCGGTGGCCGATCTCTACGACCGTCCGCGCCTCGGGTCCATGGCCGAGATGCTCGACGCCCGCCGCCCGACGACGAGCATCGATGAACGCCTCGTCGAACCGACCCCACGCTCGGCCGGGCTGGCGCAGCTCCTGCTGACCATCCCGCTGACGACGCTCACCGGATTGCAGTGGGCCACTTGGCTCGGCGTGGCGAACAACGTGGCGCTGCTCGTCGCCGACCGGATGGATCGCACGGTCGAGTGGCTGGTCGAGATCAACTGGTGGGTCCTGCTCGCGGCGTTCCTGATCTTCATCACCCCGCCCGGTCGCATGTGCATCGCGGCGCTCGGTGCGCGGGTGCTCCTCGCCGGGGTCGCTCCGGGCGTTCATCCGCGGGGCGGGAGCGTCCACGTCCGGTTGTGGGTGGCCGAGCGACTCCTCGACGCCAGCGGTGCCGCCAACCTGTCCGGTGCGCCGTGGATGATCTACCTCGCGCGGGCTCTCGGGGCGTCGATCGGGCGCGGCGTCGACCTGCACACCATCCCACCGGTGACCGGACTGCTCACGGTCGGGGACGGCGCGTCCGTCGAACCCGAGGTCGACATCTCCGGATGGTGGATCGACGGCGACGACGTCCACATCGGCGAGATCGCCATCAAACGCGGCGCGTCGATCGGCGCCCGGTCGACGCTCACCCCTGGTGCGGTCGTCGGACGTGACGCGGTCGTCGCCCCGGGTTCGGCGGTGTTCGGGCGGGTCAAGGCCCGGCAGCACTGGGCCGGGTCGCCCGCGGTGAAGATCGGCAAGGCCGAGCATCCCTGGCCCGACCACCGGCCCCCGCGGGCGACGTGGTGGGTACCCATCTACGGACTGTCGTCGTTGGGGCTCGCCGCGATCCCCCTGCTCTCGCTGGCCTCGGGCCTGGCCGTCATCGGCGCCTGGGCGCTGACCGCGGACCGGTTGCGCGACGTCGGGATCCGCGCGCTGATCCTGTTACCCGTGGCCACCGTGACGAGCCTGTTCGTGTTCGCGGCGATCACCGCGGTCCTGGTCCGGCTCGCCTCGATCGGGCTCCACACCGGGTATCACCCGGTCCGGTCCCGCGTCGGCTGGCAGGTCTGGATCACCGAACGCCTCCTCGACGCGGCCCGCACGTATCTGTTCCCGCTGTATGCCAGCCTGCTGACCCCCACGTGGTTCCGCATCCTCGGCGCGAAGGTCGGCGAGGGAACCGAGATCTCGACCGCGCTCGTGCTCCCCCGATTCACCACGATCGGCGACGGCGCCTTCCTCGCCGACGACACGATGGTCGCGTCGTACGAACTCGGCGGCGGCTGGCTGCACATCGACGAGGCGAAGATCGGCAAGCGCTCCTTCCTCGGCAACTCCGGCATGACCGGCCCCGGGCGCAAGGTCCCCAAGAACGGTCTGGTGGCCGTGCTGTCGGCGACGCCCGACCGGGCCAAGTCGGGCTCGAGTTGGCTGGGCAGCCCACCGGTCCGCCTGCGCCGCACCGCCGCCGAGATCGACACCTCGCGCACCTTCGACCCGCCGGCGACGCTCAAGGTCGCCCGCTCGCTGATCGAGACATTGCGCCTCGTGCCGGTCATGGTCTCGTTCGGGCTCGGCGTCGGACTACTGCTCGCGCTGCAGTACGTGGCCGTCCATGAGCACTACGGGCTCGCGGCAGCGGTGAGCGGTCTGCTCCTGCTGGTCGTCGGCGCGATCGCCTGCGTCACCGCAGCGGCGGCGAAATGGCTGGTCGTCGGCCGCATCACGGTGAGCGAACATCCGCTGTGGAGTTCGTTCGTGTGGCGGAACGAGCTGTCCGACGCCTTCGTCGAGACAGTGGCGGCTCCGTGGTTCGCCAACGCCGCGACCGGCACGCCGATCCTCAACCTGTGGCTGCGGATGCTCGGCGCCAAGATCGGCCGCGGCGTCTGGTGCGAGACCTACTGGCTGCCCGAGGCCGACCTCGTCACCCTCGGCGACGGCGCGACCGTGCAGCGCGGCTGCGTCGTGCAGACCCACCTGTTCCACGATCGGGTCATGGCCATCGACCGCGTCACGCTCGGGGCCGGCGCGACCCTCGGCCCGCACTGCGTCGCCCTACCGGCGTCCGGACTCGGCGACTCGGCGACCGTCGGACCGGCATCGCTGGTCATGCGCGGCGATGTGGTCCCGGCCCACACCCGCTGGCAGGGGAACCCCATCGCTCCCTGGCCGCGCTGATCCGAGAGGATCGCATAACCCCACCCCTGCTCCCTGAGGTGCGAGGAGCGCAAGCGACGAGCCACGAAGGGTCCTGGCGAGACGAGTTGCGAAGACCCTTCGTGACGCTCGCAAGCTCGCTCCTCAGGGAGCGGAGGGCGACGCTCGCAAGCTCGCTCCTCAGGGAGCGGAGGGCGACGCTCGCAAGCTCGCTCCTCAGCTCAGGGAGCAGAGCAGTGACGCTCACGAGTGTTCCGGCTCAGACCGCGGGCTCCCCGGTGGCCGGCTGCTCGACCTTCTTGGGCAGCGTGAGCAGCGTGGCGATCGACAGCGCGACGAGCATGATGCCGCCGACCCAGGCCAGCACCTCGAGCGAGAACGCGGGCAACACCATCATCACGATGCCCGCGATGATCGCGATGATGCCGGAGAGGATCAGGAACCAGGTGGGCGCGTGCCCGGACTTGGTGATCGCGGCGTACAGGTCGGCGACTCCCTGGAAGATCCAGCCGATGCCGATGAACACGGCCAGCAGCCACACGGCGTCGCCGGGACTGAACAGCGCGATCACGCCGGCCAGCAGCACGATCGCGCCGACGATGCCGAGCATCACCCGGACCCCGGTGCTCAGGAACGACGCCGCGAAGGCCTGATAGATGCGGAAGATGCCGGCGATGATCAGCGAGATCGCGAACAGGATGGCGAGGACGACGATGGTCGGCCCCGGCCACAGGATCGCGATGACCCCGATCACGATGCCGACGATCGACGTGATGATGAGTGCCGTGCGGACGGCACCGACCAGTTCGTCGGGGAAGTGCTTGGTGTACACCGTGGCGAAAGTCATGGTGGGAGGTTATCCGGCACAGCAGGATCCGGCGCGCTATTCGCTCAGGAGCGGCACAAACCCGACCGCATCGCCGACGCAGATGAACAGCGGGGTAACAAGTAACGATGACCAACATCGCGTTCTTCGAGCCGATCTCCGACACCGGCCGGCCCGGCGCCGGTCTCCGATACCGGCCGACACCCTTCGCCGCCAGCCTGTGGGCGCCCGGCACCCTGAACGGTCCGGCGGTGTGCGGCCTCGCCGCGCGGGCGGTCGAGACCGAGTTCGGTGACGATGAGTTCGTACCCGCCCGGTGCACCATCGACCTCTTCAAGGCCGCGCGCGACATCGTCACCTCCACCCGGGTCCGAATCGTCCGATCGGGCGGACGAATCCGGGTCGTCGACGTCGACGTGGTCCAACACCCCGAAGGTGCGGATGAGGTGCTCGTCGCGCGCGGCACGACGGTGTTCCTGCGCACCTCGACCAACCCGCCCGGGCGGCGGTGGCATCGCCCCGCCGACGCGGTCACCTTCCACCCACCCGAGATCGCCTCCGACGACGACCTGTCCCCCCGGTTCGCCTCCGATGCCGCGGACGACGCCGTCGGTGAATGGGAGCGCGACATGGGCAATCACCAGAACGGGCACCGCAAACGGATGTGGTCGCGGGCCGCACCCATCGTGGCGGGCGAGAAGCTCACCCCGTTCCAGCGGGCGGTCGTCAGCGCCGAATCCGCGAGCCTGGTGTCGAACTGGGGCACCACCGGCATCGGATTCATCAACTGCGATCTGACCGTCGCCCTGAGCCGTCTGCCGTCGGGTGAGCGGGTCGGGGTCGAGGCCGACGTCCACATCGAGGACGACGGCGTCTCGGTCAGCAACGCCGGACTCTACGACGCCGACGGCATGTTCGGGACCGCGCTCGTGACCGCGGTGAACAACGCCGCCGCGCAGATCGACTTCACCACCGTGGACACCTCGGAGCGCTATCGCGAAGCCTGAGTTCGACACGACCGTTCGCGGTGGTCGGGCACCGTAGCGGACCTCACACATATCTCTCAGGTCTTGATAAGGTCACGGCCATGACACGGCGCCTCGCACGGCTTTTCCTGGGTCTAGTCGTCACCTTGCTCGCTCTGGCCCTGACGACGACCCTGGCCGCCTCCCCCGCCCACGCCGCCCGCTACGCCAACGGTCCGGCGACCATCGTCAACCGATTGACGGGGCCGTTCGCGATGAACGACACCATCGGACGGTTCAACATCGTCGGTACCGATCTCGGTGTCATGTGGGACAACGGCCGAGGTGAGATCCTCACGGCGTTCGGTGACACCCAGTCGTTCAACGGGTGGTCCCTCCTGTACGGCGAGCTCTACTACTGGCGGTCCAACGTCCTGCTGCGCAGCACGGACCGCCACCTGGCCGACGGCATGACGTTCACCTCGCACGCCGGCCGGCCGGGTCATGCCAAGCGCCTGCTCAAGCCGAACGTCCGCCGCGAGATCACGATCATCCCGACCGCCGGCGTGGCCGCCAACGGCAAGCAGTACATGACCGTGATGTCGGTCAAACGGTGGGATTCGCCCGGCATCTGGACCACCAACTGGGCGGGCCTCGTCTCCTCCACCGACAACGGCGAGAACTGGCGCTCGGTCGGTGCGTTCCGCCCCAATGGCGGCGGCAACAAGAAGTTCCAGATGGGCGCCTTCCTGAAGGTCGGCAAGACCGTCTACTACTACGGCACACCCGACGGCCGCTGGGGCGGTGTCTACCTCGCGCGCGTCGACGAGAAGGACATCGAGAATCTCGGCAAGTGGCAGTACTTCTCATACGGCCGTTGGGTTCCGAACAACCCCGACGCCGCCACCCCGGTGATGGGCGCCCCGACGGGCGAGATGTCGGTCCAGTGGAACGACTATCTGGGCAAGTACATCTCGCTGGCGAGCCAGGACGTCGGCGTCACCCTGCGCACCGCCGACAACCCCTGGGGCCCATGGACTTCCGGCGAGATCGTCGCACCTTCGGTGGACCCGTACACGGGTTACGCGCCGTACATCCACCCGTGGTCGAAGGGCAGCACCCTCTACTTCACCTACTCGGTCTCCATCGGCTATCAGGTGTACCTCATGCGTCTGCCGCTGCGGCGCGGCTGACCTCGACCACCGACATCGGGGCGATTGCCCCGTCGCTCTCGATGATCAACTGTCGGCGATGGTGAGCACGACCAGCGGGATGGGGCGGTCGACCTTGGACTGGAAGTCCGCCAGCAGTGGGTTGTTGGCCAGCACCCAGGCTGCGAACTCGTCGTAGTCCTCGCCTTCGAGCACCTTGCCGGTCCCCTGATGCGTATTGTTTCGGAACTCGATCCTGACCTGTGGATTCGCCTTGATGTTGTACCACCATGCCGGGTACTTGTCCTCGATGAACGAGCTCACGTACATGGTGTCGTCGCGGTAACAGGGCCCCAGTGGAACCGTGTGTGGCTTTCCGCTCTTGGCCCCGGTGGTGGTGAGCAGGATGAGTTCCGCGCCCGCGTAAGCGCCGCCCACCTTGCCCGCGTTCTCCCGAAACTCCTTGATCACATCATCGTTCCAGTTGGCGATGCCGCCCTCTTGTTCCCACGCCTGGTTCCACGGCGCGTTCGGATCGTCGTAGTCGGTGATGATGGTCTGATCGGGCTGTCCTGCGGTCGATTCGGTTTCACTCATGATCCGAGTGTGTCGTCGAGTTAGGACAGTTACGGTCCTAACTCAAATCGCTACGAAAACTCGTCCTGCCGCCTGTCGGTAGGTGACCCGCCGACACGTCGGGGCGGTTGACGTCCGTTTCCGGACCCAACCGCCCCGGCGCCTTCTGTTGTGCTCAGCTCTGGCCGAGCATCCCCTTCATCTGGTCGATCTCGGCCTGCTGGGTCCGCTTGACCTCCAGGGCAAGGGTTTTCGTCGCGGGGTCGACGCCGTCGGCGAGTACCGCGTCGGCCATCGCGATGGCGCCCTCGTGGTGCCGGATCATGCCCTCGAGCCAGAGCCGGTCGAACTCGGGACCGCGTGCGTCCCGCAAGGCGGTCATCTGGTCTGGGCTGAGCATGCCCGGCATGGCGGAGTGACCACCGTGGCCCATGTTCTCGTGGCCGTCGTCGAGGCCGTCGGTACTGACGCCCCAACTCTCCAGACGGTTCGTCATCTGCTCGATCTCGGCGTCCTGGGCCTTCTCGATCGTCGACGCGAGGGCGACCAGTTCCGCATTGTCCGTCCGGCCCTCGACGAGTTCGGCCATCTCCACGGCCTGGTCATGGTGTCCGATCATCGTCGAGGTGAACTCGACGTCGGCCTCGTTGTGGGTGGCCGACGCCTGAGCTTGCGTCGCCGCCGATGCCGAGGTGTTGGCGGAGGTGGCGTCGCTCGCCGTTTCGTCGGGTGAGCAACCGGCGACCGCGATGAGTGCCGCCGCGGCCAGGCCGACCCCTGACGCCGTCCGAATACGGCGCCGAGATGTGTTGTGTATGTACATGAGTGCATTCCTTGCTGCTGTCGGAGTTCCCGGCGGGCGCGACGCCGGCCGAGAGGGAGGAGAGATGACGACACGACGGACCGAGCGGTCCGCGGAGGTCAACTCAGCAGCGGATCACCTGTAGTTGCAGATGGGAGTACATGGCCCACGGCGGCGGACGACCCAGGATCGTCGTCCGACGGCGAGCGGTGTCGACGATCCGCGGAAGCGCCGCAAGCGACCAGAGCAGGAGAACGAGAACCACGGCCGGGAGATCGACGCCCGCCGCACGGATGAAGACGCAGTCGTGCGAGTGCTCACCACAGTCGTCGGTTCCGGTCATCTCCGGGGCTGAGGTCATCGTCGACGATGCCGTGAGCGCCGAATGCTCCGCATGGTGGGACATCCCGCTCTCGCCGTGTAATTCCGGCCCGCTCGCTCCGCTCCCGGCGCCGCCACCGGAAGGCCCGCCATGACCCGACACCACCGTGTGCATGAGCATCACGGCGAGAGCGAGCAGGAGAACGAGTGCGCGGCGCCGTACGACGGCGCCACGACCGGTTCTGCGGCGGCGGCTCACGGTGCCATATTAGGAGGTCACGATGCTGTCGTCGATGCCCTGGCGTCATCGGGACGCCGATCGTCTCCCGACTCCGACGCTGCATCCTCGGCGGCTCGGCGTCGTTGTCGTGGGATCAAGATCTTGCGATCGATGATCTGGTAGGTCGCGACCACCGCTGCGGCCAGCAGCCACCCGAGCACGATGTCGAAGATGTAGTGCTCGGCGGTGTACACCAGGGCGAACGCCATCGCGAGGGCGTAGCCCATGAACAGGGTCTTGCCGAGCGCCTTCACCCGCGGCCACATGAAGAGCGCGAGGAGCATCGTCAGACCCGCGTGCAGCGACGGGATCGCGGCCACCAGGTTGGACTTGCCCTGCCCGACCTCGACGAGGTTCGACGCCGCGTGGATGTTGAGGTACCCCCAGCCGCGCGCCGAGATCCGTTCGACGTAGGGATTGGCGTCCGGGTACTCGTTGTCCAGCGGCCCGAGCAGACCGCCGGGCTCCTGCGCCTCGGGCGAGTACATGCAGATCGGGTCGCGCGGGAAGTCCTGGACCTCGGCCGCGGTGCATCGCGCGGCGGCCCACGGCGGGGCGCCGGGGACGAGGGTGTACCCGACCAGGGCGAGGAAGGTCGTCGCCACGAAACACGCCGCGTAGCGTCGCCAGGCGGCGCGATCCTTCAGCCACAGCACGGCCGCGACGGCATACGGGATGATGAAGTACGACATGTAGACGATGCTGACGATGACCTCCCACCAGGGCGGACTCGCCTGCTTGAGGTTCTCCTGCAGCCATGCCGTGGGATTGACCCCACCGGTCAGCCAGGCGTCGAAATCGATCGCCAGATGCCAGTGGGTGGGCATGTCGACGATGCGCGCGACGTCGCGCGTCCAGTCGTAGAGGATCAGGATCAGCGCGAACGGCGCCCAGTCGATGAGGATCGTGATGAACTTGCGCCGGCCGATACAGGCAGCCGCGAGTCCCAGACACATCAGGATGATCAGGCGCGTGCGGTCGAAGGCCAGACCGTAGAGGGCGACGTGCACCGCCATCAGCACGATCCAGGCACCGATCGCGATGCGCCGGACCATCGTCAGATCGCGACGGCTCTCGGGATCGGCTTCCATCTCGGCGGCGGCGGCCAGGTCGTCGAGGATCGGTTCCACACCCGCGCGTCCGGCGTCGTCGCGGTCGGTGTCCTCACGACCGGTGGCCACCACAGAGTCCTTGGTGTCGGAGGTGGTCGTCTCGGCGCTCTCGCGCTCGTCGCGCTTGGAGGGTCTGCCCGGCTGCGGGACGCCCACCGTCTCGTCGACACTCACCCGACACAACCCCGCCCGTCACACCCCGCAGGGCAACCACCCACTTAAACTGCCGTCAGTGTAATGGCCATCTGTTGTTCGCGAGCCAAGCCGACGGCCAGGCATGTCGGATTTGAGCATTTCCGATGCCGCAAGCCCGGGCGAACGGTCTCCGCCAGCGGTTTTCGCCGGACGCCTCGCCGATCAGGGTGTTGTGGATCACACTGGAGGGCGTCGATCCCCTGAGGAGGTCTCGGTGCCCAATCGCTACCTGCGCTATGGCGACCAGCGCTACATCATCAACAAGGAGGCGGAGGCCCGTCTCAACCGCACCCTCGACGCGGTGTACGCCGACGGAACCCGCGGTCACGAGTGGCTGAACCTCTATCACGACAGCGCGGCACCGTGTCGACTCCTCATCGCAGCCGGGGTCCCGATCACCATCGAGACCGAGCCCTGTCTGGGCGACTGATCTCCCGTCGCCGCGGAGAGCCGGTTGAACGAGGGCGGCGTCCGACCCGGCGTGTCCCACTCATCGACGACGACGGGGGCGTCGGCGTGTCGGGGTGGGCCACTATCGTTGTCACATGCGCATCGGAGCCCATCTTCGCGAGGACGCCGACCCCTTGGCCACTGCCGCCGAGCTCGGGATCGATGTCTTCCAGATGTTCGTCACGGATCCTCAGAGCTGGAAGAAGCCGCAGCCGAACCCGCGCGCGGCGGAGTTCCGTGAGTCCGACATCGACGTCGTCGTGCACTCGAGCTACCAGATCAACGTCGCCAGTCTGAACAACCGGCTGCGGATGCCGTCGCGCAAGGCCGTCGAGCAGCAGGCCGCGGCCGCCGCCGAGCTCGGCGCCTTCGGGCTCGTCGTCCACGGCGGGCATCTGCGCGACGGGGAGGACAGCGCCGAGGGATTCGCCAACTGGCGCAAGCTGTTCGACCGCCAGGCCGACAAGGGCGGCTTCGGCGTCCCGATCCTCATCGAGAACACCGCGGGCGGCGATCACGCGATGGCACGCACGCTCGAGTCCATCGACCGTCTGTGGGAGGCCGTCGGCGACTTCGACCAGGCGGGCTTCTGCCTCGACACCTGCCACGCCTGGGCCGGCGGCGAGGATCTCATCGGACTCGTCGAGCGCGTTCGTCAGATCACCGGCCGGATCGATCTCGTGCACCTCAACAACTCTCGCGACGAGTTCGACTCGGGCCGCGACCGTCACGCCAACCTCGCGTCGGGCCACATCGACCCCGAGGTGCTCGTCGCGGTCGCCGAGGCGGCGGGCGCACCGGTCATCCTGGAGACGCCCGGCGACGGCATCCCCGACGATCTCGAGTACCTGCGCTCGGCGCTATAAGACGTCGATCACGACAGATTCCAGGCGGGCGCCGGCGGAGTCACCGGGTATGCGGCGACGTTCATGACGACCGTCCCGTCGCAGGGCCCGCCGTCGATCGTGGTCCGCCACACGCCCTTCAGCGTGCCGTCGCCCTGCGGGGTGTAGGTCGCGATCGACGTCGCCGGGCGCCACACCTTCGGCACACCGGCGCCCTGCCAGCAGTCCCATTCCCAGTCATAGCGGTGCACCCAGGATCCTGCCTCCCAGGTGTAGCGCGGCGGCTGCGGCAGCGTCGGATTCGCGGGTTTCGGCCCGTCGATCACCGTCGCCACGCACGTACCGCCGTCGCACGATGTCCTGAAGGTGTAGTCGTCGGAGAAGTCCGGCTCCGCCTGCCGGGCCGCGAGGCTCGTTCCGGTCTTCGAGGCGGCGAACCGCTTCAACGAATACACGCCGTCCCACGAGGGCGTCGCCGCGGCGTCTGCCGGGGCGACAGCCACCAGGAGTCCGGCGGCCAGGGCGACGATCGAGATCACCACGCTCACGAAACCTGTCGCACCGACACGTGCGGGTCCGATCACCAGTCTGCGCATTCGTTCATTGGAACGTACTCGCGGTTCCTGCGCCGGCGTTGCGGATTTCTCGGCGCTCCGGGTGCGCCAACCGGCGCAGATCACACATCTTCTGATTGATCCGGCGGGGATATGGGGCTACTCTAGGGTTACCGGCGAGTAACATAGCTCGGACCGAACAGCCCCCTCATCCGGCCGGTACGCGCACAACCGTGAGCGATCGGACCGGGTCGAGGACGCCATCGCAGACGGCCACACCAGACAAGGAACAACCATGGGCCATTACAAGAGCAACATGCGCGACCTGCAGTTCAATCTCTTCGAACTGTTCGAGCTCGACAAGGTACTGGAGTCCGGCGACTTCGGGGACCTCGACCACGAGACCGCCGTCGACATGCTGCGCGAGGTCCGTGCGCTGGCCGAGGGCCCGATCGCCGAGTCCTTCGTCGACGCCGACCGCAATCCCCCGGTCTTCGACCCCGACGAGCACACCGTCACGATCCCCGAGTCGTTCAAGAAGTCGTACAACGCCCTGGTCGAGGGCGGCTGGGACAAGATCGGTGTCGCCGAGGAGCTCGGCGGCCTGCCGGCCCCGCGCTCGCTGTACTGGGCCATCGGCGAGATGATCCTCGGCGCCAACCCGCCCGTGTTCATGTACGCCGCCGGCGCGGGCTTCGCGAACATCTTCTACAACAACGGCACCGACGAGCAGAAGAAGTGGGCCGCCATCTGCTCCGAGCGCGGCTGGGGCGCCACCATGGTGCTGACCGAGCCCGACGCCGGTTCCGACGTGGGTGCCGGACGCACCAAGGCCGTGCAGCAGGAAGACGGTTCCTGGCACATCGACGGTGTGAAGCGATTCATCACCTCGGCCGATCAGGACATGACCGAGAACATCTTCCACCTGGTGCTCGCCCGCCCCGAGGGCGCCGGCCCGGGCACCAAGGGTCTGTCGCTGTTCTTCGTGCCCAAGTACCACTTCGACTTCGAGACCGGCGAACTCGGCGAGCGCAACGGCGTCTTCGTCACCAACGTCGAGCACAAGATGGGCATCAAGGCGTCCGCCACCTGTGAGGTCACCTTCGGACAGCACGGCACCCCCGCCAAGGGCTGGCTCGTCGGCGACGTCCACAAGGGCATCGCGCAGATGTTCGAGGTCATCGAGCACGCGCGAATGATGGTGGGCACCAAGGCCATCTCGACCCTGTCGACCGGTTACCTGAACGCGCTCGAGTACGCCAAGGAGCGCATCCAGGGTGCGGACATGACCCAGATGACCGACAAGGCCGCACCGCGCGTGTCGATCACCCACCACCCCGATGTGCGTCGTTCGCTGATGACCCAGAAGGCCTACGCCGAAGGTCTGCGCGCGATCTACCTCTACACCGCGTCGCACCAGGACACCGCCGCCGCGAAGATCGTGTCCGGCGCCGATCCCGACATGGCCCACCGCGTGAACGATCTGCTGCTCCCGATCGTCAAGGGCGTCGGCTCCGAGCGCGCCTACGGCACCCTCGGTCACGAGTCGCTGCAGACGCTCGGCGGGTCGGGATTCCTCCAGGACTACCCGATCGAGCAGTACATCCGTGACTCGAAGATCGACTCGCTGTACGAGGGCACGACGGCGATCCAGGCCCAGGACTTCTTCTTCCGCAAGATCATCCGCGACAAGGGCCAGGCTCTCGCGCACGTCGCCGGACAGATCCAGAGCTTCATCGACTCCGAGGCGGGCAACGGCCGGCTGAAGACCGAGCGGGCACTGCTGAAGACGGCGCTCGACGACGTGCAGGCGATGGCTGCCTCGCTGACCAACGATCTGATGGCGGCACAGGAGAACTCGGCCGAGCTGTACAAGGTCGGACTCGGTTCGGTCCGCTTCCTGATGGCCGTCGGCGACCTGCTCATCGGCTGGCTGCTCCTCCGCCAGGCCGAGGTCGCCCTCGCCGCTCTCGACAACGGGGCCTCCGACGCCGACAAGTCCTTCTACGAGGGCAAGGTCGCCGTGGCGAGTTTCTTCGCGAAGAACATGCTCCCGCTGCTCACCTCGGTTCGCGTCACCGTCGAGAACATCGACAATGACATCATGGAGCTCGACGAAGCGGCCTTCTGAGGCCAACCCCTCTGAGCCCGAACAAACTGAGAACTCCCACCGGCGAATCCGCCGGTGGGAGTTCCTCTTTGTGTCGAGCCGGCGCACTCGCGTCTCAGACCCCGCGGTGCGGCATCGTCACTCGATCACGCTGAAGCAGTATCCGACCGGCCGCGGTTTCTCCGCGAAGTAGGTCCCGTCCGAATCGGGACATTCGGGCTCCCCCGCGGCCTTGGTGTCCACGCGGATGTTCGTTCCGCCGGAAACCGGCGATCCGCAGTCGATCTCACGAATGTCGGCGAGCGCGGTACCACCGGTCGCCGACGGGATGTAGTAACAACGGCCCTCCTGGTACACCGGCGCCAGACAGAGCGCACCCTCCTCGCCCGCGACCCAGTAGCGCGAGTAGTTGGGACCGCAGAGCCCTTGCGTGATGGACTTCTCCGCGACGACATAGTGGAAGTCGGTGTCGCCGCAGGACACCTCGTCGGCTTCGAGGGTCTCCGGCTCCGCCGTCACGACGATGCACTCGCCGGCGTCGACGTCATTGGTGTCGGTGACCCCACCTCCCTGCGCCGACGACACCAGCACCCGCGCCACGCCACCGGCGATCACGATCAAGAGCAGCACCCCGACGATTCCCAGCGCGACCCACAGACCGGTGCGCTTCTTCTTCGGTGGCGGCGGGAACGGCGGCCCGGGCGGGTACATCCCGCCCGGGATCGGGCCCGGGTACTGCGGCGGACTGCCGTAAGGCCCCTGGTTCGGCGGCGGTGCGCCGTAGGGCTGGTTCGGTGGCGGGTACCCGCCCTGCGGTGGGTACTGCCCGGGCTGTTGTAGCCCGAATCGCGGGTCCCCCGGCTGGTATGGCGAGTTGGTCACGCCGCGAAGACTACCGGTGCGCCGGTGCCGTTACCGGACCGGCGGCCGAACCCGCAAACCCACCACTTTTCGGCATATCCACCCCGTCTGAAGGGGGTGGATATGCCGAAAAGTGGTGGGTTTGCGCAGCTGTCAGACCGCCTTCTTCCGCTTCCGCTGCCCGGCCCGGGCGGAGACCGCGGCGCCGAGGAGGATCATCCGCATGGTGCGCTCGGCGGCGTCGGCGAGGAGTTGCTCGCCATTGGCGACTGCCTCCGACAAGGGCATCGGTACCGTGATGATCGACGCGATCGCCCCGATCCCCACGTCGTGGACGGCGGGCGCACCGTGCCCGAGCGAACCCGCCAGCGCGACAACGGGCACACCCCGCAACTGGGCGCGGCGGGCCACCTCCGCGGGCACCTTGCCGCGCGGGGTCTGGAAGTCGATCGAACCCTCTGCGGTGATCACCAGATCCGCCTTGCCGATCCGATGATCGAGGTCGATGCCGGACAGCCCGGAATCGAGTAGTGCGTCGAACCGCGAGCGCAGTTTCCCGCCGGCTGCCGCCAGGCCCGCACCTAGTCCACCCGACGCGCCGGACCCGGCCCCCTGCCGATAGTCGATGTCGGCCAGCCCATCCCGCTGCAGTATGTCCGCCCAGACGTCGAGCGCCGCCGACAGCGAGTCGACCTGTGCGGGCGTCGCCCCCTTCTGCGGCCCGAAGACGCGGGCGACGCCGCTCGGTCCGCAGAGGACGTTGTGCGGGTTGCCCGCGACCACCACCTCGGTCTCACGCAACCGCGGATGCAGGCCGGTGAGATCCAGCGACGCCGCGCGCGCCAGTTCGTTTCCGCCGCGACCGATCTCGTCACCGTCATGGTCCAGGACGCGCGCACCGAGCGCCTGGAGCGCACCCGCGCCGCCGTCGCATGTGCCCGAGTCGCCGCAGCCGACGAGAATCGCCGACACCCCCGCGTCGAGGGCCGCGGCAATCAGTTGTCCCACTCCGTAAGTGGTGGTGGCGCCGGGATCTCGCTGCCCCGCCGGAACGAGTGCCAATCCAGCTGCGGCGGCCATCTCGACGACGCCGATGCGGTTCCGACCGACGCCGACCTCGGCCCAATGCGACTGCACCGGCTCACCGGTGGGACCGCGGACGGTCAGCTCGTGGAGCCGCCCGTTGCCCGCGGCCGCCAGGATGCGTGCCGTTCCCTCCCCGCCGTCCGCGATCGGTGCGATGTCGACGCGCACCCCGGGGAGCGTGCGCCGCACCCCCGCGGCGATGGCGGTCGCCACCGACACGGCGTCGAGGCTCTCCTTGAAACCACTCGGGGCGACCAGGATTCGTTGCGGAACTCGGACAGACATCGGCACTCCTGTTGATCGATCGGACAAGGTCTTGATGAGGAGACGGGAACTCGCACCCGGAGGCACATTCGGGACAGTCGCGGCGATGCGACGGTCAGGACGAGAGCAGGGGCAGACCCAGGTAGGGCCAGACCCAGAACGCGAAGATGAGGAGCAGCACCAGCGACACCGGCGCGAGCAGCGCCGACATCGTGAGCAGATGTCGGGGTTCGTAACCGGGGACGTCGTCGCTCGCCGCGAACATGGCGACCGGTTTGGCCGAGCTGGTGAGGGTGATGCAGAACCCGGCGGCCGCGGTGGACAGGAAGGCCGCGGCGACGGGGTCGACCCCGACGGCCGGGGCGGTCACCACGATGATCGGGATCAGTACCGCCGAACGGGCCGAACGGGATTGGATCACCAGATGCGCGAGCAGCGAGACGATCGCCGCGACGACGACGAACACCATCGCCGCCGCCGGCCCGGTCTCGGCGATGGACCCGAAAGCCTGATCCGCCAGCCACTCCGCGGCACCACTGGAGTTGAGCGCCATCCCCAGCGCGAGGGTGGCGGCCATGAACAGCAGGAGCGTCCACGGGACGGTCTTCAGCGCCGCGCCCAGCGTCGTCGCGCCGACCGCCGGCGCCGACGCGGCCAGCGCGCCGAGCACCGCGACGATGGCCGGGTCGACACCGTGCAGCGGTTCTGAACACCACAGCGCCACAACGAGTCCGAGGATGCCGGACACCCGTCGTTGTGCAGACGTGAGCGGGCCGGAGGTCGCCGTCCCGGTCGTCGCGAGAGCGGTCGGCGGCACGCACAGCGGACGTGCCCGCTCGGCGCGATCGGTCATCAACCACAGTGCCGACTCGGCCGCGAGGTGCGACCACACGAGCGCCAGGGGGATGCCGAGGACCGCCCAGTGCAGGAATCCGATACCGCCACCGGTTGCGGCCGAGACGATCTCGACGGTGATGAGGTGCGCACCGGCACCCAGAAGCGATCCCACCGCCGAGAAGAGGATCACCATCGGGAAGACCAGCGCGAGGCAGAGCACCAGGCGCGGTCGGTCACGCAGGACCGCGGCGAGCGCGAGAAATATCGGAAGAGCAAGGGCCGCACGGCCGGACGTCGCCGGGATCGCGAACGTGGTCAGCAACAGGGCCGCGGTGATCAGATGGACCAACTGACGAGGCGTCCGGGCCCGGCGGACGACCCGCGCCGACACACGAGCCGACAGACCTGACGCCGTGACCGCGTCCGCGATCACGAAAGCACCGATCAGCAACCAGATCACGCCGGAGCCGAGCGTGCCCGCGAAGGTGTTGGCGTCGATGATGCCGAAGACCACCAGAGCGATACCGCCACCCAGCGCGACATAGGTGTCATCCAGCGGCGAGAAGATCCACGCCCACACCGCGATCAGGAAGACGAGGAGGGTGACAACGGCGTCGAACGGCAACTCCCCGGTCCACCCGGCATGTCCGACGAACGCGCCGGCGCCGAGAACGACGACGAGACCGGCTGCCGCCCACGGGGACAGCACGCTGCCGACGGCGTCGAGGAGGGGGCGCCGCGGCGGCGATGACGGCGTCACCGTGCGCACCGGTGGACGCGTCGCGTACATCGTCACCGGCCCCGGGTGTCCCGGGCCTCGGTCGATCGTGTGCGGAACGTTCATGGCGACCACTCTGCGGTGCCGGCGTGACACCTTCATGAGGCGCGAATGAAAGTTCTTTCACGGAAAGAACCGGTGAACAGACGGCAAACCCACCACCGGATCGGGCCGGTGGTGGGTCTGCGCGGTTACCCCAGTGGTGTGTCGGATCTACTTCGGTGGCATCCGGATGCCGCCGTCGACGCGGATGACCTCCGCGTTCATGTAGCTGTTGGTGACCAGCTCGACGACCATCGAGGCGAGCTCGTCGGGCGCACCCAGGCGATGCGGGAACAGGACCGACTCGCCGAGCTTGGCCTTGAACGCCTCGGCCGCTTCGCCTTCACCGTAGATCGGGGTGTCGATCAGACCGGGGGCGATGGTGTTGACGCGGATGCCGACCGCGGCCAGGTCGCGCGCGACCGGGAGGGTCATGCCGACGACGCCGCCCTTGGACGACGAGTACGACGCCTGGCCGATCTGGCCGTCGAAGGCTGCGACGCTGGCCATGTTGACGATCGCGCCGCGCTCACCGTGGCCGTCGAGCGGCTCGTTGCGGCTCATGGCGGTGGCCGCGAGACGGATGCAGTCGAAGGTGCCGATCAGGTTGATCGCGATGACCTTCTTGTAGGCGTCGAGGTTGTGGGCCGACCCGAACTCACCGTCGCGACCGATGGTGCGCTGTGCCCAGCCGATGCCGGCCGAGTTGACCAGCGCACGCAGCGGGCCGAGTTCGGTGGCCGCGTTGACGGCGGCTTCGATCTGTTCGGTCGAGGTCACGTCGACGGCGACGAATTGTCCGCCGATCTCCTTGGCGAGTTCCTCGCCCTTGTCCGCGTTCAGGTCGGCGACGATGACCTTTGCACCCTTGGCCGCCAGCTGGCGAGCCGCAGCCGCGCCGATGCCGGACGCGCCACCCGTGACGATTGCACTAGCTCCATTGATATCCACGCCCCGGAGCCTATCGAGCGTTCTATCGCTCGGTAAAGCCCTTCGGGGAAACACCCCGCATCGAAATCCTCCACATCAGATCACCCCGCGCCGAACCACCCGGGGTCAGACGCACTTCACGATGGGTTCGGGCGCGTAGCGGACGGTGCGGGTGGACCGATCGATCTCCCGTCCGGTACGCGCGTCCTTGATGATCCGGGTGTCCGACGCCGTGAAACCCTTGCTCCCGCTGCTCGGGATGCAGTCGTCCCCGCGCGGAACGCGGACTCGCGGCGGATCGGTGGGGGCAACCCGCTCACCCGTGACCGACTCGACCTCGAACGCCTTCGTTCCCCAGAGCCGAACCGTCACCGACGACGGCGACCAGGCGGTCTCGATCAGCACGCCGTGCCGCGTGTTGTTGCGGAACTTCAGGTCGATGGCACCCTCGAACACGGTCGCCTCCCGCGCCTCCGGGTACCGCGAGATGTAATACGCGTGCTCGGTGTGATCGACGTCCTCGAGCCCGGCGAAATACGTCGCGTTGTACAGGGTCGTCGCGAACTGGGAGATCCCGCCGCCGACCGCGTTCGACGCCCGACCATGGTCGATGATCGTCGACTCCACGTACCCCTGCTCTGAACCGCGCGGCCCGGTGTGCCCGTTGAGCGAAAACACCTTTCCGGGCAGGACGAGGGCCCCGTCGACCTCGGCGGCGACGAGCCGGATGTTCTCCCCGGAAGCGCTCGAGAAGCCACCGGTGGTGTACTCGCTGATCAGTTCGGTGACCCCGAGCTTGCGCGCGGCATCGGTCGTGAGCTTCGGCTCGACGTCGTCGTAGACGACCTCGACCCTGCGATCGCCACCGTCGGCCGCCGCACTCGTGGCGACGGCGGCGAGGGTCTTCGGCCAGTTGATCGCGGCGCCGTCGACGCCCGGCACCACCTGCGGACGGCCGGACGCCAGACTGAACGTCGCGCTGACGGGGGCCCGTTGCGAGGCGTCGAGGTCGGGGGCGAGGATCTCGCGCCCCACCTTCTCGTCGGCTCGGGGAGTGAGCCCGCCGCGGCCGTCGGGCCCGAAGGTCACCATCGACGCCAGGTCTCCCGCGGGCACCTCGACCGTCCGTTTGCGGCGGTCCACGAGACTCACGGGAGCCGCGACCACCCGTTCGGCCGGTCCGGCGACGGTCGCGGCCACGACCTCGGCGCTCACCGTCGGCGAGAAGGGTTCCATGGGCAGGTCGACGGGGGCGCCGTCCAGCCAACGGTCGACGAGGGTCGCGGCGGCAGCGTCTCGCGCGATGCGTTCACCCTTGGCGGGCTGATCCCCGACGGGCTCGGTGCCGTCGTAGTGCACACCGCCCTCGACCGCGGCCTTCTCGAGTGACGCGCGCTGGGCGTCGAGCGCCGCGTTCATCGCCGTCCGATCCAGCGTGACGACCGGCTCGACGTCGAAGTCGCGGCCGAACAGCGCGGCCAGACGGACGAGCGGATTGCGCGGTTGCTCGAGGAGACGAGCCCGCGTCGCATCGGCGTCGTATGTGAGTCCCAGCTCGGCGGGCGCGACCTCGGCCGAGCCCTCCGGCGTCCGCAAGACGACCGGTTGTCGCGAGCGCGCCGTCAGCTCGTCGAGTACGGAGGTGAGTTCGGCGGAGTTCCGACCGCCCGCATCGATACCGCCGACGACGGCGTTGCGCGGGGAATCGGAGCGGGTGGCCACGAACTCCGCGGCGAGGACGAGCGTGATCACGGCGACGACGGCGAGCACGGCGCGTAGCGCGGATCGTGCTCGGCGAGAGCCTGGGGTCACAACTCCATCCATCGGGGCTGGCAGCTCGGCCGAACGGGGGGTGGCCGCAGAACTACGGTCGGGAAAGTAGGCGCTCCGGCCGAGCTGTCGGGTCGGGGGTCTGACAGCGCAGCCGGAGCTATAGACATATTTACGCTACTTTTCGGCCGGAGGCATCCCCGGACGGCAGATTCTGTCGAATATGTGACGAAGTACCCCGATTCGTCCCACGAAAGTGAGACGGATCGGCCGATCAGTCGCCAATCCGTCTCACTTATCGGGATTCCAGCTCTCGATGACGTCCGCTTCGGGTCGTCAGCCCTCGATGATCGCGGTGACGCCCTGGCCGCCCGCGGCACAGATCGAGATCAGGGCGCGACCGCCACCGTTCTCCTTGATCTGCTTGGCCGCCTGCGCGACGATCCGGCCGCCGGTCGCCGCGAAGGGGTGACCCGCCGCGAGCGACGAACCGTGGACGTTGAGCTTGCTGCGGTCGATCGAACCCAGTGCCGAGTCGAGGCCGAGGCGCTCCTTGCAGTACTCCTCGGACTCCCAGGCCTGCAGGGTCGCGAGGACCACCGACGCGAAGGCCTCGTGGATCTCGTAGAAGTCGAAGTCCTGCAGCGTGAGCCCGTTGCGGGCGAGCAGACGCGGCACCGCGTAGGTCGGGGCCATGAGCAGCCCGTCGGGGCCGTTGACGTAATCGACCGCGGCGGTCTCGCTGTCCACGAAGTAGGCGAGCACCGGCAGTCCGCGGTCGGCTGCCCACTCGTCGCTGGCGAGCAGCACGGTCGACGCACCGTCGGTGAGCGGCGTCGAGTTGCCCGCGGTCATCGTCGCGTCGCCGAGGGAGACGCCGAAGACCGGCTTGAGCTTGGCGAGCTTCTCCGCGGTGGAGTCGCCGCGCAGGTTCTGGTCGCGGGTCAGGCCCAGGAACGGGGTGATCAGGTCGTCGAAGAAGCCGGCTTCGTAGGCGGCCGCCATGTTCTGGTGGCTGCGGGCGGCCAGCTCGTCCTGGTCGGCTCGCTTGATGCCGAACTCCTTGGCAGTGACGGCGGCGTGCTCGCCCATCGACATGCCTGTGCGGGGCTCGCCGTTGCGCGGGATCTCGATGCCGAGCTTGGTCAGCAGCTTCGCGGCGCCGAGGATCTGGTCCTTGGTGCTACGCGCCCGGTTGACCTCGAGCAGCTGACGACGCAGGCCCTCGCCCACGGCGATCGGTGCGTCGGACGTCGTGTCGACGCCACCGCCGATCGCGGCGTCGTAGCGGCCGCGGGCGATGCCGTCGGCGACCGTCGTGATGGCCTGCAGTCCGGTGCCGCAGGCCTGCTGGATGTCGAACGCGGGGGTGTACGGCGACAGCGCCGAGCCCAGCACCGACTCACGGATGAGATTGAAATCACGGGCGTGCTTGAGCACGGCGCCGCCGGCGACCATGCCGAGCTGCTCGCCCTGCAGGTTGAAGCGGCTCACCAGGCCGTCGAGCGCGGCGGTGAACATCTCCTGGTTCCCGACCTTCGCGTACGCCTTGTCCTGGCGTGCGAACGGGATGCGGTTGCCGCCGAGGATCGCGACGGGACGATCGCTGCGGGTCTTCGGCTTGCTGGTGGGGTTGGACTGTTCGGCCACGTCGATCTCCCAAGGGTCGGGTGCGGTATCTATAGCGTATTCTTACTCATCAGTAAGTTCGTTGTCGAACGACAGTCAGAGGAGATCAACGTGGCCGCCAACGGAAACACTGGCCTGTACTCGAGCTTCGTCCATTCCGCGCCCGGCGCATTCATCGCCAAGCAGGCCGGATTGCCCGTCCCGCCGCCGCTACGGCGCTACAAGGCCTCCGAGCCGCCGCTGCCCGGCCCCGTGCTGCTTGGCGGGTCCGGCCGGCTCGTCGAACCGCTTCGCGAGATGCTCTCGACCGAGGACTACGACCTCATCCAGAACGCCACGACCGGGCGCAGCGCCGACAAGTACGGCGGCCTGGTCTTCGATGCGACCGGCATCACCACTCCCGCCGAGCTGCGTCAACTCTTCGAGTTCTTCCAGCCCGCGATGCGCTCGACCGCGGCCTGCGCGCGGTTCCTGGTCATCGGCACCACGCCGGAGCTGGTCACCGACCCCTCCGAGCGCGTCGCGCAGCGTGCACTCGAAGGCTTCACCCGCTCGCTGGGCAAGGAACTCCTGAAGGGGTCCACCGTCCAGCTCGTCTACGTCTCCCCCGACGCCAAGACCGGGCTGACCGGCCTCGAGTCGACCGTGCGCTTCGTGCTGTCGGCGAAGTCGGCCTTCGTCGACGCCCAGGTCATCCGGGTCGGCGGCGCCGACGCCACCGCGCCGAAGAACTGGGACAAGCCCCTCGAGGGCAAGGTCGCCGTCGTCACCGGTGCCGCCCGCGGCATCGGCGCGACGATCGCCGAGGTCCTTGCCCGCGATGGCGCGCACGTGATCGCCGCCGATGTCCCGCAGGCCGGGGACGCGCTGTCGGAGACGGCGAACAAGGTCGGCGGCACCGCCTTCCCGCTCGATGTCACCGCGGCCGACGCCGGCGCGAAGCTCGCCGAGCACGCCCTCGAGCGGCACGGCGGCATCGACATCATCGTCAACAACGCCGGCATCACCCGCGACAAGCTGCTCGCCAACATGGACGACTCCCGCTGGGACGCGGTCATCGCGGTCAACCTCATCGCACCGCAGACCCTCGTCGAGACGCTGCTCGAGAAGGGTGCGCTGCGCGAGGGCGGCGCCGTCGTCGACGTCTCGTCGATCGCCGGCATCGCGGGCAACCGCGGCCAGACCAACTACGGCGCCTCGAAGGCCGGTGTCATCGGCCTCGTCGACGCCTACGCGCCGATCCTCGCCGAGAAGGGCATCACCATCAACGCGGTGGCGCCCGGCTTCATCGAGACCAAGATGACCGCGGCCATCCCGCTAGCCACCCGTGAGGCCGGCCGCCTGATGAGCTCGCTGCAGCAGGGCGGTCAGACCGTCGACGTCGCCGAGACCGTGGCCTACTTCGCCAACCCGGCGAGCAATGCCGTCACCGGCAATGTGGTCCGCGTCTGCGGCCAGGGATTCCTGGGGGCCTGATGGGCAAGACGATCACCCTCCCGTCCGCACCCGGCACCGCCGAGCTGTACGGCAAGGCGGTCACCGCGCTGCTGCCCGGCATCGGCAAGCCGCCACGGGTGTCGGCCGACGCCACCGCACCCGAGACGCGTTACCGACTCGACGGCGTGCGGGTGGATTCGACTGCGCTGCAGGCGTACTGCCACGCGACCGGGCAGCGGTTCGGCGGCACCCTGCCGTTGACGTACCCGTTCGTGCTGCAGTTTCCGGTCGTCATGAAGCTCATGACGTCCGACGAGTTCCCGTTCGGTGCCGTCGGTTCGGTACACATGACGAACACCATCGAACGTTCGCGGCCCATCAAGGTCGGTGAGCCGCTCGACATCGTCACGCATGCACAGAACCTGCGCGAGCACCGCAAGGGCATCCTGATCGACGTCGTCAGCGAGATCCGCGTCGGATCGGAACTTGTCACCACCCAGACGGCGACGTTCCTGAAGCAGCAGCGCACCAGCCTGTCCGACGAGCCGCGGGGTCCCGAACCGAAGTCGAAGACCCCGCCGCCGCCGGACGCCATCCTGGCCGTCGACCTCAAGCGGATCCGCGAGTACGCCGCCGCCTCCGGCGACCGCAACCCGATCCACATGGGCAACCTGCCGGCGAAGGCATTCGGCTTCCCCAAGGCCATCGCCCACGGGATGTGGAGTGCCGCAGCAGCTGTCGCGAACGTGGAGGCGCAACTGCCCGACGCGGTCACCTACGACGTCAGGTTCGGCAAGCCGATCCTGTTGCCGGCCAAGGTGACCCTCTACACCCGCCGCATCGACGGCAGGGGCAGCTTCGACATCGCGATCCGCGATCGCCGCAAGGGATTCCCGCACCTCACCGCGACGACGCGGGAGGGCTGAGGGCCTTCGCCTTTCGCTCCCGCGGTCTCGTTTCCGTCCCGCTTATTGGATCCGATAAGCGGATAGGAAGCGGGGCCGCGGGAGCGTTTGCGTTGCACCTCAGGTGTCGACACTTCAGGCGTCGGTACCGACGCCCTTCAGGCCGCGCCAGGTGATGCCGACGAGGAGGCTGGTGGCCCGCTCGAGGTCGACGTCGCCCTCGGTGATGCGGTCGGCGACGGCCTCGGCGGCACCGACGATCGCGACGGCGGTGAGTTCGAAGTCGATGTCGCTGTCGACCTCGACGGTCGTGCCCGCCTTGATCAGTTGGGCGACCATCTCGGTGACCCGCTGGCGGCTCTCGGAGACGATGCCGGCGAAACCGGCGGTGCCGATGGCGACGCGGTACAGCACCCGCCAGGACTGCCGGTGCTCGTGCACGAAGCGGAGGAACTCACGGATCACCGTGACGGCCTGCTCACGTTGCGACAGCGACGGGTCGAAACCGACGCTCATCGCGTCGATGAACAGACCGGACTCACGGGCGATGCACGCACTGAACAGTTCGTCCTTCGAGCCGTAGTACAGGTACAGCATCGGCTTGGAGATCTGCGCCTCGGATGCGATGGCGTCCATCGAGGTCTCGCGAAAACCGTTCTGCGCGAACACCTTGACGGCCGCATCGAGCATCTGCTGCTCGCGCACCGCGCGGGGCAGGCGCTTGGTTCCGCCCGACATGACCGCCACCTCCGTTCACGACTTCTGTTCCGTCCGACGATATCAACAACTTACCAATCGGTAAGGTGAAACCCCATTCAGACCGTCGGCGCCGGGGGACTCAGCAGGTCAACAGTTCACCACACCCTTGGATCGAAGGATTCGCACGACCTTGTCGTCGAGTCGTGCCGGCGCCAGGCGACCCGCTGACACCGCGCGTTCGAGATTGTCGAGCACCGACGAGACACGGTCGGTCGACAGCCACAGCGCGATGTCGCCGCCGGCGAGGATGAACTTCTCCACCGCCTGCTCGATCGGGTACTGGGCGCTGATCGCCGCCATGCCCGACAGGTCGTCGGAGTAGATGACGCCGTTGAACCGCGGACCGTCGTAGCCGACGCCGGTGCGCAGCATTTGGATGGCGGGCCGGCTGATGCTGGCGGGCAGTCCCTTCGTCAGACCGGGCACGATCAGGTGCCCGACCATGGCGCCCGCGGTCCCCGGGTCGCGCAACAGCGTCCGGAACGGCACGAGGTCGCTGTCCTGCAGCTCCGCGAGCGACGGAACCGTCACAACGCCGAGATGCGAGTCGCCCGACCCGTGTCCGTGACCCGGAAAGTGCTTGTACACAGGCGTGATTCCCGCGTCGGCCAATCCCGCGGCGTACGCGCCCGCGTACTCGGTGACGACGGCCGGGTCGTTGCTGAAGGACCGGTCGCCGATCACCTCGTTGTCCGATTCGTCGCTGACGTCGGCGACGGGAGCGAAGTCGACGGTGACCCCGAGCCGCTTGAGCTTGCGGCCCACATCGGCCGCGATCGCCCGCACCTGCTCGGGCGTCCTGGTCTGTGCCAGTTCGCGCGGCGACGCGTGGTCGATACCGAGCGCGGACAGGCGCGACACCCGACCACCCTCCTGATCGACGGTGACCATCAGCGGGATCGGCGAGTTCTGCGAAATACGTGCTGCCGCACCGCTCGTCAGAATCGCCTTGTCGGTCCAGCTCCCGACGAAGATCCCCCCGATCTCCTCGTTCTCGACGATCTGCTGCGCGTCGGCCGCCCCGGTGACGCCGACGACGATCAGCTGCGCCAGCTTCTGGCGTACGGACAGCTTCGCGAGTTCGCTTGCGCCACAGCTGTTTGCGACCGGAACGGTCGTCGGCGACGCCGACGAAGACGCCGAGGCGTACGACGACGCCGAGGACGAGGGAGTCGGCGGCGGTGAGTCGGGCGTCGATGACGCGCACGCCGCCAGCGCCGCGCACAGTACGGCGACCGTCCCTGTCGTCATCGCATTCCGGATCCGGTTGTCACGGATCCCTTCGCGACGAATCCGCCGGGGTCTGCGAGTTGGGCCCATGGCACGAGTCTGGCATGTAGTCTGAGCCAATGGACGTGGGGTCCGATTCGTCCGGGTCCGCCACCGCCGGGCGCGGTAGCGGCGGCAACAGTGCCGCACAAACACTGATGATCGCCTATGACGGGTCCCCGAACGCCGACCGCGCCATTCGCTACGCCGGACAATTTCTCCGCGCGCAATCCGCAGTGGTCGTCACCGCCTGGCAACCCGGCGGCATGACGCCGGCACGTATGTCCACCCTGGCCGGCGGGATGCAGCCGTTCATCGACACCCAACTCGACGCCGGCGTCGACCAGGCCCTCGAAGACGAGGCCGCCGCGATCAACGAGCGCGGCGTGACACTCGCCGCCGACTGCGGACTGACCGCGCGCGGATCGCTCGTGGAAGTGGAGTCGACGGTGTGGGGCGCGCTCGTCGCCGCGGCCGAGGCGCTGAACGTCGATCTTCTGGTCACCGGAACGCGCGGCGCATCGGGACTCAAGGCTCTGCTGCGGTCCAGCGTCGCCGAACGGGTCCTCAAACACTGTCATCGACCGGTGTTCATCGTTCCCGCGAAGTGCGAGAAAGAACCGCAGGTCACGCTGTAGCGCAACGCTGCTGGTCGAGCGTCCCCACCTGACGGCCGAGCTTGTCGAGGTCACCAAGTGGCTTCGACACGGCGCCTCGCTGCGCTCGGAGCCGGCTCAACCAGCGGGGGTGGGGCGCCTCGACCTCGACGCGCTCCTTGGTCGCTTGCTCGGCCCGGCGGCTCCGCTCGGAGCCGGCTCAACCAGCGGGGGGCGAGCCGGCTCGAGCAGCGGGGACGGGTGCCGGCTCAACCGGTGGTGGGGACCAGCTCAAACAACAGTGACGTGTCCTGATCTGTGGGATGCGTGGCCTGGACGCCACGGTGCGGGTCGGAAACGATGTCCTCATGACTCGATCGGTGCTGATCCTCGGATACCCCGGGGTGCAGGCCCTGGACGTGACCGGTCCGGCCGACGTGTTCTCCACCGCGTCGTATGCCCTTGCCGACCAGGGCGCGCAGGTCCGCTATGACCTGCGGCTGGTGTCGAAGTCCGGTCTGCCGGTGGGCACCGGCGTCGGGCTGGAGTTCGTCGCGCAGCCGCTGCCCGACCCGGCCGAGCCGCTCGACATCCTGATCCTGCCCGGCGGCACCGGCGTCCACGACGCCTCCCGCGACCCCGACCTCGTCGACTGGATCCGACGGGCGGCGCAACGGGCACGACGCGTCGTCAGCGTGTGCAACGGCGCGTTCCTCGCCGCCGAGGCCGGCCTCCTCGACGGCAAACGCGCGACGACGCACTGGGCCGTGACCGGGTTGCTCGCCGAGCGATACCCGTCGATCCAGGTCGACGCCGAGGCCCTGTTCGTGCGCGGCAGCGACCGGGTGTGGAGTTCCGCGGGCGTCACCGCCGGTATCGACCTCTCGCTGGCCCTCATCGAGGAGGACCACGGCACCGAGCTCGCACAGCTCGTCGCGCGGTGGCTCGTCCTCTACATGCGGCGCCCAGGTGGTCAGAGCCAGTTCGCCCCGCCGGTGTGGATGCCTCGGGCCCGGCGCACGGCGATCCGCGAGATCCAGGAACGCATCGAGGCCGAGCCGGGCCGGGTGCACCGCGTCGACGATCTCGCCCGCGACGCGTCGATGAGCCCGCGTCATTTCTCCCGCATCTTCACCGACGAGACCGGTGAGGCGCCGGGCGCCTATGTCGAACGGGTCCGGACCGACGCCGCCCGCCGGGCACTCACCCAGGGCGACGACACGATGCCGGTGATCGCCACCCGGTGCGGGTTCGGGTCGGCCGAGACGATGCGGCGCACCTTCGTCCGCCGGCTCGGCGTGCCGCCCGATCAGTACCGCCGCACCTTCCGCTAGACGCACACCCGAGAACCCACGACCCGAAAGGCATCCATGACCCAGATAGCGATCGTGCTCTACCCGCAGTTCACCGCGCTGGACTTCATCGGCCCCTACGAGGTGCTGCGAGCCCTGCCCGACACCGAGGTGAGGTTCGTCTGGCACGAACCCGGGCCGGTCGTCGCCGACTCGGGCGTGCTCGTCGTCGGAGCCACGCATTCGTTCGACGAGACACCGTCGCCGGACGTCGTCCTGGTGCCAGGCGGTCCCGGTTTCCTGGCCGCCTCGCAGGACGAGAAGGTCCTCGACTGGCTGCGTGCCGTACGGCCGGGCGCCCAGTGGACGACGTCGGTCTGCACCGGTTCGATCATCCTGGCCGCAGCCGGTCTGCTCGACGGGAAGCCGGCCACGACGCACTGGTCGTCGATGGCCGGGCTGTCGCTGCACGGCGCGAAGCCGGTGTCGGACCAGCGGATCGTGCGCGCCGCGCCCGACGACGACCTGGTCACCGCGGCCGGTGTGTCCGCGGGCATCGACCTCGCGCTGTGGCTGGCCGAGCAGATCGCCGGGCGTGCGCGCGCGGAGGCGATCCAGCTGATCATCGAGTACGACCCGCAACCCCACCTGGACTCCGGACATCGTTCCAAGGCGTCTGCCAAGACGATCGCGACGTCGACGATGCTGCTCAGCCGCGACGTCGACAAACCCGAGATGGTGAAGTCGAGCGTGCGTCTGTTGTGGGATCGCGCCCTCACGAAAGTGCGTTCCGGACGTTGAGCTCGACACGGTGCACCCGCAGGTGTCAGCGGGTGTCACCCGGAAACGGACTCGGACGATGGTAGTTTCATCGCCATGACCAACAACCGCCTTGTCGCCGGAGCCGTCGCCGGGGTCGCCGGCATCCTGGTGGGACTCGGCGCGGTGTTCCTCGGCGGGTTCCTGGCCTCCGAGAACAGCCCGTCCACCGATCTGAACAACATCAGCCCGAACAACGGATTCGTCCAGGGTTCGGTGGACTACGGTTCGCGCGGCGGAGCCGGCGAGACCAACTGACCCGTCCACGACGCCGCCGGTCTCGGCGTCTCCTGATCGACAGCAGCCGCAACTGAGTACCCCGCCTCCGCCACCGGATCAGTCCGTACTCAGCCGACGCGGTATCGCCGTCGTCGGCGCGATCTCGCTGCTGATCTGCCTGCTGCAGTCACCGGGCCGCATCGCCGCCGACACCAAACTCGACCTCACCGCGAATCCGCTCGGGTTCCTCGCGCGCGCCGCACATCTGTGGACGCCGAACGCACCGATGGGGCAGGTGCAGAACCAGGCCTACGGGTACTTCTTCCCCCACGGGGCGTTCTTCGCCCTGGGTGACCTTCTCGCCGTTCCGCCGTGGATCGTGCAACGCCTCTGGTGGGCGGTGCTGCTCACCGTCGGCTTCGTCGGCATCGTCCGCCTCGCCGAGATGCTGCGGCTGGGCTCGCCCGCATCGCGGATCATCGCCGCCACCGTCTTCGTGCTCAGCCCGCGGGTCCTGACCACCCTCGGCTCGATCTCGTCGGAGACCCTGCCGATGATGCTCGCCCCGTGGGTGCTGATCCCGGTGGTGCGGGCGCTCGACACCCGGGCGGAGAACGCTGCCCCGCTGTGGCGGGAGGCCGCGCGTGCGTCGGCGGCGGTCGCGCTGATGGGCGCGGTCAACGCCGTCGCCACACTGGCAGCGCTCGGCGTCGCCGCCCTGTGGTGGCTGCTGCACAGTCCGCGCGACCGACGCTGGTGGCGGTTCGGCGCCTGGACCGCCGCCGGCCTGACCCTGGCGTGCGCGTGGTGGCTCGTCCCGCTGCTGATCCTGTCGCGCGTGAGTCCGCCGTTCCTGGACTACATCGAGTCGTCCCGGGTCACCACGCAGTGGACCTCGCTCACCGAGGTGCTGCGCGGGGCGAGTTCGTGGACGCCGTTCGTGTCGCCGGAGCGCGTCGCCGGGGCGGTGCTCGTCACCCAGCCCGCCGCGGTGCTGGCGACCGGGACCATCGCGGCCGCGGGGCTCGCCGGATTGTGCATGCGGCACATGCCGTTCCGGGGCCGTCTCGTCGCGATCCTGGGCGTGGGCCTCGTCCTGATGTGCGTCGGCTACGCGGGTGAACTCGGGTCGCCGGTCGCCGAGCAGGTACGCGTCTTCCTCGACAGCTCCGGCGCCCCGCTGCGCAACATCCACAAGTTCGAGCCGCTGCTCCGCATCCCGCTGGTCCTCGGTGTCGCACATCTCCTGGCGCGGGTTCCGCTGCCGGGGAGTGCGAGTCGCCGGGAGACGCTCTCCGCCTTCGCCCAGCCCCAGCGGTCGCGACCGGTCGCCGCGACCATCGTCCTGCTCGTCGCCGTGATCGGCGCCGGGTCGTTGATGTGGACCGGTCAGCTCGCGCCGGACGGTACGTACCAGGCGATTTCACGCCACTGGCAGCAGACCGCCGACTGGCTGACCGAGCACAGCGAACGCGACGACGGCGCCCCGCCCGCCCGCGCGCTGGTCGTCCCCGGCGCCCCGTTCGCCGACCAGCTCTGGGGGCTCACCCGCGACGAACCGCTGCAACCCCTGTCCGACACCCCGTGGGCGGTCCGCGACGCGATCCCGCTCACCCCGCCGGGCGCGATCCGCGCCCTCGACTCCGTACAACGGGAGATCGCCGCGGGCCGTGGCTCCCCCGGTCTCGCCGCCACCCTCGCCGGGCAGGGCATCGGATTCGTCGTCCTCCGAGCCGATCTCGACCCCGACACCTCGCGGTCGGCCCGCCCGCTGCTCGCGCAACAGGCACTCGACGAGTCGCCCGGGCTCCGTCGCGTCGCCGAGTTCGGTCCGCCGATCGGGCCACCCAGCGTCCGAGGAGTGGTGCGCGACAACGGACTACGGCCGCCGATGCCCGCGGTGCAGATCTACGCCGTCGGCGAACCGGGCGCGACGACCGGCACCGGTCCGCGACTCGTCGACACCACCGGGCTCCCCCGCATTGCCGGCGGGCCCGAGGCGATCGCCGAACTGGCCGACGTCCGCGCACGCCAGGGACTTCCCCCGCTCGGACCCGTCGTGCTCGACGCCGACGCCCGCCGCGCCGGGATCGTCGACGGCCCGTTGATCGTGACCGACACACCCGCTGACCGGGAGACCGACTTCGGCCGCGTCGACGACCACAGTTCGGCGATCAGGTCGCCGTCGGACCCGCGTCGGACACAGAACGCCGTCGCCGACTACCCCGTCGACGGCCAACCACTGGTCCACGGGGAATGGTTGTTGGACAACGAGAGCGGCGAAGTCGAGGTGTCGACGTCGGGATCGGCGGCGGACGCGGTCCAGCCCGGGCAGACCTCGCCGGCCAACTCGGCGGCCGCGGCCTTCGACGGCAACCCGCAGAGCGCCTGGGTGAGCGGCGGATTGGAGACCGCGGTCGGACGATGGATGCGCATCGGTTTCACGACGCCGCGCACCGATCTCGCGGTGACCCTGACGACCGCGAAGGCGCTCGGACCCGACGTCACGAGTGCGCTGATCACCACCGAGGCGGGCAGCACGGTGGTCTCCGGTCTCGCTCCCGGCGAACCGGTCACCGTGACCGCCCCCAGCGGCCCCACCGGTTGGCTCCAGATCCGCGCGCTCCGCACCGACGACGGCACGGCGGGAAACCAATTCGCGCTCGGTGAGGTGACGGTCTCTGATCTGCGGACCGCGACGCCGTTGCGGATCCGCCACCGCGTGGTGTTGCCCGAACTCGAGGCCGGCACCGACGTGGCCCAGTGGCTGCTGTACCAGGAGCTGTCCGGGCGGGCGTCGTGCGTCTCCGACCCCGAGCGGCAGATGACCAGGTGCGCAACGGGTCTCGCACTCTCGCCGGAGACGTCGGCGGTGTTCGGGCGCGCACTCTCGGTGCCGTCGGATGTCACCGTCTCCCCCACCGCGATCCTTCGACCCCGACCCGGCGATGCTCTGGATCGGCTTCTCGCCGAGGACGACCGGGTCACGGCGCGCGGGCCCCGCCCGGTGACCGATCCCCGCGGCGGGCCCGCGGCCGCCGTCGACGGCGATCCCGGAACATCCTGGACCGCACCGGAGATCCCCGATGAGCGGACGTCGCGAGCGGGTGACGACTCCCCGGCCGACGAGGACGCGGCAGCGAACGAGAACAGTCCCACCCTGGTCCTCGATCTCCCACGGGCACAACGGGTCGACGCGCTGACCATCGTCGCCCCCCGGAATTATCCCGCCGCTCCCACCGAGGTCGCGGTGGACCTCGGCACCGGCGAGCAGGTCCGCGAGGTCGACGACGGCGGCATCGTCCGTCTCGATCCCGCGGTCACCGACCGCATCGAGATCACCATTCGCGCCCAGTCCGACCTGATCGACGTCAACAGCCTCGGGTTCGCCAGTCCCGCACCACCGGGGATCGCCGAGGTGCAGGTGTTCCCGTCGCCGGCGACCGGTACGGACGCCGACCGGATCGTCGAGATCGGTTGCGACGCCGGGATCGGCCTGACCGTCGCGGGTCAGGTCGTCCGGATGTCCGTGCGCGCCACCGCGTCCGAGCTGCGCAGCGGACAACCGGTGGTCGGGCGCCCGTGCGGCGACGGCCGGCTCGTACTGCCCGCCGGCCAGCAGGAGGTGTCGGTCAATCCCGGCGACGCCTTCACCGTCGACGCCCTGTCGCTGGTGGACGGTGATCCGGTCTCGGCGCCCGCGTCGACGTCCCCCGAGGTGACCGAGTGGTCGCCGGCGCGGCGAGCGGTGACGGTCGACGCCGGTGCGCAACGACTGCTCGTCGTGCCCGAGAGCACCAACCCGGGGTGGCAGGCGCACCTCGACGGCACACAGCTACGGCCGGTCGTCGTCGACGGGTGGCAACAGGGGTGGGTCGTCCCCGCCGGTGCAAGCGGAACCATCGAACTCACCTTCCGATTCGACTCGCTGTACCGGTGGGCGCTGGTGATCGGGCTCGCGCTGATGGCGCTGCTGCTCGTCGCCGCGTGGTGGCCGTCGGCGCGTCGAACCCAGGCCGGTGACCCCATCGTGGTTCCGTCCGGGCGCGGCACCGTGCTCGTCGCGGGGGGTGCGGTGCTCGCCGCGGCGTGGCTGGTGTCCGGCTGGTGGGGACTCGCGGCCGCCGTCGTGGTCGGCACCCTCGCCGCAGCGGTACCGCAGAAAGCCGGCGTCACAATCACATTCGTGGCGATGATGACCGCGACCATCGGTCTGGCGGCCGGCCCCTGGCACGCCTCGGGCGGGTACCACGGGTCGCAATGGTGGGTTCAGCTACCGGCGCTGGTGGCAGTGTCGATGACGGCGTGGCTGATGTTCTGGTCGGCCGTCGACGACCGGCCCGATGACGGCGGGCCTGACGACGACAAGGCGTCGGCCGCGTCGTGGCGCGAACGGTGGCGACGACGATTCTCACGGTTGCGCAACCAGTTCCGGGCCGGCTCTTCGATGAAGGCATAGCTGGCCGCAGCGACGCCGATCGACAGACCGAGGGTGATCACGAGCACCAGGAGGGTGTCGCCGCTGAACGGCACGATGCCGAACAGCGGGAAGACCACTGCCAGTATCGCGACATGCCAGATGAAGATCCCGTACGACCACCTCCCGAGCGCGAGCATCACGCGTGAGGTGAGGATGCGGAACGGCCCGTCGTTGCAGACGAGCGGCGCGAGCAGCGCATATCCACAGAGCGCGCCGAGAACCATCTTGGTGGCGAACTCGATCTCGGTGACCGCGCCGAGACCTGTCGGGCCGGCGAGCCTGGTGCACGCCAGTGCGTAGGCGACGACGAGGACGCCGAACATCAGTGGGCGGTTGGCACTGACGCGGATGACACGCGCCATCCAGCGTCCCGGGCGGGACGCTCCGGCGGCCGAGTCGAGGACCCCGGCGATCTCGGCCAGGACCAGCCCCGCGACGAACCACGGGAGGTGGCCGAACACCCAGTTCTTGGTCTCCACGCCGTCGGCCACGGGCAGCGAGGTGCCGACCCAGGCCCAGCCGAGGCTCAGCGCACCGAGGAGGACGAGCGCCGGCACCCGCGCCCGCAGACGGCTCCCGCGCAGCCGCAGCAGCGCGAAACCAATGAGTGGCAGCAGGGCATAGAACGCGATCTCGACCGAGAGGCTCCACATCTGGGTCAGACCGGCGGTCAGTGTCAGCGGCACGAAAACCTGCGTGAGCGTGAGGTTCGCCAGCCAGACCTGCGCATCCGCTCCCTGCGCCTCGGGGAGCAGCAGGATCACCAGCGTCACCACGACCACGTAGGCCGGCCAGATCCGGACGACGCGATGGCGGAAGTACCGCGGCACCGACGGATGACCGGTCCCGCGATGTGCGGCGTCGACCCACGGTCGCCAGAGCAGAAAACCGGAGAGCGCGAAGAACAAGGCGACCGCGAGGTCGAGGCGACCAAGGACCGGTCCCAGTACGGGGATCTCGACCGCGCGGGTCTGGAAGGCCACGTGCGTGACCAGGACCCCGATCGCGGCGATGGCCCGCATGCCCTCGAGCTGCGGATAGAACCGCCGGGCGGAACCCGTTGCGGGTTCGGCGGTGGCGGGGCTGGTGGGGCCGGGGTCGGTGCTGGTCATGCTGCTGACAGGGTAGCCGGGAGGCGTTGCGTACCCTCGCCACCATGTCCTCGCCGTCCTCGTCGTCGCACCCGGAACCCCATCGCTGGTCGACGGCGGACCTCGCGGGGCCGACGCTGATCTTCGTCGGCGCGTTCCTGCTCGCGGTGACGATCGCGCTGCCCACCCTGCTCGTCGGCGGGTTCCGCACGATCCCGCTGAGCACCGACTTCACCACCGTCGCCACGGCCGACGACGCGACGATCTTCGACCGGTGCTCGCTGGAGACACGGACGGCCCGTACCGTCGGGGCCGACCTCGTCCGGCAGCAGCGCGTCGTGGCGGTGCAGCCGTCCGACGAACACCGGGTGACGCTGCAGGCCGGTACGTCGATCCAGGCCGATGCGCTGCGCATCGACGGCCGGGAGGCCGACCCCGGCGATCCGCGGCCCGGTGTGTCGGATTCCGACGACGCGGCGCAGCCGTGCAATGACGCCACGGTCAACGCCATCAAGGACCGGGTCACCCTCGACCGCAAGAACGCGTTGCCGCGACTCGCCGCGCGCGGGGCGTCGGAGATCCAGTACGACAGCGGTCAGGCCGCGGTGCTCGTCCCGGACCGTCGCGGCGTCACCTACCTGCTGCCCTTCGACACGGCGACCGCCGACCGCGAGTTCTTCGACCCGATCACCCGCACCACCGTGCCGTTGGTCTACGACGGTGACACCGAGGTGCAAGGTCGCGACGTCGCACGGTTCCGCGCCGAGGTCCCTGACACCGACCTCGCCCGCGAAGCGCTGGGTCGACCGGTCGGCACGAATGTCTCGGTCACGCGTCCGGCGTCGTGGTTCGGGTTCGGCGACTCGAGCCGGCCGTTGACCGCGAGCCTCCATCACCGGAGTTCGTGGGATCTCGCCGTCGACACCCGGACCGGCACCATTGTCGACGCCACGATCACCGTCGACGAGGCGTACCGCTTCCCCGACGGCATCCCCGGCGTCCCGGCCGGCTTCGAATTGCCGCATCTGCGCGCGACTTTCGGCTACGACGACGACACGCAGGCCCGGATGACGGACCTGGCCGACGATCTCGCGTCCCCGATCCTCATCTGGGGCCGGCTCGTACCGATCGGCACCGCGGTCCTGGGCCTGGTGGCACTGGTGGCCGGATTGATACTGATCAACCCGGCCTGGCTACCCGCCCGGTTCCGGCGCCGGAGTGGCGCGGAAACCGTTGGCGGGCAACCGGAGTGACGGAGACCGGCGTCAGGAGGTCGACTCGGCGGCGAGCCTGCCGAGGGTGTCGTTCAGCTGGTGCTCGGTGACGAGCGGGAACTTGACCTTCTCGAGCAGCTTCTTGTCGGTGACCTTCGACCAGTCGTAGGTGTGGCGCACCAGCGTCTCGTTCGGACCCTGGGACTCCAACTCCCAGAGCCATTCCCACCCGGGCGGCTCGGTGCCGGCGGGGGCGGTCTGCCATGCCAGCAGCTTGTCCTTGGCGTAACCGGTGACATGGTTGTCGGTCTTGTAGTCGCCGCCCATGTGGTCGCCCGACATGTTCATCGTGAACACGTCACCGACCTGCTGGATGCGATCGGCGTGGTCCACGCCGCGGATGAAACCCGAACCGTCGAGCGCCTGATGCCGTTCGGGATTGGAGAGGACGTCGAACACCGCGTCGACGGGCGCCTCGATCGTGCGTTGGACAGTGACCTGTGTGCTCTCGTTGTCGCTCATGACACAACACTGCCGAAACTTCGGGGACTCGGCAACGTCCGACCTCAACTCAGCGCGCGACCGCCCACGTCCCCAGCGCGGCGATCGTGGCGGCCACGGCCGCAGTGCCCGCGACCCCGACCACCGAGCCGGTGAGGGTGACGATGACCAGCACCTCGGCGCCCACGACCAGCCAGGTCCCGAGCGCCACGCGCGTCCGGTCGCGCGCGATCGCCGACAGCAAGACGACCTGCAGGACGGCGAGCGCGGCGCCGATGTAGGCGAAGAGCCACAGGATCGGCACCAAGGCGTCGTAGCCGTCCCCGAAGACGAACGGGACGACCGGGCCGGCCGCGCCCGCCAGCACGGTCAGGACGACCCCGATCCCGGCGACCACCGTCACCGCCTGACGCAACGAGGCCGACGACCGTGCGGGGTCGGCGAGGCGCGGATAGAAGACGACGCCGATCGCCTGCGGGAGCCAGAAGGCCACCTTCGTCGCGATCGCGCCGAGGGCGTACACCCCGACCTCCTCGGCGTCGAGGACCCGGGGCGAGAGCAGCAGGTCGATCGACGACGCGACGATCAACACCAACTGGACCTGCGACGCGCGGACCACGCTGAGCACCCCGGCGGCTCCCGACGGCCGACCCGGCCTTCCGGCCCGTGACATCGACCAGACCACGAGCCAGACGACGGCCGCCGACGCGGCGGCACCCAGCGTCCCGGCCAGCAGCCCACCGGCCGGTCCGGCTCCGGCGGCGAACGCCCCGATGATCGGCATCGATCGTGCGACTCCGACGGCGGCCAGCACCCAGGACAGCGCCCGGAACTCGCCGCGCCCCTGCAGAATCCCCTGACCTGCGGCGATGAGCGCCAGCAGCGGCGCCGAGGCGAGTGCCGCGGCCGTCGTCGCGACGTCGGTGCGCAGCAGCAGCGCGACCAGCGGGGTGGCGACGAAGGTGAGTACGACGACCCAGCACGTCGTCACCACACCCAGCGCGCGGAGCCGTCCCTCGTCACCGCCGAGCACGACCTCCCGGGCGATGACGTTCTGCAGCGCCATCGCCGGCACACCCAGCACGAGCATCGCCGACAGCAGCACCGCGAACTCGCCGTATTCGCTGACGTCGAGGAAATGCGCGCTCGCGACGAGGTGCACCACGTACATGCAGACGTTGGCCACCATCGACCCCATCGCCACCGACCCGACGGCGCCGACCGTGCCCGTCGTCCGACGCGTCTGCTGCATGGACCAAGTGTGCCGATCGCACCGCGGCGGTCTCGCGCGGGGCGGGCACGAGGTAAGCGAGCCGGGTTTTGCACGGGCAGTCGGGCATAGGCAACGATGGGAAGGCTGTTGCCGAGCGCGGGTCCCCCGATCGCGCGTGTCCACCGGACCGAGAGACCGTGATGTACGACGACAACCCCACCTACGACGCCGAGTCGACCGACATCGGTTCGCGCATCGACCCGGTGCTGGCCCGGAGCTGGCTGCTGGTCAACGGCTCCCACTACGCCAAGTTCGAGCCGGCCTCGCGTTCGCGCGCCGACATCGTCGTGCTGGACATCGAGGACGCGGTGGCTCCCAAGGACAAGGTCTCCGCGCGCGACAACGTCGTCCGTTGGCTCGGGCCGAAGGACGGCACCGCCGGCCCCGGCGCCGGAGACTGGGTTCGCGTGAACGGATTCGGCACACCGTGGTGGGCCGATGATCTCGAGGCGCTGTCGCAGACCGCCGTCGGCGGGGTGATGCTGGCGATGGTCGAGTCCGTCGACCACGTCACCGAGACCGCCAAGCGACTGCCCGGCCTGCCGATCGTCGCGCTCGTGGAGACCGCACGCGGGCTGGAACGCATCAGCGAGATCGCGGCCACCAAGGGCACGTTCCGTCTCGCGTTCGGTATCGGGGATTTCCGCCGCGACACCGGCTTCGGCGAGAACCCACAGACCCTGGCCTATGCCCGTTCGCGTTTCACGATCGCCGCGAAGGCCGCCCACCTGCCCAGCGCCATCGACGGCCCGACGGTCGGTTCCAGCGCGCTCAAGCTCAGCGAGGCGACCGCGGTCAGCGCCGAGTTCGGCATGACCGGCAAGATCTGCCTCACCCCGGGCCAGTGCGCGCAGGTCAACGAGGGACTGTCCCCCTCTCAGGACGAGATCACCTGGGCGCGCGAGTTCTTCGCCGAGTTCGAGCGCGACGGCGGCGAGATCCGCAACGGCTCCGACCTGCCGCGGATCGCGCGGGCGACCAAAATTCTCGATCTGGCCCGGTCGTACGGCATCACCGAGTCCGACTACGACGACGACCCGGTGCACGCCCCCGCCCCCTCGGACACCCACCACTTCTGATCGGCTCGCCGCGGTGACTCCCCGAGGACTGCTGCCGGTTCTGTACGGCACCGGTGTCGCTGCGGCCGCGGTGATCCTGGCACCGCTGTTGCCGGGCCTGATCGGGGCCGGCGACCGGTACCTGCTGTATCGCGATGCGGTGTCCACGCCGCGCACCCACGT
This sequence comes from Gordonia sp. SCSIO 19800, assembly GCF_018132775.1. Taxonomy (NCBI): domain Bacteria; kingdom Bacillati; phylum Actinomycetota; class Actinomycetes; order Mycobacteriales; family Gordoniaceae; genus Gordonia; species Gordonia sp. SCSIO 19800. The sequence continues at coordinate 105,159 of NZ_JAGRQM010000010.1, read as the reverse complement.
CACGGACACCACGCTCGGGATCGGTGACCTGCCGCCTCGCGCCGTGCCGCAGGACTGGTTCCTCGCGATGGTGAGCACCGTCGTCGACGGCGGGATCGTCGTGCTGGCGGTCCTCGCCGCGGCCCTGGTCTGCGCAGGCGTCGGGTACGGACGTCTGGCAGCTCGCCTGGTCCCGGGCGCCGGGCGCACCGGTGCCGCGGCGGCCACGCTCGTCGCGGTGTGGAATCCGTATGTCGCCGAACGTCTTCTCCAGGGCCACTGGAGCCTGCTGGCGGGTTATGCGGCACTGGGGTGGATTCTCGTCGCGATTCTGGATCTGCGTGGGCGCCCCCCGCTGGTTGAGCCGGCACCGAGCGAAGCCGCCGGGTCGAGTAAGCGACGAAGGAGCGCATCGAGATCGAGGAGCCGAGTCCCCCCGCTGGTTGAGCCGGCACCGAGCGAAGCGAGGAGCCGAGTCGAAGCCACCCGGCGACCGGACGCTCGAGCGGACACCGTCCGAATTCTGCAGCTGGGCGGGCTGTTCGCCGTCGCGGGGTTGACACCTACCGGTTCCGTCCTGGCCGGAGTCGTGCTGGCGACGGCGCTCGTGGCCCGTCCGATCGGTCTGCGACCCACGATGGCCGTCGTTGCGCTCTGGCTCCTCAGCACCGTGCCCTGGTTGCTGACGTCGATGATCACCGACGCCGCGACCACGTCCGCGGCCGCCGGGGTGGAGGCATTCGGCCTGCGGTCCGAGCCGTGGCTCGGCCCCGTGGGTACGGCCCTGTCGCTGGGCGGGATCTGGAACGCCGACGCGGTGCCGGCGAGTCGGAGCATCGGGTGGGCCGCGGTGGCCACCCTCGGCCTGCTCCTCGTCGTCGCGGTCGGCGCCGGTCACCTGTGGCGTCGTCGCGCAGAGTTGGATCCGCTGGTACCCGCCATCACCGTGCTGGCGTCGGTGACCGCGATCGCGTTGATGCTGAGCACTTTCGGACCGGTCCGCACCGGCCTGGGGTTCGTCGTCGAGCACGTCGGTGGCAGCGGGCTCCTCCGCGACACCCAGAAGTTCGCCGCACTTCTCGTCCCGGCGGTCGCGGTGTGTGTGGCCGCGGCCGTGGCAGCGGCGAGGCGTCGGGTCCCGTCGGGTTTCGCGTTCGCCGCGGTCGCACTGCTCGCGGTCGCGCCGCTCCCCGACCTGGCGTGGGGGGTCGGCGGTGCGGTGCGCGCGATCGACTATCCCGACGAGTGGCGGCAGGTCGCCGAGATCGTGCCGCCGGACCGGGGTTCGGTCGCCCTGTGGCCTCCCGGCACGGTGCGTGAGTACCCCTTCGCGCGCGATCCGTCGCTCGATCCCGCCGCACGGATGCTGCGGGCACCGGTCGTCGAATCCGGGGAACTCCGGGTGGACGGCGAAGTGATCGACCCGGCCGGGGAGCATGCCGCAGCGGTGACGCGGGTGCTGGAGTCCGGCGGCTCACCGGCAGCGCTCGCCGAGCTCGGCGTCGGGTGGGTGCTGGTCGAGAACGGTTCTCCGCCTGGCCAACTCGCGGCCGCCGGACGGCTTGTGTTCGACGGGCCGGATCTGAGGCTGTATCAGGTGGGCGACGTCGTGGATCGGTCCGCCGACGCCACCGACCGTGCGATCGCCCTCGGCGCGCACCTCGTATGGGCCGCGCTGCTCATCACCGGCCTCGTCGGTCTCGGCGTCGGTGTGATCAGCGGCGCGAGTCGGACAGCACGGCGTCGAACGTCGCCATGAACCCGTCGCAGGTCGCCGACCACGAGTAGCGGCTGGCCGTGGTCTGCGCGTTCCGGCCGAGTCGATGCGCCTCGTCCGGATTGTCGATGAGTTTCCTCGTTGCGCTGGCCAGTTCGTCGACACCGTCGACGAGGAGCCCGGTGCGCCCGTCGTCGATGGAGTCGGCGAGTCCGGCGGCACTGCGGTAACCGATCGTCGGGACACCGTGCTGGGCGGCTTCGACGACCGCGAGGCCCCATCCCTCCTTGCGCGACGGCATGAGGTGGACCCGGGCCCGGGCGAGCAGTTCGTGCTTGCGGCGTTCGTCGACGTGGCCGTGGAAGGTGACCGCATCGGTCACCGCGAGGTCGGCTGCGGCGCGGTGCAATTCGTCCGACCACCAGCCACCGCCGATGACATCGAGACGGGCGTCGACACCGTCGCGACGCAGCCGGGCGAGTACGGTCAACGCGTCCTCGACCTGCTTGTGGGGCACCAGCCGCGACAGTACGCAGAGTCGTACCGGCACACCGGGAGTTGACGCCCCGGTGCGCGCGGGCGCCTCGATACCGTGAGGTACCGGATCGATCCCGTTGCGCACGACCGCGATCCGCCCGGCATCGACCCCCAGCGCGACGAGTTCGGACTTCGACGGCGTCGAGACCGTGACGTATCGGTTGCGCCGATGGACGCGCGGCGAGACCCGCGACTCGAGGAACCACCCGATGTGGCCGAGCAGACGGCCGGCGACCGGCCACTGCTCGCGATGACAGTGATGGACGAGGACGACCGTCGGAGCCGGTGAGACGAGCGACGAGAAGAACGGGACACCGTTCTGGGTGTCCACGACGACGTCGGGGCGGCACCCCGACAGCGGGCCGAACCCGAGCCGGCCCGCGACGATGGTTGCGAGCATGAGCGGATACACGCTGATCCGACCGCCGGCGCGGAAAAACCGCATGCCGTCCCGGTGCTCGTGGCGCAGCGACCCCGGGTACGCGGACGTGAGGAAGGTGACGTTCGCGCCGCGTCGAGCCAGTTCGGCGCCCACCCGTTCCAGGTAGGTCTCGCTGCCGCCGCCCTGAGGGTGGCGGGTGTCCCGCCAGCACAGGAGCAGGATGTTCGACGGTGTGCGCATGTTGTCCGTCAGCCTACCGACCAGGCCATGAGCGCCGGAATCCGCCGCGCGACCGCCCGGCGAGGAACCTGTCGCCGAGACACCCCACTAGAGTGACCCGACGATGACGACTTCACTTCCCGGCGGCGCGCGGATGGCCCGGCTCGCCACCCTGCGACGCGCCGCGGGACTGCTGAACGACTTCCGTTACGAACAATCCGATCCCGCGCGCTTCTACGGCGCGCTCGCCGGCGACACCGCTGACATGGTCGAGGCGTTCGTCCCCGACATGGGCGGATCTGTGGTCCTCGACGTGGGCGGCGGTCCCGGATACTTCGCCGACGCCTTCCGGGACCGCGGCGCGCACTACGTCTCCGTCGAACCCGATCCCACCGAGATGCACGCCGGTGGGCTCGAGCATCGCGGATCGGTCCGCGGCTCCGGCCAGGCCCTGCCCTTCGCCGACGGATGCGTCGACGTCTGCCTGTCGTCGAACGTCGTCGAGCACACACCGACGCCGTGGGAGATGGCCGACGAGATGCTGCGGGTGACGCGTCCCGGCGGCGTCGTCATCATCAGCTACACACTGTGGTGGGGACCGTTCGGTGGTCACGAGATGGGCCTGACGCACTATCTCGGCGGCCATCGGGCGGCCCGGCTGTACACCCGACGCCACGGTCATCCGCCCAAGAACCTGTACGGCACATCGCTGTTCGCGGTCTCCGCCGCCGACGGGCTGCGCTGGGCCCGATCGGCGACCGGTGCCGGGCGCGCCGACCTCGTCGCGGCGTTCCCCCGCTACATCCCGCGCTGGATGTGGTGGGTCATGCGCGTACCGGTGCTCCGGGACGTCCTGGGCACCAACCTCGTGCTCGTCCTGCGTCGACGCTGAAGTGCTCGGAGTCCGGTTGCGTCTGGCTGAGCCCACTGCTGGTTGAGCCGGGACTGAGCGAAGCGAAGCCCCGAGTCGAAGCCACCTCCGCACCCAGCGGCCTGAACTACTCGGCGGCGAGGTCCGCGGTGCAGTTGAGGGTGCCGCCCTGACTGGTCGCGGCGGCCAGCTGTTCACCGTCGGCGAGGATGGCGCACGACACCGGTCCGCGGATCACGATGGCCGACATACTCGCGCGGGTTCCCTCGAGCTGCACCCGCTGGGACCACGGCGAGCCGATCGCCGGGATCACCGTCGGCGATCCCTGGCCGCGGGTGAACGTCAGCGCGACGACGTCCCCGTTGCCGGTCAGCTGGTAGGTGATGGTTCCGGAGCGCTGAGTCGTCGTCGTGGTCGACGTCGTCTCCTCGGTGGTCGGGGTGCTCGACGACGTCGTCTCGCTCGTCGTCGCCGGATCACTCGATTCGGTGGTCGACGATGACGCCGCGCTGGTGGAGTCGCCGTCGCCGGAGCGGGTGACCAGCACGACGACGAGACCCAGTACCACGAGTGCGATCAGGGCGACCAGCGCCAGCCCGATGGTCCGGCCCTTCGACCCGGAACCGCGGGGCGGTTCGCCGCCGGCGGGCGCGTCGTAGGGCGAGGCACCGTAGGGCGACCCGCCGGTGTACTGGGGGTCGCCATACTGGGGTTCGGTGTAGTGACCCGGATACGGCTGTCCCGGCTGATGCGGTTCGGTGTACGGACCCGGATAGGGCTGACCGGCCTGGTGCGGTTCCGTGTAGGGACCCGGATACGGCTGCCCGGGCTGCTGCTCGGTGTAGGCCTGCGACGGCGGTGCCGACGGGTCGAAGTCCGGATCGAACTGACGGGTCTCCGGCGGATCGTTCCGCGGATCGTTGGGATCGCCCTCTGGTGGTCGGGTCATGCGGACGATTCTGTCATCCCGGACCGATCCCCGACCCGACCACCACGAACCTGCGTCAGATGTCGGCGATCGCCTCGAGCGGTCCGGTGCGCGCCGCGCGGACGGCCGGCCACAACGCGGCCAGCACCCCTACCACCGCGGACGCGATCAGCGTGATCGCGATGAGCGACCACGGGATCACCGGCGCGCCCAGGCCCCACTCGGCGAGCGTGCGGACCAACGCGACGCCGATGACGGTCCCGAGGAGCACACCCAGCACTGCGCCGAAGATCGAGATCAGCACCGATTCGAGGTAGATCGAGCGGCGCACCTGGGCTCGGATCATGCCGATCGCCCGCAACATCCCGATCTCGCGTTTGCGTTCGACCACCGACAGCGCGAGCGTGTTGATGATGCCGAGGACGGCGATCAGCAGTGCCAGCCCGAGCATCGCGTACAGCGTGCCGAGCATCTGATCGATCTGCGACGAGATCTGGCCCTTGAACTGATCCCGGTCCTGGATCTGCACCGTCAGGTAGTCCGACGTCGCATTCTCCAGATCGGTGCGCAGGGTCTCGAGGTCGGTGCCCGGCGCGGCGTTCACGAAGAGCGTGACATTGACCCGCGCGAAGGGCGGGACCAGCTTCTCGTAGACGTCCGGACCCACGACCCACGGTTGCAGCGCCTCGTTGTCCGCGTAGACGCCGGCGATCGGGACCTGGACCTGCTCGCCCGTCGCGGAGGTGAACGTGACCACGTCGCCACGCTGCCAGCCGTTCGCCTTTCCGGTCCGCTCGCTGATCAGCATCCCGTCAGCGGGCAGATCCGACGACGCGCCGTCCTGCATGTCCATCACGGTCACGCTGTTCAGCGGACCGCCGAGCGCCGAGAACCCGGTCTCCGACTTGTCCTCGACCTTGGCCTGGACGATGCCGAACGACACCACCTCGGCGACGCCGGGCACACCGTCGATCGCCCCGGTCACCGCGGGCGGCAGCGGCGACTGGTTGGTTCCGGCCACGATGTAGTCGGCCGTGATGCCGGCGTCGACGGCGTCGTCGACCGTGCCCTTGAACGACTGTCCGAGGGTGCCGATGATCGCGACCAGCATCAGCCCGAGGGTGAGCGCGAACGCCGTCGCGGCCGAACGCCGCGGGTTGCGGACCGCGTTGGTCCGGGCGAGGCGCCCGATCATGCCGAAGGGCGCACCGATGACCCGGCCGAGCACGCTGACGAACGGACGCGCGATCGCCGGGCCGATGAGGACGGCCGACAGGACCGCGCCCGCGGCGCCGGCACCCACCGTGATCGCCGGGCCGGCACCTTCACCCATCGCGCCGACCACGATCGCGACGATCGACGCGACACCGATGACCGCGCCGATGATCGTGCGGTTGCGCAACGAGGCCGACCCCTCGGCGGCCGATGCGCGCATGGCCTCCACGGGCGGCACCCGGGCGGCTCGCGCCGCCGGCACCCAGGCACTGACCATGGTCACCACGACGCCGACCAGGATGCCGGCGAGGATGGCATCCGGACCGATCGCCAACTCACCGTCCGGCAGGCCCGATGTCGCACTGGTGATGGCCTTCAAGGCGGCCGCCAGCCCGATGCCGATGGCGAGACCGAGCGCGCCGCCGAGGACACCGACGACGAAGGCCTCGAACAGCACCGAGCGCGAGACCTGGCGCTGGCTCGCGCCGACCGCCCGGAGCAGCGCGAACTCCCGATTCCGTTGCGCAACGATCATCGAGAAGGTGTTGTAGATGATGAACGTGCCGACGACCAGACCGATCGCGGCGAACGCCAGCAGGATGTACTGGAAGATCTGCAGGAACTCGTTGACCTGCGCCTTCTGGTCCTCGCGGACCTGGTCGCCGGTGCGGACGTCGTAGAGATCGGCGTCGGCGCCGAGCGCGGAGATGATCCGTTCCTGCAACTGTTCCGGGGTGACCCCGGCGACGGCCGACATGTCGACGACGCCGACGTGCTCACCGTCGGTGAACAGACGGGCCGACGTCGCGGCGTCGAACTGGGCGTTCACGTAACCACCCGTCGAGCTGGGCGCGTCGACGAGGCCGACGACGGTGACCTCGAGCGGCTCCGAGTTGCCCTGCCCGACGACGATCTTCGTCTTCGACCCGACCTTCAGCCCCGCGGCCTCGGCCGCCGAGGTGTTCAAGACGATCTCGCCGGCGTTCTCGGGCCCGCGTCCACCCGGCAGGATCCGCGACTCGTCCGGGTCGAGCGCCTCCGCCGGCGGGATGTAGGTGCTGCCCACGCTCGGGGCGCCACCGGTCTGGATGGCCTTGCCGTCGGAGTCGGCGACCGTGACCAGGCCGTTGTTGTTGACGACGAGTTTGTCGATGCCGAACTGGGCACGCTGGTCGCGGAGCTGGTCCACGATCGTGTTCGGCACACCCGGCGACTGCCGGTCGGCCGGGGTCACCTCGACCGCGACACCCTGCGCCGCACTGTCGAAGATGTCGTTGAAAGCCTTCGAGATGGACCCGGTGAAGACGATGGACCCGGCCACGAACGAGGTGCCGAGGACGATCGAGAAGAGGGTGAGGAACAGCCGGAGCTTGTGGGCGCGCAGGTTCCGTAGCGAGACCCGGCGCATCACCGTGGAGGACGCCACGGCTCAGAGCGCTTCGGCGGTGTCGGGCGCAGGCACGTTGTCGAGGTTCTTCATGACCTCGAAGACATCGTCGGCCGACGGCCGGGACAGCTCCTGCACGATCTGGCCGTCGGCCAGGAACACCACTCGATCGGCGTACGACGCCGCGCGCGGATCGTGCGTCACGATGACGACGGTCTGCTTGAACTCGTCGGTCGCCGCCCGCAGGATCGACAGCACCTCGCCCGAGGAGCGGGAGTCCAGGTTGCCCGTCGGCTCGTCACCGAAGATGATCGACGGCTTGCCGATCAGCGCACGAGCACAGGCCACGCGCTGCTGCTGACCACCGGACAGTTCACTCGGCAGATGTCCGAGCCGGTCGGTGATCCCGAGCCGGGCCACCACGGCGTCGAACCACTCGGTGTCGACGGTGCGGCCGGCGATGTCGACCGGCAGTGTGATGTTCTCCTTGGCCGTCAGCGTAGGCACGAGGTTGAACGCCTGGAACACGAAACCGATGCGGTCGCGACGCAGCATCGTCATCGCCTTGTCCGACAACGCCGTCAGATCGGTGTCGCCGATGAACACCTTGCCGTCGCTCGCGACGTCGAGACCGGCGAGGCAGTGCATCAGGGTGGATTTACCCGACCCCGACGGCCCCATGATGGCGGTGAACTCGCCCTCCCGGAACGAGATGGAGACGCTCTTCAGGGCCTCGACGGCGGTGTCGCCGACGCCGTACCGCTTGGAAAGGTTGTCTGCCCCGGCAGCAACCGCGTGCTTCGGCGTCCCAAAATCATCGCCACCGTCGTCTCGAGCGGCCACATCAGTCGTCGTCATGCCCTCAACGGTGCCAAATCCTGCGCCGGTTGGCCATCAGGTAACACCCTGACCCCACCCTGACGGCAGTGACGTGGGGCACTGCTGCGGCCTCTACTTCGGGATCTGGACCTCGAAGGAGTGGAGGCGATTGGGCGATCCGACGTTGTCCGACACCACGAGAAGGGTGCGGGTGCGGGTCTTCGCGAACGGGTTGTCGGGGTGCCAGTTGCCCCAGGCGAGTCCCGACATGTTGCCGGTGAGCAAGTGGGGCGTCGCGGTGGTCGAGAAGATGCGGCGCTTGGTCATCGCCTTCTCGCGTCCGCTCAGCTTCTTCTTGTTCGTCACCGAGGTGGCGCCCCGGGTCGTCGTCCAGAAGATGTTCGACAGCTTGCCCGGGCCACGTTCGAGCACGAGGAAGTCCGTCGAGTTGATGGCCAGCACATCGGCGGCCACCTTGTTGGCGTCGGTGCGATAGACGAACTCGCGATTGGTCTTGCCGAAGGTCAGCAGACGGGCCGATCGTGCGGCGTCCTGCCGGAGTCCGCCGGCGGTCAGGACGCTGACCTGACCCTGGGGTCCGACGGCCACGCCGGTGAGTCCGAGCTGGCCTGCCAGACCCGACTTCGACGACGGGCGCCACACCGACGGGAGCGGAAGGTCGCGGAGGACCTGTCCAATGGGCCCGATCTGCCGGACGAACTGGTTGTTGCCGCCGCTGACGACGGTGTAACCGCCCGCGGACTGGCGGATGCCCTCGAACTGGGCCTGTCCGGGCAGCAACGGGAGGAACCACGGGCCGAGGACCGTGCCGCCGCCGTTGATCCGCGGCTGCCCGGTGAAGGACGCGGTCACCGAGGTGTACCCGATCGACGCCGTGAAGAAGCGAGCCGGGAGCACGTCCTCGGCGATCATCACGTAGTTGCCGTTACCGGTCCGATCGATACCGGAGATCCGGTTGACGGTGGGAAGCCCGCTCCCGATCGTCGTCGAATCCGTGAAGAACGCCGTGACCCCGGCCCCGGAAGACGGTGTCGCCGAAGCCGGTTGGACCGCGACCGACGACGCCAGTCCCAGCACGCAGGCAGCGGCGACCGAGGCGCCCCACAGACGTAGTTTCATGAGGGGCACGATACCTCAACCGTCACTTCAGACCCATCCGTACGTTCAGCCTCGGAACCGCGCAGCAAGGCCGCGTCAGGCCAGGCGCTGCTTCAGACCGTCGAGCTCGTCGCGCAACGAGCTCGGCAGCTTCTCGCCGACGAAGTCGAACAGCTCCTCGATGGACGGGATCTCCTCGCGCCACTCGTCGGGGTTGAAGGCGAGCGCCTCCGCGACGTCCTCCGCAGGCACGTCCAGGCCGCTGACGTCGATCGACTCCGGCTTCGCGACGATGCCGATGGGGGTCTCGACACCCTCGGCCTCACCCTCGATGCGCTCGATGATCCACTTCAGCACGCGGCTGTTCTCGCCGAATCCGGGCCACAGGAAGCGCTTGTCGTCGCCCCGACGGAACCAGTTGACGTAGAACACCTTCGGCAGCTTCGACTCGTCGGCGTTCTTGCCGATGTTCACCCAGTGCTGCAGGTAGTCCCCGACGTGGTAGCCCATGAACGGCAGCATCGCCATCGGGTCGCGGCGCACGGTGCCGACCTTGCCCTCGGCCGCGGCGGTCTGCTCGGAGCCGACGGTGGCGCCCATGAAGACACCGGTCTGCCAGTCGCGGGCCTCGGTAACCAGCGGCACCGTGGTCTTGCGGCGGCCGCCGAACAGGATCGCCGAGATCGGCACGCCCTTCGGGTCATCCCACTCGTCGGCCAGCGACGGGCACTGCGAGATCGGGGTGCAGTAGCGCGAATTCGGGTGCGCTGCCTTGTGATCGGACTCCGGCGTCCAGTCGTTGCCGAGCCAGTCGGTGAGGTGCTCGGGCGCCGGGCCGTCGATGTCCTCCCACCAGATGTCGCCATCGTCGGTGCGAGCGACATTGGTGTAGAGGGTGTTTCCGGCCTCGATGGTCTTCATCGCGTTCGGGTTCGAGTCGTAGCTGGTGCCGGGAGCGACACCGAAGAAACCGAATTCGGGGTTGATCGCGTAGAGACGCCCGTCCTCGCCGAAGCGCATCCAGGCGATGTCGTCGCCCACGGTCTCGGCCTTCCAGCCGGGGATCGTCGGCTGGAGCATCGCGAGGTTGGTCTTGCCACAGGCACTCGGGAACGCCGCGGCGATGTAGTACACCTTGTTCGCCGGGCTGGTCAGCTTGAGGATCAGCATGTGCTCGGCCATCCACCCCTCGTCGCGGGCGATGACCGAGGCGATGCGCAGGGCATAGCACTTCTTGCCGAGCAGCGCGTTGCCGCCGTAACCCGATCCGAACGACCAGATCTCGCGGGTCTCGGGGAAGTGGGTGATGTACTTCTCGGTGTTGCAGGGCCACGGCACGTCGGCCTGGCCGTCCTCGAGCGGCGCACCGACGGAGTGCAGCGCCTTCACGAAGAAGCCGTCCTCGCCCAGGATCTCCAGGACGCGGGGGCCGACGCGGGTCATGATCTTCATCGACAGCACGACGTACTCGGAGTCGGTGATCTCGACACCGAGCTTGGGATCGTCGGAGTCCAGCGGGCCCATGCAGAACGGGATGACGAACATCGTGCGACCGCGCATGCTGCCCCGGTAGAGCTCGGTCATCGTCGAACGCATCTCGGCGGGATCGACCCAGTTGTTGGTCGGGCCGGCGTCCTCTTCCTTCTCCGAGCAGATGTAGGTCCGCGACTCCACGCGGGCCACGTCGGCGGGGTCGGAGTTGGCGAGGAAGGAGTTCGGCTTCTTCTCCTCGTTCAGCTTGACCAGGGTGCCGGCCTTCACGAGGTCGGCGGTGAGGCGCTCCCACTCCTCGTCACTGCCGTCGGACCACACCACCCGGTCGGGCTGGGTCAGCTCGGCGACCTCGGCCACCCAGGCCAGCAGTCCCGCGTGCTTCGTCGGAGCGCTACTCGGGTCCAGTCCGGGAATGGTGGCTGCGGTCATCGTTGGGGCCTCCTCCGAGGTGGTGGCCGCTTGAATGGCCACCTGTCAGGTCGTCTCGCGGTCAAGGATACGTCCACCGAGCGGGCGTTAGGTCACGGGGTTCGCCAGGTGCGGTCTATCCCACACCCGACGGACAGGTGACGAAAGTCCCTGGTGATCGCGCGCGCTCGGTCTCGGCGCGGAGCAGTCCGGGTCGGGCGCCGGTCACGTGTCAGCCGATTCGTCCCGATCCGCCGGAGATCCACTGGCCGGTGTCCGGGTCGAGAACCGCGGAACGGAACTCGCCGTCCGCACCGATCTCGGTGATCTTGTCGACCTGCCCGTCCCGATCGCTGTCCGTGTACACCGTAAAGCCGTCGGGCCCGTTGCGGGTGAGCGAATCGTTGATGCCGTCGTTGTCGGTGTCCACCTCGGCGGGTCCGAGATCCCAGATCCGGCCGTCGTCGTGCATCCACAGGTGATCGTCGAGATCGTCGGACGCCGGCGTCTCGTGCAATGCGGCCACCGAGTCGACCGGGTGCGGGTCGGCGCCCTCGGCCGCGCCGAACAGCGAGGCCTCGTCCGGGCGGGCCGGGTCCGGAAGGTCGTCGGGGAACATCGGGTCCATCGAGATCACTGCTTCCCGTCGTCGTGGCCGGCCCGGGCGACCCCGGCCGTTCCGTCGTCATGCCCTCGGTCGTCCCGACGTCCCGCCGGATCGTCGGATTCCTCACCCGGGTCGTCGGTGCGGGAGGCGACCGCCCAGAGCGATTCCGACCGCGCCACCAACTCACGGCGGATCTCCGCCGCGCGCTCGCGACGGGTTCGAGCGTCGCGGACCCCGACCCCGCTGCGCAGTCGGCGGATCTCCTCGTCGAGGCGCGCGACGTCGGCCGCCACCTCTCGGTTCCGGCGTTCGTGCGCCCGGGCGATCTGGCCGGCGATCCGGGTCTCGGCCGCGGTGACGCGCAGGGCGAGCTGGTGATCGAGCGTCGCCCGCGCCTCGGCGAGGAGCTCGGCGGTGCGCGCCTCGCGATCGGAACGCTCCGCAGCACTGCGCCGGACACGGATCACCCACGCCGCCACCGCGACTCCGAGGATCAGGGCGAGCGGCATGCTGACCCACTGCAACGTCTGGACCGACTCCATCGGTGCGACGACGAGGCGTCCCACACCCAGACCGGTCGAGGCCCCGAGGACGACCACCAACGCGTCTTCGGCGCCTGCGCGCCGCGCCCGGCCGCGCGACCGCTCGGTGTGGAGGGGTACCGCGGGCCAGTTCTCGTCGGCCGACGGCTCCGCGTCCAGGCCCACCAGGGCGGTCGACCGGACCGCGTCGACGCGCTCGTCGGCGCGACGACGGACGCCGTCGGCGAGGGCGGCCCAGCCGGTACGGGCCCATGCGCCGTACGCAGAATCCGCGGCGGGAGCGTGGCCGGCGGCGGACGCCGCCAGATCGCGCACCCCGGCGTGCAGTTCCGCCGACGTCTGCGAACGGACGCGCGCGAGTCCGGCGCGTACCGCCGCCAACCGGTCCGGGCGTCCGCGGTCACGTGCGGCGACCAGTTCGCGACGCGTGGCCAGGAGATCGTCGACGGCAGCCTGTGCGGACGCCGATTCGTCGACGCCGCCCGTCGGCGCGCCGAGGAGATGCTCGACCGCCCCGAGGCCCGCCGCGAGCCTTGCCCGCTCGGCGCGGAGCACGCCCGGCGCGTCAGTCGTCTCACGCAGCCACTCCACGAGGGCGTCGATCCCCGACTCGTCCACCGCACCCTCGAGGGCCGCGACCGACGACACCCCGAACAACGGCAGCGTCGCGAACGGGTCGAGGACGGCCCGGTGGGCGCGCACGGTCCGCGGCCACTCCCAGAACGCGTCGATCTTCGTGCACACGATCGCCACGATCCCGACCTGCGCGCGCATCTGCTCGACGAGGAGACGTTCCTCCTCACCGACCGACGACGACGGGTCGACGACCACGACCGCCGCACCGGCCGACGCACGCGAGCGCCCGCCGCGGGCGACGATGTCGAGGTCCGGGGCGAGCGCCCGGCAGGCCTCGACCAGCGTGCGGACGCCCACCCCGTCGGTCCCGACGACCAGCACGTCGGTGCCCGCGTCGACCCCGACGGCGTCGAAGCCGGTCAGCTCCCGCGCGGCGGCGAGTGCCGTGTCGGTCATGCGCCCGCTCCTGCCCCGGCCAGAAGTCGCTCGGCACCGGCGCGGTCGACGCCCGCCGCGGCCGCCTCCTCCAACCGGGCACGCAACTCGACCTCACGCCACTGTCGAATCCGGTCGACCCGCTCCCCGATCGGTCCCGCGAGATCAGGAACGCCGCTGGCGTCGCGGAGCGCCCGGCTCAGGGCCTCGGCGTTCGCGGCCACGGCGGAACGGGACTCGATGAGCGCGAGCGCGGTGTCGATGCCGAAGGCGTCGAGCCGGCGCAGCAACCCCTGCCGCATCAGCCGTTCGTCGGAACCCGGACGTCCCACGAGGAATCGGCCGGCCATCGACGGCATGCCGACGCCCGCGGCCGCCATCGTCGCCAGCGCGGCGAACTCGGCATCGTCGAGGTCGGCGCAGGCCAGCAACTGCGAGACCGGGTACACCGGCGTGTCCAGACGCCCTGCACACGACGCCGCCACCGCGACCGCCGCATCCCAGTCGCCGTGCGTGTCGGCCTTCCCGAGCACCACGAGCAGCCGGTCGGCCGGGAGGGACGCGAAGAGTTCGCGGTCGGCGCGCCGCGGCGGTCCCGCCAGGACCAGAACCCACAGATCGGTGTCAGCGGCCCCCTGCTCGTCCTCACCGGGCCCGATCACGGTGAGCGACAGTCGTTCTCGCAGCGCACGAGCCATCGTGTCCCGACCGGTCCCGGGCCGGCCGACGACCTGGACGTGCAACGGACGGAGGAAACGCCGGCCCGCGCCGGCCAGGACGGGCACGAGCGGCGACACCGGGTCGACGAGGTCGACGAGTCGTCCCTGCTCGGCGGCCGTCCACAACTCGCTCCCGGCGGGCACGCCACGCCGGCCACCGTTCACCGGTGCCCCCACCGCAGCCTCCTCGCCATCCGACCCCTGCGCCTCCCACGACCCGCGTCCACCGCACCGCCACCCCGGGCATCGGCGCACGTGAACCGCGACAGGGCCGAGAATAATCGGGATCCGGGCGAACGGCGGAGACAGCTCCACATCCCCTCGCGGGGCCGGACGGGTCCGCGTCCGCACCGCTGCCGTCCGGGCCGCCATTCCCCCGCGACTTCGCCGCGACGGCACGATGCGCAACGATGGACGCGTGAACAACAGCCCCGACAGGTCCCGGTTGTACCCCCGCGTGACGAGCTTCCGCTTCCGCCGCGGCACGCTGACGACCGGTCAGCAGCGCAACTGGGAGACCCTGTGGCCGGTGCTGGGCCGCGACCTCGAGATCGGGCCGGAGCGGGTCCCCGAGCCGCAACTCGACCTCACCGAACTGTTCGGGCGCGAGGCCCCGAAGGTCCTCGAGATCGGCAGCGGTACCGGCATCTCGACCGCCGCGATGGCCGAGGCCGAACCGGATGTCGACGTCGTGGCCGTCGAGGTCTACAAGCCGGGCCTGGCCCAGCTCCTCGGCCTCGTCGACCGCAACGGCCTGACCAACGTCCGCCTGATCCGCGGCGACGCGGCCATCGTCCTCACCGAGCTCATCCCGTCGTCGAGCCTCACCGGTGTGCGGCTGTTCTTCCCCGACCCGTGGCCCAAATCGCGTCACCACAAGCGACGCTTCGTCCAGACCGGCACACTGGAACTGATCGCGGACCGGCTCGTCCCGGGCGGGGTGCTGCACATCGCGACCGATCACGCCGGTTATGCGGAGTGGATCGCGGAGGCGCTCGCCACCCAGGACGCCGACCGCCCCCACGTCGTGCAGTTGACGCGGGAGTCGCCGATCTCGCTGCAGCGGCCGACGACGAAGTTCGAGGGACGCGCGGAGCGCGAGGGCCGCTACGTCAGCGAGTTCGTCTACACGCGGCCCATCCCGCCGGCCACCTCGACCGGCGACACCCCGACGGGAGCCCGCCATGAGTGACCACAGCCCGACCGGCTTCGCCGACACCATCTCCGGCCAGACGGGGACGCGCCGCATGCTGCTGGTGTGGGACGCACCCAACATGGACATGGGCCTCGGCGCCCTGCTCGGCGGACGCCCCACCGCCGCGCACCGTCCCCGGTTCGACGCCCTGGGCCGGTGGCTGCTGCAGCGGACCGCAGATGTGTCCGCTCTCACCGACGGAGGCGGCGCGGTCGAGCCCGAGGCCACCGTGTTCACCAACATCGCCCCTGGTAGCGCCGACGTCGTCCGGCCGTGGGTGGACGCTCTCCGTAATGTCGGTTTCGCCGTGTTCGCCAAGCCGAAGCTGTCCGACGACAGCGATGTCGACTCCGACATGCTCGACCACATCGAACTTCGCAGGCACACTGTTGGACTAGCCGGCGTGATCGTGGCGTCCGCCGACGGTCAGGCATTCCGCGAACCGCTGCTCGAGGTGGTCGGCGACGGGGTGCCCGTCACCGTCATCGGGTTCCGCGAACACGCCAGTTGGGCGCTGAGCACCGAAGAACTGGAGTTCATCGATCTCGAGGACATCCCCGGCGTGTTCCGCGAGCCGCTGCCACGCATCGGCCTGGACTCCCTGCCCGACGAGGGCGCCTGGCTCACACCCTTCCGCCCGCTCAGCGCACTGTTGCGCTGACCTGCGGCGTCGTGGCCCTGCCGGGGTCGTCGGGCGGCGGTCCGCGACCCGGCATCCGACGCCGATGCGGGTGTGCCCGCGCGTGACCCCGAGGCCCACGCCTCAGGGATCACTCAGGCAACACTGTCAGGATCTTTCGGGAAACTGACAGAATCGCCACCGGCGCCCCGAGACGACGGCGCCGAACAGGCCTGACCAGTCGTACACGAAAGGACATCGCGTGTTCCGGTTCATCGGCACATTCGTCTACCGAATGCGCTTCCTCGTCATCGCGGTGCTCATCGCGATGATGGCCGGACTCGGGCTGTACGGTCTCGATCTCGGCAAGCACCTCAGTCAGAGCGGCTGGTTCGATCCGACGTCGGAGTCCGACACCGGTGCGCGCTACGCCGACCAGGCGCTGGGGCGCGACCACACGTCCGACATCATCCTGCTGGTCACCCCGCCGGAGGGCACCCGCGTCGACGACAAGGCGTTCGGCGCGAAGGTCGAGACGTTCGTCGAGGACCTCATCGCGACGCACCCCGACATCGTCGGACGCGCCGATCCCGGTCTGTACGACCCGTTCCTCGTCCAGCCCGCGCAGAGCACGCTGCAGGAGCGACTGTTCACCGAGGACGGCAGACACGCCTTCATCAGCATCGGCGTCGCCGGCAACGACGACACGACGGTCCTCAACAACTACAAGACCATCGAACCGTTCTTCGAGGACATCCCCGAACGCTTCGATCTACCCGGTACGACCTTCGAGCTCGCCGGCCTGCAACCGGTCGCCGGATCGATGGCCGAGGGCATGGACAAGGACATCCACCGCGCCGAGGTCCTCGCGCTGCCGCTGGTGGCGATCATGCTGTTCTTCGTCTTCGGCGGCGTCGTCGCCGCGTGTCTGCCCGTCCTCATCGGTGGTCTGACCATCGCCGGCTCGCTGGGCATCATGAAGATCCTGGCGCTCACCACCGAGCTGAACATCTTCGCGCAGTCGGTGGTCACGCTGATCGGTCTCGGCATCGCGATCGACTACGGCCTGTTCATCGTGTCGCGTTTCCGCGAAGAACTCGGTGAAGGCTATTCGACCAAGGCCGCGGTCCGAAGAACCGTGATGACCGCCGGTCAGACGGTGGTCTTCTCCGCGACGATCATCGTCGCCGCCCTGGCATGTCTGCTGATCATGCCGCAGGGATTCCTCAAATCCGTCGCCTACGGCGCGATCGCATCGGTGTCCCTCGCCGCGATCCTGTCGATCACCGTCCTCCCGGCGATCCTGGGCATCCTCGGCCCCCGCGTGAACATGCTGTCGATCAGCACGGTCATGAAGTACACCGCGGTCCCGCTGGCCCGCCGCTTCTCCGGCGAGGAACGCGCAGCGGCCATCGAGAACCGGTTCAGCGGTCGCATGAAGACCAGCCAGGAAGTCGAGAACGGCTTCTGGGGCCGACTCGCGACGTGGGTGATGAAGCACCCGGTCAAGACCGCGGTCCCGACTGTGCTCCTCTTGCTCGCGCTGATCATCCCGTTCGGCAGCATCCAGTTCGGCGGGATCAGCGAGAAGTTCCTGCCGCCGGACAACCCCAACCGGGTCGCGCAGGAGAAGTTCGACGAATACTTCCCGAGCGAGCGAACCGAGGCCATCAAGCTCGTCATCATCTACGACGAGTCGAGCCAGGCCGACCAGAACAAGCTCGACGCCATCGCGCAACGCGCCGACGCGGTCCCCGGCTTCACCAACAAGTTCAGCGACGCCGACAAGTCCGACTTCGGGTCGTTCGACGCCGAGCGGTACCCGAACGTGGGCGTCTACCAGGTGTCGGCCGGTCTCCAGGACCGGAACACCGCCGCCCAGGCGATCGAGCAATTACGCGCGATCGACACCGAGGGCCTCACGATGTACGTCTCGGGTACCCCGGCCCTCACCCAGGACTCGATCGACGCGCTGATGCAACGGCTCCCGCTGATGGCGGTCATGCTCGTCCTCATCACCGGCCTGCTGATGTTCCTGCAGTTCGGTTCGATCGTCCTGCCGATCAAGGCCGCGCTCATGACGGCCTTGGGTCTCGGTGCCACGCTCGGCATCCTGACGTGGATCTTCGTCGACGGTCACGGCGCCGAGCTGGCCAACTTCACCCCCGGCCCGCTGTTCGCAGCGGTGCTCGTGCTGATCATCGCCATCGTGTTCGGCCTCTCGACCGACTACGAGGTGTTCCTGCTCTCCCGCATGGTCGAGGCCAGACAGAAGGGCGCGAGCACCACCGAGGCGATCCGCAGCGGCACCGCGCACACCGGCGGCATCATCACCGCGGCCGCCGCGATCCTGGTCGTGGTCACCGGCGCGTTCAGCCTGTCCGAGATCGTGATGATGAAGTACATCGCGTTCGGCATGATCGCCGCGCTGATCTTGGACGCCACGGTGATCCGCATGTTGCTCGTCCCGTCGGTGATGAAGCTGCTCGGGGACGACTGCTGGTGGGCACCGCGGTGGATGCGCGTGGTCCAGCGCAAGATCGGCCTCGGCGAGACCGTCCTCGACGACGAACCCGACGAACAGCGCGACGCCGGTGCCGGCGCCCGCCCGATGAGTGCGGGCACCGTGGTGGCCGAGGCGCCGACCTCGGTGATGGCCGCGGCACGCAGGCAACCGGTCGCCGCCGGCGCGGTCCCCGCCCGGGGTCGTGTCCCGGGCGCCGTCGGTCGCCCCGCCGCACCGCCACGGCCCGCCCCGGACCGACCGCTCACCAACGGCCGCCCGCCGGGTCAGGCCCCCGACCAGCGCACCGGTTCCGGTCCCACCCCGACTCCGCCGTCCCCCTCGGGTCCGCCGCCGGCCACCACCGGCCGCCCGGGTACTGCGCCGACCCCGCCGCGCACTCCGCCGGCGCGCGTCGGACCGACGCCCGTGCCCGGTGCCCGGGCCCCCGAACCGGCCGGACGCCGTCCCGCGACGCCCTACCGCCGCTCCACCGTGTCGAAGGGTGATCGTCCCGACACCGGCGGCTGGAGCCTCGGCGAGGGTGGCATCCGACTCGGCGACGCCGCACCTCACCCGGGGAACGGGGACCGTCCGACGGTCACTCCCCCGTCCGCCCCACCACGGGTGCCGGAGACCGGCGGGCGTCCGAATCCCGGAACCGCCCGGCCGACGCCGGAGCCGACCGGCCAGCGCTCACCGCTCGGACGCCGGCCCGCCCTCGACGAGACCGGTCGTCGCCCCCTGGCCGCCTCGGTCAGCCCCGAGACCTCGACCCCGTCGTCTCGGAGTCGTCGCAGCAACGGTCCGTCGCCGATGGAGCGCGGACTCAGCGCCGATGCGACCCCGGCCGCCGCGCGGTCCGACGCCGGTCCCGCCTCGGGTGAGCAGGATCGCCCGGCCGACGAGTCGAACCGCCGCCGTCGCCCGCGTACCGACCGGCACGCCCGGTCCGACGAGACCGGTGACGACGGCCAGATCAGCGTCCAGGAACTGCTGAAGCGGAGTCGCTCACAGAAGTGACCGCTCGGACCCCCGTTCGCGGCCACGGGTCTCGTAAGCGGATTGATCGCGAGTCATGCTGGTCAAGTCACCCAAGCCGGCAGACGCGCCCGCGAGCGGTTCGCTGACGACCTCGGGGCTCGCCGTCAGCGAGTGACCCGGCGGCACCCGCCACCGTCGAACACGGCCTGGCCGAGGACTCAGTCCTCGTCCAGGCCGTGTTCGATCACGTAGCGGGTCAGTTCCACGCGGTTGCCGAGCTGGAGTTTGCGCAGCGTCGCCTGGACGTGGTTCTCGACGGTCCGGTGACTCAGGTCGAGGCGCCGCGCGATCTGCTTGGCGCTCAGTCCTTTTGCGACCAAACGCAGCACCTCGGTCTCACGCTCGGTGAGCGCGGGCGCGGCGGGTGCGGCGTCGGGCTGCTGGGACATGCGCCGGTACTCGCCCAGCACCAGCCCCGCGAGACCCGGGGTGAAGACCGCCTGGCCGTCGGCCGTCGCCCGGACCGCGTCCACCAGTTCTTCGCGTGACGACGACTTCACCAGATAGCCGCTGGCCCCGGCCTTCACGGCCTCGAGAACGTCGTCGCGCTCACCCGATGCGGACAGCACGAGGATGCGGGTCTTCGGCGAGACCTCCAGGACCGCCGTCGTCGCCTCCGTACCGGTCCCGTCGGTCAGCTGCATGTCCATCAGGACCACATCGGGGGTGACGGCGGCCGCACGTCGACCGGCACTGCCCACGCCGTCCGCGGTGGCGACGACGTCGAATCCCTCGTCGGCGAGATCGCGGGCCACCGCCTCTCGCCAGATCGGGTGGTCGTCGACGACCATGATCCGCAGCGGCGCCCGCCCCTCGTCACTCCGGCCTGCACTCATACTCGATGCTCCCCTTCGCCTTTCAGCTCTCGTCCCGCGGGACGGTGAACTCCCATTCCGTACCCGCACCCGGTTCGGTGTCGAGGCGCGCGGCGCCGCCGAGGGATTCGATCCGTCCGACGATCGACTTCGACACCCCGACGCGTCCCTGCGCAACCGCCTCGGCGAGCCGGCCGTCCGGGATGCCGATCCCGTCGTCCCGCACACTCACCACGATGTCCCGCCCCAGATCCTCCACCAGGATGTACGCACGCGCACCGGGACCGGCGTGGTTCACGACGTTGTCGAGCGCGTTGACCACCGCCGCGCGGATCTCCGCGCCCCTCTGCGCTGACACCATGACCGGGTCCGCGGGAGCACTCACCGACACCCGCGCGTCGGCGAAGACGCGCAGGGCGGCGGCGAGATCAACGCTGCATTGCGCATCGGTATCGGCGGCGACGGGTTCGTCCGTGTCGGAGATCAGCCGACGCAGCGTACGCTCCTGCTCCGCCGCGAGGGTGGCGAGTTCACCTGTCGGACCGCCGATCTCGCGTCCGCGACGCGCGATCAGCGCGAGCACCTGGAGTACCCCGTCGTGCACCTCACGGGAGAGCCGTTCGCGTTCCTCGGCAGCCGCAGCGATCCGCGCCGCCCGGGACAGCTGGTCCTGGACCCGACGCGCGTTCGCAGCCGCGAGCCCGACCGCCATACCGGTCGCCACGATGACGATGATGGTGGCGTTCCGACCGAAGTCGAGGTTCAGTTCGCCCTTCACGAAGGTGCTGGTGCCGCCGATGACGAGCCCCGACACGATCCCCCCGACCGGGCCGGTGAGGATCGCGACCGAGATGACCGCGTTGGTGGCCCACAGCGTCGTCGGCCAGCTCTGGTTGTTCCACGCCCACTCCGCGCCGGCGACATACGACGTGGACAACATCAGCGCGCAGACGACGAGCACCTCGGCACCGACCCACACCCGGTTTCGCGCGAACCCGACGAAGTAGCCGATCCCGCTGACCAGTGTCCACGCGGAGAGCAGGCCGAAGAGCACCCAGGCGACGCCGCCGCGGTCGAGGTCGGGATTGACGGCGATGTGGAAGCCGAGTGCGTACAGATAGGACAGCAGCCGGAAGATCTGGGCGCCCCGCCACAGCGGACCGACCGGGTCGTCGTCGATGACACGTGCCAGACGATCCGGATCGGTGTCCCGGTCCGGCGGGCCGACCTCGAGCCCCGGCCACCGGCGCGTCACGTTCCCGCGCCCCGACCGTCCCCGCCCCGGTCACTGCCCTCGCGGTCGGTCTCGACCTCGTCCCGGCGACCATCCGCCGGGCGTTCGGATCCTGGGTTCCCGGCCTTCGAGGGGGTGCCGGGGGCCTCGTGTGCGAGCGTCTCGGCCGCGGCGTCGGGGTCGTCGGTGTCCCACGCCGGTGAATCCGGCTCGGCGACGACCCCCGGGCGCCCGTCCACGGGCTCGGTCGAGTCCCCCTTCAGGCGTCGGATCGCGGTGTTGAAGAACGCGATCAGGGGCACCGCGAGCAGACCACCGATGATGCCGGCCGACACCAGGCCGGCCGCGATCCCGAGCACCACCGCAACCGGATGCAGGCGCACCGACCGCCCAAGCAGGAACGGTTGCAGCACATGGCTTTCGAGCTGCATGACACCGACGACGATGGCGAGGGCGACGACCGCGGCGATCCAGCCCTGGGTCACCAGGGCGACGAGCACCGCCAGCGTGCCGGTGACCAGGGCACCGACGATCGGGATGAAGGCGCCCAGGAAGACCAGCGAGGCCAGCGGAAGCGCCAGGGGCACTTGCAGGATGGCGAGTCCGATCCCGATGCCGCAGGCGTCGACGAAGGCCACCGCGACGGTCGCCCGGACGTACCCGACGAGTGTGCCGAAACCGGCGATACCCGCCTCCCACACCCGATTCCGATTGGTTTCTGGGATGAGCTTGACCGAGAACTGCCAGATCTGACCACCGCCGTAGAGGAAGAAGATCAACAGGAACAACGTCAGCAGGGCGCCGGTGATGATCTCGCTGGCCGTGGTGGCGGTGGCCAGCGCACCACTGGTGACACGGTCCTGGTTGTGCTGGATGAAGTCGAGCGTGTCGGTGCCGAAGTTGCGCACCTGGTCGCGATCGAGCCCGAGAGGCCCGTTGATGAGCCATTCCCTGGTCTTCTCGACGGTCACGGTGACCTGCTCGGCGAGTTCGGGAACACCGTCGATGAACTCGCGGACCACGAAGGTCATGACGGCGGCGAGCAACCCGATCGCGACGACGAGGTTGACGATCACCGCCAGCGAACGCGGCAGACCGCGCCGGTCGAGTGCGTCGACCCCGGGAACCAGCATCGCCGAGATCAGGATGGCGAGGGCGACCGGCACGAGGACTTCCTCGAACTCCCGGAACAGCCTGGTCGCGACGTAAGCGGCCGCGACCAGGAGCAGTAGCCGCCACGCCCACTCCGCCGCCGCGCGTACCTGCGGATGGACCTTCGCCCGGTCGATGGACGCGAGGTCCCGGACGTCGCGCGGCCGGTCGGCTCGTTCGGCTTCGGTCACGAGAGTCACACTAGTGCTGCACCGCGGGGACAGGACGCCGTACACACCCCCGATTGCGCAGGTCGCCGACGGGGGTCGTCACCGACACCGGCCCCCCTACCCTAGGGTGGCACGTATGTCGTCGGAGGATGTTGGCTCGCCGGGGGGCGCGGCAGCCCCGGTGACCCGTCCTCGGTTCTGGTGGGTCCGATGGGTCCTGCTCACCGTCGTCCTGGTCATCCTCGCCGTCGAAGTCGTTCTCATCTGGCCCGAACTGCGGGGCGCCTGGCTGCGTATCGGTGAGATCGAGTGGCACTGGGTCGCGGCGTGTCTCGTCGCCGCGATGCTGTCGATGGACAGTTTCGCCCAGGTCCAGCGCGCACTGTTGCGCTCGGCGGGCCTGCGGGTCACGCAGTGGAAGTCCCTGTCGGTCATCCTCGCGGCCAACTCGCTGAGCCAGACGATGCCGGGCGGCCAGGTCCTCGCCCCCGCGTTCACCTATCGGGAAACCCGCAAGTGGGGTGCGACACCGGTCATCGCGTCGTGGCAGGTCGTCATGTCGGGCCTGCTCGCCGGCATCGGTCTCGCGGTGCTCGGGTTCGGCGGCGCCCTCCTGGCCGGAGCGAAGACCAGCCCGTTCTCGGTCGTCTTCTCCGTTGCCGGGTTCCTCGCGGTCGCGGTGGTCCTGCAGTACCTGGCCAGTCATCCGGAATCGTTGAAGAGCACCGGGATTCGAGTCCTGGGTTGGGTGAATCAACTCCGGAACAAGCCGGAGGACCACGGCACCGAGAAGTTGTTCGAGACCCTCGAACAGCTCCGGGCGGTGCAACTCACCAAGCGCGACACCTCGGTCGCATTCGGCTGGAGCCTGTTCAACTGGGTCGCCGACGTCGGGTGTCTGATGTTCGCCTGCTGGGCGGTCGACGCCCACCCGAGCATCTCCGGACTGATGGTCGCCTACGCGGCGGGCAAGGCGGTCGGCTCGGCGATCCCCCTGCTGCCGGGCGGCATCGGCGTCGTCGACGCGGTGCTCGTCCCCGCGCTGACCAGCGCCGGGATGCCCGCCGCCGACGCCATCACGGCGGTCCTCATCTACCGGCTGATCAGCTATGTGATCGTGTCGGGCATCGGCTGGGTGGTCATCGGTCTCATGTTCCGTAACCGCATCAAGCGCGACGACACGTTCATCGACGAGGTCGAGCGGGACGCCGACGCCCTCGAACGCTCGGCCGACGACCCGTCGCCCACGACGCCCGACGGTACGGCGCTTCCCATCCCGCCGCCGGATGGTGTCGAACCGCCGCGCCCGGGGGCACCGCCCACGGACGGACCCGACAACCCGCAACGAGGGGACTCCGCACGAACGTCCGACACCGATCCGCCGTCGGACCCGGTACGGTAATCCACCATGCTGAGCTCGAAGACGGACCGGGGCTCCGACGCGACGGCGGAGACGGGGTCCTCGCCGGCGCGCGGAACGGCGACGGGTCCCGTCGCCGCCCTGTTCGACGCCGTGGCGATCACGGTCTTCGTCCTCATCGGCCGGGCCAGTCACGAAGAGGGCTATGCGCTGACCTCGGTGCTGCACACGCTGTGGCCGTTCCTCGCCGGCTGTGCGGCCGGCTGGTCGATCACCTACGTCTACGCGCATGTGCGGTCGAGCGACTTCTTCGGTCACGACTTCCGGCCGGACCGGGTCGTCCCGGTCGGTCTCGTCATCTGGTTCTGCACGGTGACCGTCGCGATGATCCTGCGCTTCATCCTCAGCCAGGGCGTGGCGGTCAGCTTCGTCATCGTCGCGGCCGTGGTGCTCGCGCTCTTCCTGCTCGGCTGGCGAGCCGTCTTCGCCTACCTCGGTCGTCGCGCCGCCGCCTGACGACGAGGGCCGCGAGCGTTCGCGGACCTACTTGATCGTGAAGTACTTCTGCGCGACCTGGAGTGCGGCGGTCCCCGACTTGGGTCCCTCGGTGTAGATGACGACGACCTGACCGCCCTGGAGCCCCACGAACCAGCCGGGCCCCTCGGGGCCGTTGGTGCCGACGAGGGCACGCAGTCCCGGCGCGCGGGTGAGGTCACTGGCGTCGCCGGTGGCGGCAGTGGCGGTCATCGCCTGCAGCACCGGCCGGACGACGGCCGGATCGAGCCCGCCGAGCTCGCCGCCCGCGATCTTCGTCGGCACGTTTTTCAGCACGAACGGCGGCACCGACGAGGATTGCCCGGAGGCGCTACGCGCCATGGCGACACCGAAGGCGGCCATGTTGGTCATCGACATCATGCTCGAGCCGGGACGGTAGTCGATGGTCGCGATCCCGGGACGGTCAGCGGTCGGAACGCTCGCGCCGGGCACCGTGAACTGGACGCCGAGCCCGAGCCGGTCGAGCAGTTCGTCGCCACGCTGCTGGTCCGACCCGACGGCTCGCCCGATCGCACCGAAGACGGGATTGAGGGTGGTGCCGACCGGATAGGGCTGGTCGAGGTCGACGCCGCTGTCGATCGCATACGAGTTCTGCGCCATCCCGGTGATCGCACCGGTCTGCGCGTCGAGGGTCATGATCGTCGCGGGTTGACCGACCTCGACGGCCGCGTCGCCCAGGGACAGCTGGACGCCCTGGTCCATGGTGGTCGGGACGTCGGGTCCGGGAGGACCCTGCTCGCCGGCCAACTTGCGGGGCGCGGCACCCGGACCGAGCATCTCGACCTGCCACCCGGCGGTGGCGTCGCGGATGGCCTGCCAGTAGTTGGTCAGCCCGTCCTCGAGGGGGGAGGACAGGCGCCGGTCCGCCATCACCAGCTGGTCGGACCGGTTGACCACGACACCGGGGACTCGACGCGGGTCGCCGGCCAGCACCTCCATGTCGGAGTCGCGCAGACCCACCGCGGTGATGGCCCGGCCCGGCGCCGCGTCGAGCTTCTCGCGGATCACCTGGCCGGTGATCAGGGGTGCGATCGGCGCGATCACCCTGGCGAGGGCCCGGACCGAGGCGTTCAGGTCGGAGGTGCGGGCTGGGTCGAGCACGATCTCGTTGACCGGCTGGGCATACATGAAGATCCGGCCGGTCCGGCTGCGCACGGTCGGCGCCGGCTTCGCGTCGGTGCGGATCTCGCGCAGCGCGCCACCGGCGGCGAGGCCGGCGTGCAGGATGGCGGGGTCCCAGGTGACCTTCCACCCCGACGACAGCTTCCGCGCGGTACCACCGCTGGTCGATTCGAACACGCGGCCCTTGTCCCAGTTCCACGTGGTCGTGACGGAAAAGGTCGCGGTCCCGTCGCTGTATTCGACCGGATTCTCGACGTCGACGTCGACGCGTTGGGCATCCATCTGTCTCAGAGTGGTGGTGAGACTGTCACCGGCTTGTCCCGGTGCGGTGGTGAACGTGGCGGCCCCGCCGGCGTCCTGGCGGCTGAGGGCGTCGGCGAATGCGTCGATGGCGGCAGCGGCGCCCGTGTCGGTCGAACCGGCGAACCCACAGGAACTCACCATGACCGCGCACGTGACCGCGGCACAAGCGGCTGTCGTCGCGCGCTTGACCCAGATCTTCATGACGACAATTTTCACTCGTGTAACACTCGAAATCGACGCCGCCAGCTTCCATTCGGGGATCAAGCCGGTCACGAACTCATCTCGCCCACGGGACTTTTGACACTCCGCGGCGTGCGCGATCGCCGTCCGAGGACCGACGTCGACAGATCCCGGACCCGGCCGTCCCCGACCGCCCTCACCTTGCCGCACTGCGACAATGGGCGCATGGTTTTCACCGTCTTCCGTGGCGACGATCGTCCGGTCACCGCCACCGACTGGCTGACCTCACGGCACTGCTTCTCCTTCGGCGACCACTACGACCCGTCGAACACGCACTTCGGCGCGCTGCTCGCCGTCAACGACGAGGTCGTCGCACCCGGCGCGGGCTTCGATCTCCACACCCATCAGGAGAGCGAGATCGTGACGTGGGTGGTCGCGGGGACGCTGGTCCACCGCGACTCGGCCGGGCACTCCGGTGTCCTGTACCCCGGCCTGGTACAGCGGATGAGCGCGGGCACCGGCGTCGAACACTCCGAGCGCAACGACTCATGGCCCGACCTGCCCGACGCCGGCACCGAGCCCGTCCGCTACGTCCAGATGTGGCTGATGCCCGACCGCCACGGCCTCGCGCCGTCGTACGCGCAGGCCGATGTCCGCGACCGACTCGCCGCGGGCGGACTCGTACCGATCGCGTCGGGCGTCGCCGATGTCGACGCCGCGGTCTCCGTCGCCAACTCGGGCGCCACCCTGTTCGCGGCGCGACTCCGCCCCGGCGAGACCGTCGAGGTACCCGCTTCCCGGTTCACCCACCTGTTCGTCGTGCACGGACAGATCGAGGTCGACGGGGTCGGCGTCCGGGAGATCGGCGTTCTGGGCCCGGGTGACGCCCTCCGAGGCGTCGACTCCGCGTCGTTCCCGATCCGCGCCGGCGACGACTCCGACGCCGAGGTGCTGGTGTGGTCGATGGCCGCCGGGCTGGGTGGTGCGTGAACCGGACACCAGCCCCTCCCGTGGTCCGGCCGGCGACGTATGGATTTCAACTCGACCGCCAGACTTCGACCGAAGTCTGGCGGTCGAGTTTGAGGTCTGGCAGTGAGGGCGGAACGTCACGAACTCAGGCCGCGACGAGGTCCCGCGCCATCTGCGCGTACCCCTCCCACACCGAGGCGTACCGCGGTCGCCAACCGGCCGCCGACCGAAACCGTCTGTTGGACACCCGAAGCGAACGTGTCAGCGACGTGGTGCGTTCGCCGAGTAGGAGGGCGGCCCGGCCGGGACCGGTCACGTACGGATGTTTGCCGACCGCACCCGCCAGGGCAGCCGTGTGGTGCTTCTTGGTGACCGGTAGGTCGTCGACGATGTTGTAGGTGCCGGAACCGATTTCGAGTGCGGACACCACGGCGTCGGCGGCATCGGCGAGGTGGATCGAGGAGACGTAGGCACCAGGTCGGCCGGCCCGGAAACCGATCCGTCGTCGGGCGAGCGCCATGAGCTGCTCGCTGTGGGCGGCGCCGACGCCGTAGAACAACCCGAACCGGAGCACCACGCCGACCCCACCCGAATCGGTGAACCGGCGGGCCGAGGCCTCGGCGGCGTGGTTGCCCACCGCGATCGGATAGTGGTCGACCGGCGACTCCTCGTCGATCCACCGGTCACCGGCGTCGGTGTACACCATGGCGACCGATTCCTGCACCACCCGCGGCACGCCGGCGGCAAGTGCGGCGTCGACCACCGCGGCCGAGCCCTCCCGCCGGATGCGATGACAGTCCGCCCAGGCCGACTTCCGGACGAACGAGGCGGTCCCCGGAAGGGAGGACGCGAGATTGACGACCGCGCCGCAGCCGTCGAAGTACTGGGCGAGTCCGTGTCGATCGAACAGCGACACCCGAATCGGGGCGGCGCCGTGGGCACGCAGCGCGGAAGCGGCGGCATCCGAGCGCGCCAGCGCACGCACGTCGTGTCCCGCGGCGACCAATGCGGGCACCGCGTATCCCCCGATGGCCCCCGTACCGCCGGTGACGAATACCCGCATGCGGGCGAGTATCCCGGATCGCGTTGCGGTTTGTCCCGGTTACCGGGACAAACCGCACCGACATGTGGTTCGCCGGTCAGTCCCCCGTCTGCGATAGAGCGTGCAGATCCTTTGCGGTGGGCGACTTCTCGACCGTGTCGGGATCTGGATAGGTGTGCAGCAACCGATCCGCGGTGCCCGCGGTGGTGACCGCGAACCAATAGTGCTCGTTGCGGTAGTGGTGGAATCGATGGTTGCGCCACAACCGGCGATAGTAGGCGTGGCGCGGCCGGTAATCGGAGTGGATCAGATAGTGCGTCCATTCATAGACCAGTCCGATCGCCGCGAGCGTCGCCATGAACGTGAGACCGCGCTCGGCACTGGCGAAGACGAGGAGCCCCACCGCGACGGCCGCGAGGACGACCGTGACCAGCACCTGCCACGGGATGAACACCAGGGGGATGTTCCGCGGGTCCGAGTGGTGCTCGCGGTGCTTACGCGCCACCAGCGGATCGATGGTGACCGGTCCCAGGCGCTTCGGCCGCCAGTGCAACACGACGACGTGGATCAGCCATTCGGCCAGCGGGAAGCTCGCGATCATCACGACCGGGACGACCAGATCGGCGATTCCCCACCCGCCCAGCCAAATTCGCGCCGCCGACGAGGTCACCAGGAACGCGGCGATCATCCAGGGCGACGGGTGCCGGAGGAACTCGGCGAATGCGGCACGCAGGGTCGTCGACCGCCGTGATCGCATTCGCCGTTCCTCCGCCGCCACCTGCCGGCGCGCTCTGTGGTCGATGTGGTCGGCGTCGATGCTCTCGGCAGACATTCAGTTCCCCTCTCCGATGTCAGACTCCGCACCCTCGAGTGCCTGACAGAGTTCGAGCAATGCCGCAGTCGCGGGCGCGAGCAGTTCACGGGCAGCGGCCTCGGCGCGGCCGGGTTCGCGAGACGTGATCGCGTCGACGAGCGCGCGATAGCCGTCGATGTTGCCGACCTCCGGCTCCAGCATCGACGCGAGCGCGGGAAGCGCCGGTTCGTACGCGGCGCGGAGCGAGTTGTACATGAGACGGAATGCGATCGAGTCGGCCGCGTCGACGATCGCGCTCCAGAACTCGAGTGCCGCGACCTGCTGTCCGACCGGGTCCGGTTCGGCGGCGAGATCGGCGAGCAGCGCTGTCAGCCTGGCGATCTGGTCGTCGGTCACCCGCCTCGCCGCCAGTCCGGCGACATCCGGGCCGACCGCGGCGCGCGCCTCGACGATCGAGCGAGCGACACTCGGCACGAGCGCGCCGCCCCGGATCAGGAGTCGCGGCAACAGATCGAGGCCACCCGTCCGCGCGATGTCCTGGACCCGTGCGCCGTCGCCCTGCCGAATGGAGACCAGACCGGCCGCCGCCACCCGCTTCAACGCTTCCCGCACGGTGGGCCGCGAGACGCCGAGGATGCGGGCCAGTTCCCGTTCGCTCGGAAGGGTCTCGCCGGCCGGTAGGTCACCCGACAGCACGCCCTCGACGATCTGGTCGAACACGATCTCGGGGGCGCTCTGCTGGGACACGGGCTCGAACGGCATGCACCGACCGTAGAACCAGGAGGACTGGTGGTCAAGTGGTAAGACCAATCGTCCACCGAGGAATGTTCGGTGGGCGCTCGGGTTGTACCCACCATGAGTGACATCGCCGCGCCTTCGTCCAACACCTTGACCGCCGACGATCTGGACTTTCTCAGCCGCCCACTCCTCGGCTTCTTCTCGACGGCGACCGGCCCGACGCCGCCGCAGCCTCGGCCGGTGTGGTTCGAGGCGACCGCGGACGGCGAGATCCAGCTCTTCACCGGTCCCGATTCGCTGAAGGTGCGTCGCCTCAAGGCAGATCCACGCGCCTCGATCGTGGTCGCGACCCCGGTCGAGGAACGCGAGCGCTGGATCTCCGTTTCCGGCGCCACGCGCATCGAGACCGACGGTGCGGCCGCGCGCGAACTCGCAGCACGACTGGCCGACCGCTACTGGGACCTCGACGATCCCACCCGCGCAAAGGATCTCGCGGAGATCCTCGCCGACGACTGGGTGCGGATCGTCATCCGGCCGGACAAGATCCGGCGACTGAGCTTCTGAGCGGGGCCTTCGACTCGGCGACCGCCGGGCCGCGGCTCATCGCAGCTGATCGAGCAACCGCAACCAGACCTCGCTGATGGTCGGGTACGACGGAACCGCATGCCATAGCCGCGAGAGCGGGACCTCGCCGACGATGGCGACCGTCGCCGAATGGACGAGTTCCGCGGTCTGCGGCCCCACGAAGGTCGCCCCGACGAGGATGTCGCGGCTCGCATCGACGACGAGACAGGCGTGACCCGAGTACTCGGGATCGGTCAGGTAGGACCCCGCCACGGAGATGTCCCCGTCGGCGATCCGTACATCGATGCCGGCGTCCTTCGCCTGCTTCGCGGTCAGCCCGACAGATGCGATCTCCGGCCGGGTGAACACCACCTGCGGTACGGCACCGTGGTCGGAGCTCGCGACGTACCGCGGACCGTCGAGGTCCCGGTTCTCGGCACGTGCGGCGATCACGTCCCCCGCCACCCGCGCCTGATACTTACCCATGTGTGTCAACGCATTACGACCGTTGACATCTCCCACCGCGTACAGCCACGGGTGGTCGGCCACCGTCAGATGGTCATCGGCGCGCAGCGGGCCGCCCGCCTCGAGTCCCACCGACTCCAGACCGAGATCCCGCGTCGCGGGCGAGCGTCCCGCCGCCACCAGGATCTCGTCGACGACGAGCTCACCTGCGCCGTCACCGTCGAGCCGGACGGTGGCGGGGCCGCCGTGGATGCGTCCGTAGCCGGTGTCGGCGGCGCCGGGCCGGTCGACCGACTCGATCGTCGTCCCGAACCGGATGTCGACGCCGCGGGCAGTCAGCGAGTCAGCGATCCGCTCTGAGACGAACGACTCCATCTTGGGCAGCAACCGGTCACCGCGGATGGCCATGACGACCTCCGCACCGAGGTCGAGCAACCAGGTCACCGCTTCGCACGCCACGACGCCACCGCCGACGACGAGAATCCGATCCGGCACCTCGACGAGATTCGTCGCGTCGCGGGAGGTCCACGGGTGCGCCTCGGCCAGACCCGGTGTCGGCGGGATCGACGCCGTGCTCCCCGTCGCCACCACGACCGCCTCACGCGCCGTCACCACCGTGTCGCCGACAGTCACCTGCCGCTCACCCGACAACCGCCCATGCCCGCGGATCACCGTCATCCCGGCACCTTCGGCCCATTTCACCTGCCCGGAGTCGTCGTGGGTCGCCCCGGGCCCGTCCCGTCGGTCGTTCACTGTGTCGCGCCACGCCAGGAGGGCGTCGGCGTCCGGACGATCGCCGCTCACCCGTTCACGCGCACCCGCCAGGGCACGGGCTTCCTCGAGCGCGGACCCCGGACCCAACAACGCCTTGCTCGGCATGCATGCCCAGTACGAGCACTCACCCCCCATGAGCTCGTGCTCGATGACGACAGCAGTTCGATCGCTGCCCCGTATCGCATAGTCGGCGACATTCTCGCCCACCGGACCGCCACCGATCACGACGACGTCGAAGGTTGCATCCATGGGTTCAGCGTAGGTCGGATTCGAAACCGGGTAGGTGAGTGCACAGATTGCCTCGAGGCTCCAACCGGCTCGAGGGACATGATCCACTCTCTCGCAGCGTATTTCAGATTGCAGCGGGCGCCGCATCGAGTCCGGGGCAGTCTGATCCGCTCAGCGGCTTACAATGCCCCCGGACTCGTCGTACCCCCCGCTCCCCTAGGACACCCGAAGCTTGCGGAGGACAGCACCTCCCGCTCCCTGAGGAGGCCCGGAGCTTGCGGAGGACAGCACCTCCCGCTCCCTGAGGAGGCCCGGAGCTTGCGGAGGGCCGTCACGAAGGGTCTCCAGCAGCATCGACCAGCGGTTCTCCGATTTCGCCCACGGCGGAGGCGGCTGACGAATGGACGATCCGGTGACAGGATGGAGCGCGTGACTGCATCGAATACCGACCTCAGCTCCGGACTCGACCTCGAGTGGGTCGACGATTCCGTCCGCGTTCAGGACGACCTGTTCGCTCACGTCAACGGCAAGTGGCTCGAGTCGCACGTCATCCCCGACGACCGTTCCGTCGACGGCGCCTTCCACGTGCTGCGCGACAACTCCGAGGAGAACGTGCGCGACATCATCACCGACTGCGCTTCGTCGAACCCGGAAAGCGGTTCCGACGAGCAGAAGATCGGCGACCTGTACGCGTCGTTCATGGACACCGACCACATCGAGGCCCTCGGGATCGGCCCGATCACCGGCGAACTGGAGAAGATCGCGGCCATCGACTCGCTCGAGGCGCTCGCCCGGCGGATCGGACGGTTGCAGCGCCACGGCACCGGTGGCCTGTTCGGTTACTACGTCGACACGGATGCGAAGCAGTCCGACCGATACCTCGTGCACCTGACGCAGTCCGGTCTCGGACTTCCCGACGAGTCCTACTACCGGGAGGACAAGCACGCCGAGACCAGGACGGCGTATGTCGCGCACGTCGAGCGCATGTTCGCGCTCGCCGGCTTCGACGACGCCGCCGCCCGGGCCGCGACGGTCCTCGACCTCGAGACGGCTATCGCCGCTCAGCACTGGGATGTGGTCCGACGCCGCGATGCCGAGCTCACCTACAACCTCATGTCCCTCGACGAGTTGAGCACCACCGCAGACGGTTTCCCGTTTTCGGAGTGGTTCGGCGGCCTGGGCACGAGCGGTGACGCGACCTTCGCCGAGGTCGTCGTCGCGCAGCCGTCGTTCCTGTCGGGCGTCGCCGGCCTCCTCACGGATCGCCCCCTGGACGAGTGGAAGACCTGGCTGACCTGGCGGCTCGTGCATTCGGCCGCGTCGTACCTGTCCGCACCGTTCGTCGACGAGAACTTCGACTTCTACGGCCGCATCCTGACCGGCGCGGAGGCCAACCGCGACCGGTGGAAGCGGGGCGTCGGGTTCGTCGAGGCCGCGATGGGATTCGCGGTCGGCAAACTCTATGTGGCCAAGCACTTCCCGCCCGAGGCCAAGGCACGGATGGACGAGCTGATCGCCAACCTGGTCGAGGCCTACCGCCGCAACATCTCCGACCTGCCGTGGATGACCCCGGAGACCCGGGAGAAGGCGCTGGTCAAGCTCGGCAAGTTCACCCCCAAGATCGGCTATCCGGCCAAGTGGCGCGACTACAGTTCGTTGAGCGTCGATCGCGGCGACCTCATCGGGAACGTCGCCCGGTCCGCGTCGTTCGAGCAGGACCGCGAGTTCGCCAAGATCGGCTCACCGGTCGACCACGACGAATGGTTCATGACGCCGCAGACGGTCAACGCCTACTACAACCCCGGCATGAACGAGATCGTGTTCCCCGCCGCGATCCTGCAGCCACCGTTCTTCGACCCCGACGCCGACGACGCGGTCAACTACGGCGGCATCGGCGCGGTCATCGGTCACGAGATCGGGCACGGATTCGACGATCAGGGCGCGAAGTACGACGGCGACGGCAACCTCGTCGACTGGTGGACCGACACCGACCGGACCGAGTTCTCCTCGCGGACACGCAAACTCATCGACCAGTACGGTGAGTTCACCCCGACCGGACTCGATCCCGAGCACAAGGTCAACGGCGACTTCACCATCGGTGAGAACATCGGTGACCTCGGCGGGTTGTCGATCGGACTCGTCGCGTACCAGATCGCGAACGAGGCGAGCGGGGCCCAACCGCCGATCATCGACGGCCTGACCGGAACACAGCGCGTGTTCTACAGCTGGGCGCAGATCTGGCGGACCAAGACCCGAGATGCCGAAGCCATCCGACGCCTCTCGATCGACCCGCATTCGCCGCCGGAGTTCCGGTGCAACGGCGTCGTCCGCAACATGGACGCGTTCTACGAGGCCTTCGACGTCAAGCCCGGGGACTCGCTGTACCTGGACCCCGCCGAACGCGTGCGGATCTGGTGAACGACGTGCCCGGCGGACCCGATCCGCGCGACGAGGGTCCGCCGGGTACGGCCGCATCACTGGGTCTGGTGCGGGGACGCGAACTCACGGTCGCTCTGCTGCGACCGATCGGAGCCGCCGTCGTCCTGCTCGCCGGATACTTCCTGCTGCCCATCGACAAAGAGAGCGATCTGAACTATCTCGGGCTCGTCGTCGGGGCCGCGTTGCTGATCGCGTTCTGTGTCTGGGAGGTCCGCAAGTTCGCCGGTTCCGACCGGCCCGTCGCGACCGCGATGGAGATGCTGGTGGCGCTGGCCGGGTTCTACATCGTCGCATTCGCGACGACGTATTTCCTGTTCTCCGAATACGATCCCGGCAGTTTCAACGAGTCGCTCACCCGGGTCGACGCGCTGTACTTCTGCCTCACCGTGTTCACCACGACGGGTTTCGGCGACATCGCGCCGGATTCGCAGGGTGCGCGCGTCGCGGTGTCGATCCAGATGGCGAGCACCCTGCTGCTCCTCGGTCTGGGCGTGCGCTTCCTCAACCTGCTGGTGAACCAGCGACGCCAGGCCACCGGACGGTGACCTGGCGTCGCTACTGGCTCAGTCTCAGTAGTCGTCGTCCCCGTAGACGATCATGCCGCGGATGTTGTTGCCCGCCAGCATGTCGTCGTAGGCCTCGTTGATCTGGTCGAGTCGGTAGGTGTTGGTCACCAGGCCGTCGAGGTTGAGCTTGCCGGCCCGATACTCGTTCAGGAGCGCCGGAACCTGGGTGCGGGGGCTCGCACCGCCGAAGATGGCGCCCTGCACGCGCTTCTGCATGAGGGTGAGATCGAAGAGGTTCATCTGGGCGTCCATGGACGCGAAGTTGCCCATGCCCACGACGACGACCTGTCCCGCCTTGCCGGTGAGAGCCAGAGCCGGGGCGATCATCGACCCGTCGATCTCACCCACCGTGAGGATGGTCGTGTTGGCCATCTTGCCCCAGGTGATGTCACCGATCGCCTCGAGCGCCGCCTCCATCGACGGGAACGTGTGTGTCGCACCCAGCTTTTCGGCCATCTGCAACTTGAACGGCACCGGATCGACGGCGATGACGTTGCGCGCACCGGCCGCCGCGGCACCCTGCACCGAGTTGATACCGACACCACCGATGCCCACGACCACCACGGTGTCACCGGCATGCGTGCCGCCGATCTCGACGGCCGAACCCCAGCCGGTCGCCACACCGCAACCGAGCAGCGCAGCCGTCTGGAGGGGGATGTCGTCCTCGATCTTGACCAGCGACGCCTGATTGACCGTGATGTACGGGGCGAAGGTGCCGAGCATGCACATCTGCACCAGTGGCACCCCGTCGTGGGTGTACGCGCGGTTCGTGTCGTCTGCGATGGACAGGCCGGTCAGGAGCCGCGCGCCCTCGTCGCAGATGTTCTGCTGACCGCGTGAGCACGGCTCGCACGTGCCGCACGCGGGGATGAAGGCGGTGACGACGTGGTCACCCTCCTTGAGGCGGGTGACACCCGGGCCCACCTTGGTGACGATGCCGGCGCCCTCGTGTCCGCCGAGCACCGGCATGGGTGCCGGGCTGTCGCCGGTCCGCAGGTGGTGATCCGAGTGACACAGACCCGAGCTGACGAGTTTGACCTGGACTTCGCCCGCGACCGGATCACCGAGCTCGAACTCCTCGATCTTCCACTCTTCGCCCGGATTGCGCAGAACTGCACCTTTGGTCTTCATTCGTGCTCCTCGCTCGTGCTACCCCGAATCGGGGCGTCAGATATCGCCGTCTGCTTATGCGACGTAGATCACATGGTGGTCCACCGATGACACCTTCGCAGGCGTTTCACGCAATCCATGGCACAGGATTGGGGGTGACGTTCCAGCCGAGGATTTCGTGGCGGGCGCGACCGCTGTCCCGGCGGCCGGGAACCGCTGCACAGTCGACGGCGAAAGACGCACAGTCGACGAACGAGGCGCACCGTCGACGACGGGTCCGAAGCGACGACGGCGCCGGACGGTCGGCATCACACCGCAAAGTACCTCGGCGACAACAGAGTTGGCCGATCTCATGTCTGCGGATCGAGGAACGGGTTAGCGTCGGGGTATTCCACTTCCGAAGTGTCTGGCTGGTGATCTCATGACTCTCATCGAACACAAAGCGGAGGGCCGGCAGGACTTCTCGTCATTGCGACAAGGCGGTCTCAACTGGGACTCGTTTCCGTTGCGGCTCTTCGTGAAAGGCAATGCCCGGTTCTGGGACCCGGTCGCCATCGACTTCGCGCAGGACGCTCAGGACTGGGCCGAGCTCACCGACGAGCAGCGGCGGAGTGCCACCTATCTGGTGAGTCAGTTCATCGCCGGCGAGGAGGCGGTCACCCAGGACATCCAGCCGTTCATGAAGGCGATGGCGACCGAGGGACGCTTCGGTGACGAGATGTACCTGTCCCAGTTCTGCTTCGAGGAGGCCAAGCACACCCAGGTGTTCCGGCGATGGATGGACGCCGTCGGCCTCACCGGCGACCTCCAGAACTTCGTCAGCGCGAATCCGTACTACCACCAGCTGTTCTACGAGGAGCTGCCGGCGTCCCTGCACATCCTCGACCACGACCCGTCGCCACGGAACCAGATCCGCGCCAGCGTCACCTACAACCACGTGATCGAGGGCAGCCTGGCACTCACCGGTTACCACGCGTGGCAGAAGGTCTGCACCCAGCACGGGATCTTCCCCGGGATGCAGAAGCTGATCCGGTTCATCGGCGACGACGAGCGCCGGCACATGGCGTGGGGAACCTTCACGTGCCGCCGGCACGTGGCCGCCGATGACTCGCTCTGGGACGCCGTCGGCGAACGCATGAACGAGCTGCTGCCGCTCGCCCTGGGCATGATCGAGTGGGTCAACCAGCAGTTCGAGGTCCAACCCTTCGGCCTCGACAACGACGAGTTCCTGGCCTATGCCGCCGACCGCGCCCAGCGCCGGCTGTCGGCCATCGAGTCCGCCCGGGGCCGCCCGGTCACCGAGATCGACCTCGACTACTCCCCCGAGGTCCTCGAAGACCAGTTCGGCGAGGACGACGCCATCCGCCTGCAGATGTGACAGTCCCTCCGCCCACCGCTGGTCGAGCCCCCCACCGCTGGTTGAGCCGGCACCGAGCGCAGCCGCCGGGCCGAGCAAGCGACGAAGGAGCGCGTCGAGGTCGAGGCGCCGAGTCGAAGCCACAAGGCGACCCGCACGCCGGCCGGACCGTCAGCGCAGATCAAGGTCGATGACGTCCCGGCTGCGGGATTCCACGAGCCGTCGGTCGTGGCTCACCAGCAGCAGCCCTGCCCCGTCGGCGACGAGGTCGTCGAGCAGCGCCGTCACCGAGCGCGTCGCCATGGGGTCCAGCATCGCGGTCGGTTCGTCGCACAGCACGATCCGCGGCCCCTGCACCACGAGCCGCCCGATGCATGCCCGCTGCAACTGGCCGTCGCTCACCTGCGCGGGGTAACGGTCGAGCAGCGAACTGTCGAGACCGACCCGGGTTGCCACCGACTCGGTGTCGCAGGTACGTCCGGCAATTGTCGCGGGTTCGGCGACGATCCGGCGCAGTGTCCAGCGCGGATTGGTGACCAGGCGCGGATGCTGGGCCAGCAGACCGACATCCCCGGGCCGCCGGCGGTCCCCGCGCCACTCGACCGTCCCGCCCGCGGGGGCGGTGAGACCCGCGAGGATGCGCAGCAGCGTCGTCTTGCCGCTCCCCGATCGTCCGACGACCCCGGTCACCGCCCCGGGTCCGACGGCGACGTCGAGGCCGTCGAACACGACCGTGTCATCGAAGTGAGCGCTCAACCCCGTACCGACGAGGAGCTCGCCGGTGTTCACGACGCAGCCTCGAAGAATCCGGCGACATAGGCGTCGTCGGAGTCCGCGATCTGATCGAGCCGGCGCTGCTCGACAATCCGCCCCGCACGCATGACGGCCACCGAATCGCACCCGAGCCGCATCGTCTCGACGTCGTGTGTGATGACCAGGACCGCAGCGCCTTCCCGAGCGGCGGAGGCGAGGAGTTCCCAGACGGAGGCGGCGAGCTCCGAGTCGAGCGCCGAGGTCGGCTCGTCCGCGACGATCATGTCGGGGTTCCCGGCCAGCGCCGCGGCGATCGCGGCGCGCTGCGCCATACCGCCGGACAGTTCGTGGGGACACGACCGGAGTGCGTCGGGGTCGAGGTGTACGCGGTGGCACAACTCGACGGCGTCGGACGTGCCACCCAGGTGTGCGATGACCTCGTGGAGCTGGGCGCCGATCGTGCGCACCGGAGTGAAGGATGTCGCGGCGGACTGCGGGACGAACCCGATGCGGTGCCCACGCAACCTGCGCCAGCGCGGGTCGTCGACCAGCGCGTCGTCGCGGAACTGCTCGTCGTCGATCCGCAGACTTCCGCTCGCGGTCGACCCGGGAGGCAGGAGTCCGGTCAGCACGGAGGCGATCATCGATTTTCCGCAACCGGACTCGCCCACGAGCGCGGTCATCGATCCGGC
Source organism: Gordonia sp. SCSIO 19800 (assembly GCF_018132775.1). NCBI lineage: Bacteria > Bacillati > Actinomycetota > Actinomycetes > Mycobacteriales > Gordoniaceae > Gordonia > Gordonia sp. SCSIO 19800. The sequence continues at coordinate 66,442 of NZ_JAGRQM010000010.1, read as the reverse complement.
GGGTACCTCGAGGGTCACCGCGTCGAGGACCCGCACCAACGACCGGCGCCAGCGGTCACGGATGGCGATGTCGACGGTGATGTTCTCGACCGCGATACTCATCGCCACACCCCGCCGGCCGGCGGCAGGGTGGCCCTGCGCAGAGTCGACGCCGCGGCCGCGCACGCCAGCGCGGTGACCATCAGTGCGACTCCTGGCACCACCAGCGTCCACCACGCACCGGTCAGGACGTCGCCGCGTGCCTGTCCGAGAAGGGTGCCCAGACTCGCGGCATCGGGTGAGAGGCCGACGCCCAGGAACGACAGGGTCGTCTCATGCCACACCGCGTGCGGCAGCAGCACGGTCATCGCCACCAGCACCTGACCGCTGACGGCCGGGAGGAGGTGCCGGGTGGCCACGAATGTCCGCGTCGCCCCGGCAAGCCGCGACGCCTCCACCCATCCGGCAGAGGTGACCTCGAGCAGTTCGGCCCGCACGACGCGAGCCACCGCAGGCCAATGCGTCAACGCGATGGAGGCGATGATCGCGACCGGCTCACCCCGCCACATCGCCGCGATGACCACGCCCACCACGAGGTGCGGAAGTGCGTTGACGCCGTCGACGACCCGCATCACGATCGCGTCGACCCAACCGCCCGCGGTGACCGAACCGATGCCGATCATCAGTCCGAGCGCAGTCGCGAGAACCGCGCAGGCAGCTGCGATCAGCAACGAGATGCGCAGCCCCTCCGCTGTTCTGACCCCGAGGTCGTACCCCGAGTGGTCGGTGCCGAGCAGCGACTCGCCACCGGGAGCCTGGAGGGACCTCGCGAAATCGGCGGTCTGTTCACCGGCGATCAGCGGCCAGCCGACTGCGACGAGGACCATCATCGCGATCACGATCCAGGGGGCGAGGAACCGTAGTCGGAACGCGAACTCGGCGCGGCGGCTCGATGTGGAAGGCTGATGCGCCGCCAGTGCCGTCATGCGACCATGCCGATCCGTGGGTCCACCCACACCGCGGCCGCATCGGAGAGTGCGGAGCCGAGCAGTACGAGCAGAGCTGATCCCACCGCCAGCGCGGCGAGTAGCGAGAAGTCGAGCGCGACAGCGGAATCCACGAGTGACTGCGCCAGACCCGGCCAGCCGAAGACCGTTTCGACGATGGCCGCCCCGGCGATCAGTTCCGGCAGGCGAGTGCCGAGGAGTGCCAGCGTCGGCAGCACCGACACCGGGACAACGTGGCCTCGCAGCAGTGCCCAGCCACTGACACCGCGCGCGCGAGCGCCGTTCACGGCGTCGGATGCCGCGGCGTCGACGACCGCGGATCTCATGGTGAGCAGCAACCACGGGATCATCGACAACGTCAGCGCGACGTACGGCAGGACCGCGTGGGTCAGCAGGCCGTCGAGCGAATAGTCGTCGCCGGGACGACGGGCACCCGAGGTGGGCAACCACCCCAGACCGACCGCGAACACGCTGACCAGGACGAGCGACACCACGAACGGCGGGGTCGCGGCGAGGAGTGCGGCCGTTGCCGTGCACGCGCGATCGAGGATTCCGCCCCGGCGCATCCCGATGACAGCCCCGCCCAGGACAGCGATCACCGCCGCCGACACGAGCGCCGCGAGTGACATCCCGAGCGTGAACGGCCAGCGCTCGGCGATGACGTCGGCGACAGGTTGACCTCGTGTCGACGACCAGCCCAGATCGCCGTGCAGCAGTGCGCCCCACCAGTTCCACCACGCCTGCAGCCAGTGCTGGTCGAGGTCGTAGGCGGCCGTGACCGCGTCGCGCTGAGACTGGGTAGCGGACTGGTAGTTGTCACCGAGATGGGCGGTCAGGGGGTCGAAGGGCGACGCCGCGGCGATGGCGAAGATGCCCAGCGACACCAGGATTGCGGTGGGAACCATCAGCGCGACACGACGCGCCAGCAGCCGGCCGACAGCCCGCACCCGCGAGCGGCGACGCGATGGCCTCTCGCCCAGCGGTTTCCCGGGTGTCTTCGCCACATCCGGGCGTCGGGCTCCGGCCGCTGCGGTCACACCCGTTCCCAGCAGCGCCGCATCCCGTGTGCCTGACCGTGTCATGAGGTTCCGCTCGGGCGGGGCCCACCCGACGGGGTCACCCCTGCTGACGCCACGACGGCATGTTCCACCACGGCCCCCACGAGACGCCGTGCGAGTGCGGTTCGAGAATCGGGGCGTCATGCTGCCAGCCCGCGCTTCGCGATGCGTACGTGTGGTGCAGGAAGGCCAGGAAGACATACGACGGCTGCTGCTCGTAGATCTGCTGGATCCGCTTGTACCGGGCATCGTTCTCGGGGCCGGGCGCACTCTCGCGTGCCTCGTCGAGCAGCGCGTCGAGTCCAGGCGCGGTGAAGTTGCCCGGGTTGGAGTACGGCGAGGAATCGGGCACGCGGGTGTGCAGGGTGTCGTACACCTGGGAGTCGATGCTGTACGGCGTCGCCCCGCCACCGAGCAACACACCGGCGGAGGTCATCTTCGTCTCGATCTCGTCCCACGACGTTCCCCGGGTCAGGACTTCGACCCCGATGGCCTTCATCTGCGCCGCGAACGCCACCGCGAGGTCGCGCCGCAGCGTGTCCTCGGCGTTGTAGAGCAGCGGGAACGACGCACGATCGGCGCCTCGAGCGCGGACGCCGTCGTCGCCGATGCGCCATCCCGCGGCATCGAGGGCCGCCGCAGCCGCGTCGGTGTCGAACGGGAACTGCGCGCCCTGGTCGTAGACCTCCTCACCGTAGACCGACGCGATCGGCGTGCTGGCCGCTTCTCCTTTGCCGATCAGGACGTCGTCGACGACGGCGCGCCGGTCCACACCCAGGTTCATCGCCCGTCGTGCGGCGGGGTCGGCGGTGAACGCGTTGGCGCTGGGCAACGAGACACCGCGCCAGTCAGCGGATTTCACCGCGACGACGTCGATACCGTCGCGGCCGGCCAGGCTCTCGGCCGCTCGGGGTGGCAGATTGGCGCCGTCGATCTCGCCGGTGGTGATGCGCTGTGCCCGTGTGTTGTCATCGGGCACATGGGAATACACCAGGCGTGTCACCGACGGCTGCTCACCCCAGTAGCCCTCACGCGCCACAAGGACGGCCTGATCGGGTTCGAGCGAGTCCAGTACGTAGGCGCCCGTACCGACCGGTGCCGTGTTCAGCGCCCACTCGGCGGCAGGCTTCGCTTCCACCTTCTCCGAGGGCACGATCCCGAGGAGCAGATACGGCGACGGGTCGGCCTCGGTGTTCATCCGCACCGTGACGGCCTGCGGCCCATCTGCTTCGATCGCGACGATCGGGGCGAAATCGGTCGAGATGTCGGACGCGACCTGCGGATCGACGACCGCGCCGTACGTCGCCACGACGTCGGCGGAGTCGAACGCGGTGCCGTCGGAGAACGTCACACCCGATCGCAGCGGTACCCGCCAGGTGCGCGGCCCGACTCGTTCGGGCTCCGACTCGGCGAGCGATGCCACGAGATCGGGCACCCGGTCGTCACCGTCGGCCGCCGGGCTCAGCAAACCGTCGTAGATCGGCGAGACGCCGAGTTGTCCATACCCGAGCATGGGGTTGAAGTCGCCGAGGTCCTGACCTTCGCCGAGGACGATCTGATCTGTCGCCGTTGTCCCATCCGACGAGGAACAGCCGGCGAGCGCGGCGGTCGCGATCAGCGCGGCCGCGCCTGCGATGGCGATCCCGCGGATCGTGGACGTCGTTCTTCCAACACCTGTGTGCACAGACATATGTTCTCCCAGACACACGTTTGCCGCCACCCGACAGGGCGGTGAACGATCGGCGTACAACTATTGCTATGTCGCCGGAACCATCAGGAGGCCCGATGACCGATTTCGACGCAAATTCCTGGGCCGCGCGGTTCATGCTGCTCAGCGACCCGAACCGGCTCCGTCTCGTCGCCGAGATGCACGCGCGCCCGGGTTCTACGGTCGCCGAACTGGCCTCCCGCATTGGCGTCACCGAGAACGCCGCGTCGCAGTCGATCCGCAAGCTGCGCGACCAGGGGTGGGTCCGCTCGGAGAAATCCGGACGGGCGGTCCACTACGAGGTCGTCGGCGACGCGATCGTGCACCGCATCCTGCACGACATCATCGGGGTCGGGCATCTGACCTCAGCGGATCGGCCGGATCACGCCCACCCGGTGACAACGGATTAGAACACGTTCTAGTCTGGTCGACGTGGATGTCACCTTCGATGCGACCAAACGGGAACTGACGACCGACCAGGGCACGCTGCGCTATCACGAGGCCGGTGACGCCGACGCGCCGCCGTTGATCCTGTTGCACGGGTCCGGCCCCGGCGTGACCGGCTGGCGCAACTACCGCGGGAACCTCGGACACTTCGCACAGACGCACCATTGTTTCGTTCTCGAGTTCCCCGGCTTCGGCGTCAGCGACGCCGTCGAAGGCCACCCGGTGCTGACCGCCGGCGGTTCGGTCATCCGGTTCATGGACGCGCTCGGCATCGACAAGGCCGCGATGATCGGCAACTCGATGGGCGGCGTCGTCGGCGTCAACCTGGCGATCAAGAAGCCCGAGCGCGTCGAGAAGCTCGTGACCATCGGCGGCGTCGGCCCGAATGTGTTCAGCCCCAGCCCCAGTGAGGGCCTCCGACTCCTGCAGGAGTTCACCGACGCCCCGGACAAGGACAAGCTCGTCCGCTGGCTCACCTCGATGGTCTTCGACCGCGCCCTGGTCACCGAGGAACTGATCGCCGAGCGCTGGGAGGCCGCCATCAATCCCGACGCGCAGAAGACGGCGCAGATGATGTACGGCTCGGCCGCATTCGAGATGCAGCAGCAGTTCATGGCCGCGTCCGACAACCCGCCGTACTGGGCGTCTATGCACAAGGTCGCCTGCCCGACGCTGCTGACCTGGGGCCGCGACGACCGTGTCAGCCCACCCGACATGGCGATGGTCCCGATGCGCCTGATCCCCGACGCCGAGCTGCACATCTTCCCGAGGTGCGGGCACTGGGTGATGATCGAGGCCAAGGCTGCGTTCGAGGCGACGGTGGGAGCCTTCCTCGCCCGATGACCGCTTGTGGTCGAGTCGCGCCGCCGGGCGTCGTCACCCCCGCGACCACAACATACCCGACAGCGAGGGCGAAGACGCCGGGACCAAGACATACCAGGTGATCGCAGCTCACCGCCTCGTCGAGGTCGGCTTCGGAGAATCCGGCACGCACGGCGTGCTCGCGCAGGATCAGGCCGGAACGATCGGTGGGTATCGGGATCACGAACAGTTGGACGTGCCTCGGCGCCCATCGGTTCCATCGGGATTCGTGACGGCCGACATTCCGTTGCATCCGGGCGCGTGACGACCCACCCAGGGGCCGACGCCGAGGATGCGCCCCGAGTAAGCGGTCGGGCCCGCGATCCCTCCGCTCCCTGAGCTGAGGAGCGCCTGGAGCTTGCGGAGGGCGCATCACGAAGGGTCACCCCCGCACTCGCCGTTATTCCGTTGCGCCCCAGCGCACGACGCTGGCATAGTTCCCGTTCGGCACGAGGACCAGCAGACCGGAGCGGGGTACCGCAAAGTGTTTCTGCGCGTCGGAATCCTCGTCCGCCTTCAGATGGCAAGGGATACATCCCGAGCAGGTTCGAGTCCTGACACGGCACCGCTCCCGGGAGCACGGGCCGGGCCGGTCTTGTGGTCGTCGTCCGAGCCGTCCGCGACTCCGCGGCGAACCCCACCGGCTGGTCCACCCGCGAGCGGTGTCGCCATCCGAACCCACACCCGACCCGACAAGCATTGCGACGCAACGGAAGGAGGATCGCCATGCTGTTCCACAACCGAATCACCGTCCCGCCGGGCCACACCGTGCTGGCCTACCGGGGTACCGCCGTCCAGGCGCTGCCCGCCGGCCGCCATCGTGTGCGCAAGCCTGACGCCACGTTCGACGTCGACCTGCGCGAGCGACTGATCCCCGTCGCGCCGCAGGAGATACTGACCGCCGACTCCATGTCGGTCCGTGTCTCGATGACGTTGCGTGCCTGCGTGATCGACGCGGTTGCCTTCGTCGAGCGGTCTGCCGACCCGATCGGCGCGGTCTACCTGGCCGCGCAGGTCGCGCTGCGCGAGGTCTGCGCCGGCGTGGGTTCGGACGACCTCATCCGTCGCGGCGACACCGTCGACGTCGCGCCGATCCGCGCCGCGGCTGCCGAGGTAGCCGGCACCGTCGGTCTGGAGGTTCTCGAGGTCGTCATTCGCGACGTCATCGTCCCGGCCGAGGTCCGCACCGCGGCCCTCGAGGTGATCACGGCGAAGACCCGCGGTCAGGCCAAGCTCGAGGCGGCACGCGCGGAGACCGCCGCGCTGCGCGCGCTGGCCAACGCGGGCCGGTTGCTCGATGCCCACCCGGCACTGGCCCAGCTGCGCCTCGTCGAGTCGGTGCCGTATGGCGCCCGCGTCGTCCTCAGCGTCGGCGGTGCCGAGGTGGCGACCGAGGACTGAGCCTTCCCGCGGTCCCGTTTCCGTCCCGCTGATCGGATCAGATCAGCGGGATGGAAATGGCCACGCGGGAACGGTTTTGGCACAACAAGGCCCCGGCCGGAACGAATCCGGCCGGGGCCCTTGTTGTCTGCTGGTCACCCAGCGAAATCCCTACTTCGCAGCGAGGTTTTCGTTGGTCAGCTTGATGACACCCTGCTCGGCCTTCTCGACCAGCGAGGCCGGCGGCTCGAAGTGCTTGCCGTACTTGCCCGCGAGTTCCTTGGCACGCGCGACGAAGCCGGGCACGCCACCCTCGTAACCGTTGATGTACTGGATGACACCACCGGTCCAGGCCGGAAAGCCGATGCCGAAGATCGAACCGATGTTGGCGTCCTCGACCGAGGTGAGCACACCTTCGTCGAAGCACTTGACGGTCTCGAGGGACTCGGCGAAGAGCATGCGCTCCTTCATGTCCTCGAGCGGGATCTCCGTGGTGCCCGACTTGAAGTGCTCACGCAGACCCGGCCAGAGCTGGGTGCGCTTGCCGTTCTCGTCGTAGTCGTAGAAGCCCTTGCCGTCCTTCTTGGCGGTGCGGCCGTTCTCGACCATCCAGTCGACGACCGCGTTCGAGCCGTGCTGCGGAAGTTCCTTGCCCTCGGCCTTGGCCGCTGCCTCGGTCTCCTTGCGGATCTTCTGCGGCAGGGTCAGGGTCAGCTCGTCCATGAGCTGCAGCGGCGCGGCCGGGTAACCGGCCTGGGTGCCCGCATGCTCGATGAACGCCGGCTCGACGCCCTCGCCGACGGCCGCGATGGCCTCGTTGACGAAGGTGCCGATGACGCGGCTGGTGAAGAAGCCACGGCTGTCGTTGACGACGATCGGGGTCTTTCGGATCGCCAGCGTGTAGTCGATGACCTTGGCCAGCACGGCATCCGAGGTCTTCTCACCCTTGATGATCTCGACCAGCGGCATCTTGTCGACCGGCGAGAAGAAGTGGATTCCGATGAAGTCCTCGGAACGCTTCACACCCTCGGCGAGGATGGTGATCGGCAGCGTCGAGGTGTTGGAACCCAGGACGGCGTCGGGCTCGACGATGTCCTCGATCTCCTGGAACACCTTGTGCTTGACCTCGACCGACTCGAAGGCGGCCTCGATGACGAGGTCGACGCCCTTGAAGTCGGCGGCATCGACGGTCGGGTGGATACGGGCGAGCAGCGCGTCGCTCTTCTCCTGGGTGGTCTTGCCCTTGGCGAGAGCCTTCTCCTCGAGCTTCTCCGAGTAGCCCTTGCCACGCTTGGCGGCGTCGAGGTCGATGTCCTTGAGGACGACCTCGATGCCGGCCTTCGCCGACACGTAAGCGATTGCCGCGCCCATCATTCCGGCGCCGATGACGCCGACCTTCTTGGCGGTGAACTTGTCGTAACCCTCGGGGCGCGAGCCGCCGCCGTTGATGTGCTGCAGGTCGAAGAAGAACGCCTTGATCATGTTCTGCGCGACCTGGCCGGTGACCAGCGAGACGAAGTAGCGGGTCTCGATGATGTCGGCGGTGTCGACGTCGACGTAGGCGCCCTCGACCGCGGCGGCCAGGATGGCACGCGGAGCCGGCATGTTGGCGCCCTTGATCTGCTTGCGCAGCAGGGCCGGCAGCGCCGGGAGGTTGGCGGCGAACGCCGGGTTGGTGGGGGCACCGCCCGGGATCTTGTAACCCTTGACGTCGAACGGCTGCTGAGCCTCGGGGTTCTCCTTGATCCATGCCTTCGCGGCGGGGATCAGTTCCTCGATGGAGCCGACGACCTCGTTGACAAGGCCGGTCTCCTTGGCCTTGGTCGGGTTGAAGCGCTGGCCCTGGAGCAGGACACCCATGAGGGCGTTCTGGATACCGAGCAGACGGACGGTACGCACGACGCCACCGCCGCCGGGCAGCAGGCCGAGAGTCGCCTCGGGCAGGCCGATCTGAACACCCTTGACGTCTGCGGCGATGCGGTAGTGGGTGTGCAGCGCGATCTCCAGGCCGCCGCCGAGTGCGGCACCGTTGATGGCCGCGACGACCGGCTTGCCCAGGGTCTCGAGACGACGCAGCACCTTCTTCATGGCGTTGGTGGTCTCGGTGATCTGCGTGGCGATCTCCTCCTTGGAGACACCGCTGCGATCGCTCGTCATGTCCTTGAGGTCGCCGCCGGCGAAGAAGGTCTTCTTCGCGGAGGTGAGGACGACACCGGTGATGTCGTCCTTCTCGGCCTCCAGGCGATCGACGGTCGCGGCCATCGACTCCTGGTACAGCGCGTTCATCGTGTTGGCGCCCTGGTTGGGGTCGTCCATGGTCAGGATGACGACGCCATCGGCGTCCTTCTCCCAGTTGATCATGTTGTCACTCATGGTGATTCGCAGAGTTCTTTCTCGTGAAGTGGTCATCGCTGCCCCCTGAGGAGCGAGCGAAGCGACGCGCCCCGCCGCCCCCTGAGGAGCGAGCGAAGCGAGCCTCGAAGGGTCAGAGACGCTCGATGACGGTCGCGACGCCCATGCCGCCACCGATGCAGAGGGTGATCAGGCCGTAGCGGCCGCCGGTGCGCTCGAGCTCGTCGAGGCAGGTGCCGTAGATCATCGCGCCGGTTGCACCGAGCGGGTGCCCCATGGCGATCGCGCCACCGTTCACGTTGACCTTCTCGTGCGGGATCTTCAGATCCTTCATCCACTTCATGACGACCGAGGCGAAGGCCTCGTTCAGCTCGAACACGTCGATATCGTCAACCGTCAGGCCGGCCTTCTTCAGAGCCAGCTCGGTGGCCGGAGTCGGGCCGGTGAGCATGATGGTGGGCTCGCTGCCGATCTCGGCGAAGGACACGACGCGGGCGCGCGGGGTCAGGCCGTTGCGCTTGCCCGCCTCCTCGCTGCCGACGAGCACGAGGCCCGAACCGTCGACGATGCCGGAGCTGTTGCCGCCGGTGTGGACGTGGTTGATCTTCTCGACGCTCGGGTACTTCTGCAGTGCCACGTCGTCGAAGCCGGCCATGTCGGCCAGGGCGGCGAAGGCGGCCTTCAGCTTGCCGAGGCTCTCGACGGTGCTGCCGGGACGACGGTGCTCGTCGTGATCGAGGACGGTGACGCCGTTGATGTCCTTGACCGGAACCACGGACTTGGTGAAGTAGCCGCTGTTCCATGCCTTTTCGGCACGAGCCTGCGACTCGGCCGCGTAGGCGTCGACATCCTCGCGCGAGAAGCCCTCGATGGTGGCGATCAGGTCGGCACCGATACCCTGCGGGACGATGTAGTGGTCGTATGCGGTGGCCGGGTCGGTGAACAGCGCACCGCCGTCGCTGCCCATCGGGACGCGCGACATCGACTCGACGCCACCGGCGAGAACCAGGTCGTCGAAGCCGGAGGCGACCTTGGCCGAGGCCAGGTTGACGGCCTCCAGACCCGAGGCGCAGAAGCGGTTGATCTGGGTTCCCGGGACGGTCTCGGGGAGACCGCTGTTGAGGGCGGCGGTGCGCGAGATGACCGCGCCCTGCTCGCCGACCGGGGAGACGACACCGAGGATGACGTCGTTGACGTCGGCCGGATCGAGGCCGCCGTGACGCGACAGGACCTCGTTGATGAGACCGGAGACCAGGTCGACCGGCTTCACGCTGTGCAGCGAACCGCCGCGCTGCTTGCCACGAGGCGTACGGATCGCCTCGTAGATGAATGCTTGATCAGGCACGAAAGTGTTCCTTTCACACGAACCACTGGTTGGTTACCCACCGAGGCTAACGCGGAATAACTAGTTTGGCTATACCCGGTGGTCAAGAGGTCTGGCGTTCTGTCGAATGTGCGCTATGGTCTGTTCACCATGCCTGACCGCAAACCCGCCACCCGCACCAGGGGCGCCGACCGCAAACGACAGCTCGTCGACTCCGCGGCCGCGCTCTTCCTCCAGCGTGGGTATGCGCAGGTCTCGCTGGCCGACATCGCGCGCTCGGCGGGGGTCACCGCGCCGTCGGTGTACCGGCATTTCGACGACAAGCAGTCGCTGCTGGCCGCGGCGGTCCTGGCCGGCGTCGACGATCTCGAGTCCTGCACCGACCGGGCGCTCGCCGACGGCGTCGACGCGAACTCGCTGATCTCGACGGTCTGCGACCTGGCCGTCCAGCGTCCCCAAGCGGCATCGCTGTGGCGATGGACCAGCAACTACCTCACCACCGAACAGAACAAACTGGTGGCAGTCCGCACCCGCGAGGTGATCGGCCACTGGGCGTCGGCGCTCGCCGCCCGGCGCACGGATCTGACCGACCGTGAGGCCGTCCAGTTGGCGTGGGCGGTATTGAGCGTCAGCGGCAGCCTCACCGTGCACCACACCCGCATGTCCGGGGCGCGTGCACGTGACGAGATCGAGAAGCTCATCCGCCGAATTCTCGCCCTGAGCCCCGCTGCGGCACCGCCGTTCGCGACGTCGCCGACGGTCACCTCCGTGCCCGGTTCGCGGCGTGACGAGATCCTCGACGCCGCAGCCGAGTTGTTCGCCGACCGCGGCTACACCGATGTCGGCGTCGACGAGATCGGCGGCGCCGTCGGCATCGCGGGTCCCAGTGTCTACAAACATTTCCCGTCGAAGCTGGCCATCCTCGTCGCCATCGGACAGCGTAGCGGCGCGCGCCTGGAGGCGGGGGTGATGGCGGCCTACGGCGCCACCTCGGACCCCGCGAAATTGCTTGCCTCGCTCGTCGATTCGTATGTCGACGTGATCACCAGCACCCCGGATCTGTCGGTGAGCTTCAACAACTCCCCCGCGCTCGCCGGACAAGCGAGCGCCACCGATCTCGTCGACGTGCAGCGACGTTATGTGGCGCGCTGGGTGGATCTGCTCATGCAAGTCGATCCGGAGATCAAGCGCGATCAAGGCGCGGTCGCCGTGCACGCGGCGCTCTCGATCGTCAACGACGCCGTGCGCATGCGACGTGGCTCGAAGAGTCCGCAGTTCGCCGCGCGGATGGCGTACCTCATGAAGGGCGTGCTCGCGCTCTGATCCGCGCCGACGCGGAGTGCGCTGATTCGTGCCGCGGCTCAGATGAACCGACGCTGTCCACGTTGTAACGTCCGGCACGAGAGAGGGGGCACGATGTCGGTAGCTGTGGATGACGGTTCCGGATCCAAGCGCGCGCAGATTTTGACCGTCGCGACAGAACACTTCGGCACAGTCGGTTACGAACACACGAAGTGGGCATCGATCGCCGACGAGGTCGGCATCGGACAGACCGCGCTCTACCACTATTTCGAGTCGAAGGCACACTGTCTTCTGACCATCATGCGCATCCAGCTCGCCGATTCGATCGAGCGATTCCGAGCAGGGACCGCCGGTATTCCTGACCCGGTTGAAGCCTTCGGCTCAGCAGTTGCGTCATCGCTGCGCGGGGAAACCGTCGACGTGCTGCAGCGACGAATAGTCCAGAACCAGATTGTCATCCTGGGTACTCCTCGCCGGTCGGACGGAGAAGAGGCCGAACGCGTCCGGTCGCGCGAACTGGTCGCCGAGATCGAGAGCAACTGGGCACACCTGATCAAGCGTGGAATGGACGCCGGCGATTTCGTCGACGGGGACGCCATGCTCCAGGCGCGTCTCGTACTGGGCGTCCTGGGGAGTGTGTGGCGCTGGTACCGCCCGGGTGGCCCGTTGTCTCTCAACGACGTGATCCGCACGGTATCGGACGCGACGATGCGGATGCTCTCCGCGCGTTAGACCGACCCTGCCGGACCGGTCTGCCCGCTATGCTGAGCCGACGCCGGAGATGGGACTCGGATCGGATGAACGACGCCTCGGAAGCGCGGGACCGCCCCCGCTACACTCGCGACGAACTGGTCGCCGAACTCGGACTGTCCGCCGATTTCGCCGAGAAGGCTTGGAATGCATTCGGTTTCGTGCGTCAACCGGCCTCGGACAAGGTTTTCTCCGATCGCGACCTCGCCGCGCTCCGGATGTTCGCATCCTCTTCGGCGGCGATGCCGGAGACCAGCCAGATCGCGATGGCCCGGGCCATCGGACAGACGATGTCCCGACTCGCGGAGTGGGAGGCCGACCTGCTGCGTGACATCGTCGACGACCCCGCGGTGCCGTGGGACTTCGACCAGATGAGTCTCGCGCTCGGCCAGATCCAGCAACTCATCTGGCGTCGGCACATGGCGCAGGCGATCGAGCGTCACACCGATCACTCCGACGACGAGGAGATCGACCTGATCGTCGGATTCGCCGACATCGTCGGCTATACAAGCCTTTCCCGGCGTATCGATCTGAATGACCTGGAGTCCCTGCTCGGTTCGTTCGAGGACGACACCTTCGACGTGGTCGTGGATCATGGTGGTCGCGTTATCAAGACGCTCGGCGACGCGGTGATGTTCACCTTCGACGACGCACCCGCCGCCGCGAGTGCCGCGCTCGAGATCCATCAGCTCTCCACGGACGACAGTCTTCCGCCGTTGCGTGTCGGCATGGCGCGCGGCTCCGTCCTCGCCCGGCTCGGAGACGTCTTCGGCGAGCCGGTGAACATCGCCTCACGCCTCGCCGGATCCGCCCGTCCCGGAACCACACTCATCGACGACGCGATCGCCGATCAGCTCGGCGGTGATGACCGCTTCTACCTCAAATCGATACCGACACTGCGCGTTCGGGGGTACAAACACCTCAAGGCCCGTGTCCTCGAAGCACACCACAACGGTCCGCTGAGCGACTGACCCACTGGCGAACCTCATTTCGACCGATGGACTTCGATCGAAGTCCATCGGTCGAGTTGAGGTTCGCCGGTCAGAGCGACTCATGGCTGTGGATGGTGGCGAGCTGTGTGCGCCCTGCCCGACTATCGTCTCCGTCGAACATTTATGGTGGTTCGCGAAGTCAAAGGGGGAATTTTGTCTGACTTGATCGTCGATCCAGCGGCTGTCGGGGCGTCAGCGACGGAGATCTCGAGATGCGCGTCTCGTCTGATGGCGTTGGAACTCACCTCGCATGCCGGACTGGACGGTACGACGGCTACCTTCAGCCAGTTGGCCGGACAGTTCCGCGGGGCTTCGAGCGATATGTCCGCGGTGGCGGCGGGTGCGGACGAACGGATCGCATCCGCGCTGGCCAATGTGTCCGGCACGGTTTCCTCGTTCTCCGAACTGGTGCTCGGTGCCAAAGACACCACCGTCGAGACCGATCAGGCGAGTGCGAGCACGATCAAGGACGCCACGGCGTATCCCGCACGGCAAGGACAGCAGACCGACCACGTGGTCCCGCTCAGCGTTCTGCTGTCGGTCCAATAGGTCGTGCCGCCCAGCTATGACGACGTCATGTCCTGGAACCCCGAGGTCATGACGTCGATCGCGAATGGGATCACTCGACTGCAGGCACATCTGGAGGTCGAGGCACCAAAGGCCGGAGATCCCGTCATCAACCTGACCCGCGCACAGTGGACGGGGGTCGCGCGTGGGCCCGCCGACGATCGCGCGGAGGGGATCACACGATGGATTCGCGGTGTTGCCGACGAGTTCGGTGATCTGGCTTCCGTACTCACGAACGGACAGAGCAACATCCGCGACGCGATGAAGGCTCTCGAGACCCGAACCAGCCTTGCCGACTCCGACGGCTACGTCCTCGACCGCGGAAGCCGCGAGTACACAGTCAACTTCGACGCCGGTCGCGCACCCGAGGGTGCCGAGTACGACGCGGGACGAGCCTACGAACACCACGCCGCGCTGATCGGTCTCGGCACCGCGGCCGATAACGCGGTCACCGCGACCCGAGACGCGATCAATTCCGCACTCGGTGAACTCGGCGGCATGACACCCGCTGCGAACGCGGTCAACCGCGGGATCGTCGATGCGAGTCTCGCGGCCAGTGACGCCGCCGCCGTGCGCAATGGCACGGCAACTCTGGAGCAGCGGGGGCGCTTCCTTCGCGCAATGAACCTGACCCCGGAGCAATTGGAAAAGTTGAAAACCGGGCAGCCCACAGACGTCGATCCTTCAAGACTGGAGTACCTCAAGAACGCGTTGGGGCTCCCTGCAGGAAGCTCGCTTGCGGGGCCCGCAGTCACCACCGCACTTGGCGCCCTCGAACAACGCGGCCAGGATATCCGCTACGCCTACGACACCGATCGCCCCGGCGGACGCCATTCAGCGGGACGCGCGGGATTGACCCCGGATGACCTCTCTCGTCTCAACAAGATCGGCACCAATCTCTATCGCGGTTCCTTGGTCGGAGGCGTGGTGGTCACGGCGTTCGACGAATGGAGCAAATACGAACGCGGTGAACAGGATGGCGGAGACGCGGTCGCCTCGGGCGTTGGTGCGGTGGGCGGCGGCGTGCTCGGCGGCATGGCCGCGGGGGCAGCTATAGGATCGTTCGCTGGTCCGATTGGCACAGCAGTTGGAGCAGGGATCGGCGCTGCGATCGGCAGTAATCTCGGTTCCAAAACCGGCAAGTGGGTGAAAGGGATTTTCGACTGATGATGGCCAGCAGAAAGGCGGTCAGGGTCGGGCGACCTCGTCATCGATCCAGGCGGCTTCCAACCAACTACTACACCGCGTATGTCACTTCCCGCCTCCAGAACGTGCTGGTATGCCTGCCGGCATCCCTCGCATTTGTTCTCGGTCTGCTCACCGGAGGAGCTCTGTCGTGACAAGAGCAAGCACGTGATCGCTGCAATCGAGTACGCGATCGTGAATCTCGGCAGCACGGCGACGCTCCGCGCTTCGACGCCGACGCTGGACTTCTTGCCGGCACCGGCCTGGTATGACATGGACACCGAGACCGCTCACGAAGCTAGCGCAAGTCGAGTCCTCCTACGTTCGGAGAGTCCGGTTCCAGAGTTCGTCTCGAACGTAGTGGTCCAATATCTCGACCTGGGCCCCATTGACGTACTCCGACTGGACACACTCGATACCACGCTGGACATAGCGGCGCTGCAAAACGCTACAGTGCTGAGCCACAGTACGCACCGAGACGGCTATCTATGTGTGGACGACGGAAACTACACAGCCGAAGGTCGCGAGTTGCGCCTTCGCCGATCACAGTTGGCCTATCGCGGATCGGAGGGGAACTCGATGCTGTCCCTGTTCACGGGTACCGTCCCGATCGCCGATTGGGACCGGGTAATCAGCGAGATCACCGAGATGGAGGACCGTTGGCTGCGGACGACGACAACAACAAGTGGCGGGAACTGAGGACCTACTTCAGTGGGAGGTTCTCGATGTTCGTCACCTACCCGATCCTCTGTTTCATACTTGGATTGGTCCTGGCCTACTTCACCAGCACGTCCTGACCACGGCGCCGAGAGCTACCGGTGAACCTCACGCCGACTCTTCGACTTCGATCGCAGTCCGGCGGTCGAGCCCTGTGTCGCAGTTTGTGTTCGGCGCGACGATGACGCGGCGCGCATCGTCAAGTCGCAGGGAGCAGTATGGAATCGAATCACGACGTCAGAAGCCAACGTCCCTCGCCCGGAACCCTGATGGACGGACAGTCCGATCGATGAGTCGTCAGTATGTCGGACGGCATAGGCACGCCGAAGGTCACCTGCCGGCGGAAGCGTTCTCAGCACGCTTCTCACGGTCGGTGTCGGACACGACCAGCTACCTCGTCAACACTGCGATCTGCCTTCCGTCTGGCATCGCATTCTTCGCCGGCCTGTTCTGCGGCCACACGATAGCCGGTTGAAGGGACGAGCCCTGACCCAAGCCCAACCCCCAGACCTCAACTCGACCGAAAGACTTCGATCGAAGTCCATCGGTCGAGTTGAGGTTCGCCGGTCAGAGCGAACCGGGCCCTACGCCGCTGATCCGCACCTCACTCGCCTTGACCACCAGGTAGACCGCCAGTCCGGTGACGAGTCCGAGGTCAGCGACCGCCGCCCAGGTCACCTCGGCGGCGACGATCTGCTCGCCCACCTCGGCGGTCATCACGGCGTGGTCACCCCGGGGCGCGACGTCACGGACGGTCGCGGCCAGCGTCGTACGCGGACTGCCATGCGGCGCTTCGAGATAGACGGCGACGGCGCGCGGCGAGAACGTGGCCGCTGCCCCGGCCCCCGGTGAGGGTCCATCGACCTCGACACCGCCGACGACCCGATTGCCGGAGGCGTCGACGACGGCGTCGCCCGCGTCCATGCGTCCCACGAACAGGTTGAGCCCGGACAGCGACGCCGCGAAACGACTGGTGGGTCGTGCCAGAACCGCACGCGTCGGACCGGATTCGACGACGCGACCGTCCTCGAGGACCAGGATGTCGTCGGCCAACCCGAGAGCGTCCACCGAGTCGTGGGTGACCATGATCGTCGTGCGGTCCCGATCGGCGAGAAGTGTGCGCAACAGCGCCCGCAATCGGCTCGCGACGTCGACGTCCAGGGCCCGAAACGGTTCATCCAGCAGCAGGATTCGGGGCTGCGCCGCCAGCGCTCGGGCGATAGCAACCCGCTGCGACTGGCCGCCGGAGAGCTGGTGCGGTTTACGGTCGGCGAGGTCGGTGACCTCCGTTGCCGTCAGCCAGCGTTCCACTCGTGCCCTGATCTCCGACCTCGAGAGACGCTGCGCCGAGGGCGCGAACGCCACGTTGTCGGCGACCGTCAGATGTGGGAACAGCCGCGCGTCCTGTGACAGTAATGCGATTCCGCGCCGGCTGGGCGGCACGAAGGTCGTCGCGTCACAGAACACCCTGTCGCCGAGCACTATCCGGGACCGATCGTCGCCGCGCACCAGTCCGGCGATCGCGCGCAGCATCGTCGACTTGCCGGCGCCGTTGGGCCCGACGACCGCGGTGGTCGCGCCCGCGGCGAACCGGTGCTCGACCCGCAACGCGGGCACCTCGAGGTCGATGATCACCTCCAGATCCGCGCCGGTCACAAACCACCCCCGACGCGCGAACGGCGGCTGTGCACTCCGACGACCACGATCAGGGATACGACAACCAGGATGAGCGACAACGGGATCGCGGCCTGTGGGTCGTCGATGGCCGACACATAGATCGCAAGTGGCGCGGTCTGGGTCACCCCGGGCGCGTTGCCGGCGAACGTGATCGTCGCACCGAACTCGCCCAGCGCCCGCGCGAACGCGAGCACGAGACCCGCGAACAGAGACGGCAGGACCAACGGGAGCGTGACCCGCCAGAGCGTCCGAGTCGGCCCCGCACCCAGGGTCGCGGCGACCTCCTCGTATCGCGTCCCGACGACGCGCACCGCGCCCTCGACGCTGATCACGAGGAAGGGCAGTGCGACGAAACTCTGCGCCAGTACCACCGCCGTTGTCGTGAAAGCGATGTCGATGCCGGCCGCATGCAGATGTTCACCGACGACCCCGAGCCGGCCGAAGGTGTACAGCAGGGCAAGACCACCGACCACGGGCGGTAAGACCAAGGGCAACAACACGAGTGCGCGGAGCACCCGGATCACCGGACCGTCGTATCGCGCGAACACCAGTGCCATCGGCACCCCGACCATCAGGCAGATGGCGGTGCTGCACGCGGCGGTGATCAGTGACAACCGCAGCGCGTCGAGCGACGAGGGCGACGAGATCTGGTCGACGAAGGTGCCCCACGGCGAACGGAAGAGCAGCGCCAGCGGAGGTAGCACGATCAACACGACGCCGATCAGTGCCAAGCCGTACGTCCAACCGGGCAACCCCGCCGGGTCCCGTCGGGAACGAAGGACCGTGCTCAAGGCGCCCCGAACCCGGCGTCGCGCAGGAAGCGCTGACCGTCCGCGCCCAGGACGAGGTCGACGAACTGCGTGGCGAGTTCGCCATCCCCGGCGCCGGCGAGCGCCGCGATCGGATAGGAGTTGACCACGGCGGCGAATGCCGGATCGGTCACGGTGGCCACCCTGTCGCCGGCTCCGCGCGCGTCGGTCACATACACCACGCCCGCATCCGCTTGGCCGGTCGTCACCTTGGTCAGCACCGCGCTCACCGACTGTTCCTCCGAGGCGGCGTCGATGGTGACACCGGTGTTGCGCTCGACGGTCTCGGTCGCGGCGCCGCACGGTTGAGCCGACTGGCAGATGACCGTCGTGACGTCAGGCTTGTTCAGATCGGAGAATGACCGGATCCCGCGGGGATTGCCCGGCGCCGTGACGATCACGAGTGTGTTGGTGGCGAAGACCGCCGGGTCGACGGCGAGATCACCCAGCTTGCGCATGTTCTTCTCGTCGGCGCTCGCGAACACATCGGCCGGCGCCCCCTGCTGGATCTGGTTGGCCAGCGTCGACGATCCGTCGAACGAGAGTCGTACCGTGACGCCGTCGTGCTGTGCCTCGAACTCATCGGCGATCGCCGTGAACGTCGTCTTCAGCGACGCCGCCGCCGAGATGTCGAGGGTCGAGGCCGCAGACCCGCCGGCATCTGAGCCACCGGACGAGGACCCTGCCACGATCAGCAGTCCGGCCGCGGCGACCGCGACGATGGACCTCCTCATCTGGCCTCCCTGTTGGTCTCGACGATCACCGTCGTCGCCTTGACGACGGCCGTGGCCACGACGCCGGGCCGTAGATCGAGTTCGTGAACTGCGTCCGCACTCATCAACGACGTCACCTCGAACGGACCGCATTGCAGGGTCACCTGAGCCATCACCGCGTCCGTGCGGACATCGGTGACGAGACCGGTGAACCGATTACGCGCCGAGCGTCCGACCGATGCCCCGTCGTCCGGTGCCACCGCGCGCTCGCGGGCCAGCGCGGCGAGCCGTGCGCCATCAACGGTGGCGACCGGTCCGCCATCGGACTGTTCCAAGACGCCGGTGGCCACCCACCGTCGAACCGTGTCGTCACTGACGCCGAGCAGAGTGGCTGCGTCTTTGATCCGAATAGCGGTCACGACGACATCTTATCCGCATATGCGGAGATATCGGTCTCCGGCATCCGCAGGCACGGATCTCAAAAAGGTTGACTTCAACTCAACTTGAAGTCTTACGCTCGGTTTCGGTCCGACCGTCGGATTCGCAGCCCCGCAACCGATGAATTCGGTGCGGGCAGACGGTCTGACTTCGAGTACGAGATCGCCACACCCCGAACATGCCCTGAATTGTTCCCTGACGTCACCCGCGCGCCACGTAATTCGGTCGCGGCTGTCACACCCCCTCTATACCGTGGAGAAACATGAGCTCAGTCACAGTTCCCACCACCGCGCCGGGAGAAGTCGCGACGGCCGATGTCGCCATCGAGGCCATCGACCTCGTAAAACGCTTCGGCGATTTCACGGCGGTCGACGGCGTCAGTTTCACCGTGCCGCGGGGTTCCGTGCTCGGCCTGCTGGGCCCCAACGGCGCCGGCAAGACCACCACTGTCCGAATGATGACCACCCTGTCGCCGCCCACGAGCGGGACAGCCCGCATCGCCGGCTACGACGTCCGGGAACAGCCCGGGATGGTCCGCCAGAACATGGGCCTCACCGGCCAGGCGGCCACGGTCGACGAGATCCTGACCGGCCGCGAGAACCTCCGCATGATCGGCGGTCTGTACGGCATCGGACGCAAGACCCTCGCGCGTCGATCGGAGGAACTCCTCGAGCAGTTCTCCCTCTCAGAGGCCGGTGACAAACAGGTCAAGTCCTATTCCGGCGGAATGCGCCGCCGACTCGACCTCGCGGTCAGCCTGCTGGCCACGCCACCGGTGCTCTTCCTCGACGAGCCGACCACCGGCCTCGACCCGCGCAGCCGTTCCGAACTCTGGGACGTCCTGCGCGATCTGGTCGCCGACGGAACCACGTTGCTGCTCACCACGCAGTATCTGGAGGAGGCCGACCAACTCGCCGACGACATCGTCGTCATCGACAAGGGCACCATCATCGCGCACGGCACGTCACTGCAGCTCAAGGAGCAGGCCGGTTCGGCCAGCCTGGTGCTGACCGTCTCGCACGCCGACGACCTGACGACCGCCGAGTCGCTGTTGCGCAAGAACGGGGCGGAGGTGTTCGTCGACGTGGCGGCCCGCCGGCTCACGACAGCCGCAGCCGGCCTGGGCGACCTGCCCCGCGTCGCCGCCTGGTTCGACGAGAGTGGCATCTCCGTCGACGACTTCGGACTCTCCCGGCCGAGCCTCGACGACGTCTTCCTCTCCCTCACCGGCCACCGCGCCGAGGAGTCGAGCAACACCGACGACACCGACAACACCACCGACGAGGAGCGTTCCTGATGACCACCACGGCACAGACCCACGCTGTGGTCGCGGACAAGCCGCGGATCCACCCCACCACGATCTGGCAACAGGCGTGGATCATGGTGAAGCGCAACATGATCCACACCAAACGGATGCCGGAGATGCTCTCCGACGTGACCATTCAGCCGATCATGTTCGTGCTGCTGTTCGCGTACGTGTTCGGCGCGTCGATCCAGACCGACTCGGCGTCGTACAAGGAGTTCCTGCTCCCGGGCATCATGGGTCAGACGATCGTGTTCACCGCGTTCATCGTGTCCACGGGCATCACCGCCGACCTTGAGAAGGGCATCATCGACCGGTTCCGGTCACTGCCCATCCAACGGTCGTCGGTGTTGATCGGACGCAGTATCGCCAGCCTGCTCCACAGTTCGATCGGCATCGTCGTCATGGCCGTGACCGGCCTGGCCATCGGCTGGCGGATCCGGGGCTCGTTCGGTGAGGCGGTCCTCGCATTCGCGCTGCTCCTGCTCTTCGGCTTCGCGATGATCTGGTTCGGCATCCTCATCGGTTCGTGGCTGCGGACGGTCGAGGCCGTCAACGGCTTCATGTTCTCGGTCCTGTTCCCGATCACGTTCCTGTCGAACGCGTTCGTCCCGACCGAGCCGATGCCCACCTGGCTCCGGACGATCGCCGAATGGAACCCGATGTCGTCACTGGTCCAGGCATTGCGTGTGCTGTGGGGTAACGGCCCGGCATTCGGTCCGGATGCGGCTCTCCCGCTGCAATATCCGGTCCTCGCCACCCTGATCTGGACGGTCGCGCTGACGCTCATCTTCGCGCCGTTCGCGCTGCGCGCCTACAACAAGCGAACCTCGGATTAGACCACCACCCGACCGAGGTTCGTCGACGCGACCCGCTCAGGCAGTCAACGTGATTGCTTGCAGCGGGTCGCTGTATATCGCGTCGAGAGACACCGCGCCGGCGGCCTGCTGCTGCACGGTCGCTCCCGAATGTGACACGCGCACATCCCGTTTGCTCACGATCGAGGTCTTGCGCACGGCCTTCGCGACCGTCGGCAGGCCGGCCGCGTAATCGGTGAACGCCTGTCCGCCGAGGATGATGTGATCGGGATTGAAGATGTCGGCGATCAGCCCGACCGTACGTCCGAGCACCTCCGCCCGCTCTTCGAGCAGACGACGTGCCGTGAGGTCACCGCTGCGGGCCAGGGCGTGGACATCTTCCACATCGGCTACCGAGAGGCCGAGTGCGCGTGCAGCTTCCACGACACCGGTGTCGCTCACCGCGGGCTCCAGGCGCCCCGTCCGGTTCGGGTCGAGCAACGTGGTCGATCCGGTCGGGAAGTGACCGATCACCGGCGGTCCCGCGGTCGGCGTGTGCACGGTCCCGCCGACGCTGAACGCGATGCCGAGCATCTCGCGCGCGTAGAAGTACAGGAAGCTCGACTGCTGGTCGTCGGGGTTGAGCACGAGTTCGGCGGCTGCCATGGCCTCGACGTGGGACGCAACCGACACCGGCAGTCCGACGGCCTCGGCGATCGTCCGGCCGACCTGTGCGCCCTCCCAGCCGAGCCGGGGATGGTCGACGATCCCGCCGTCGGCCACGCGCCCACCGAGCGCGACACCGACCCACAGCACCCGCCGGCCCGTCCAGCGCTCGGCGAAACGCCGTGCGCTGACACCGATGGCGGTGAGTGCTTCTTCCGGTGAATCGGCATGCGGGGTAGGGATCTGGATGGCCCCGACGACGCGATGCAGCAGGTCATGGGTGGTGATCGCGGTGACCTTGTATCCGATGTGGATACCGAGGGTGAGGAACTCGGAGATGTTGACCTCGAAGGGCAACCGCGGCCGCCCGATGGCGCCCGAGGGCGCAAGGTCGGCCCGTTCGCGGATCAATCCCGCCTTCAACAGCGCACTGACCTGGCGATTGACCGTGGAGATGCTGAGCCCGGTGCGCTCGGCCGCATCGTCGCGGAACAGCGGGCCGGACAACCGGGCGGCCCGGAGGACGAGCGCCGCGGGTTTGGTCGACAACTCCAGGCGCGGCGTTGCGACGTGCACCCGCTGGTCCCCCTTCACTGGTCCGCGTCGGTCGGCGACCGGACCCGGGGTCCGAGTCGGCGGTACGGAAGTCAACGGTACGGGCTGGCGCGTGCCCTGAGGAGCACGACGCACCGCGCGGGTGACCGGCTGACGCCGGACAGGAGAGGCGGGGGCGTTGCGCAAAGTACGGGTGGAGAGTTCGGGCAGTGTGGCGGTCATGATCGTCCTCGTCGAAAGACCCCGCGCATCGCGGGGCGGAAGCCGGAAGCTGGTGCTCTGAGAAGAGACTCGAGAAGCGACGCCCCGGGGAGGAGATTGACTCGGCGGGGGTCGGTCAGCGCATTCGACGACTACAACAGAGAACGCGTGCAAGCGGCAGACGACAGCCCAGCGCGGTGGTCACGTAGGTGACCTCCGTGAGCCTGTGGTCGGCACTTGTCATGCGGATCAAGCTAGCAACGCGGCCCCGTACCGGCAAGCCCGTCCCACCCCTGGTCACGGGCACCGACGACCGGTCGCACACGCGTCCACCGGCGAGAATAGGCCCGTGGCGCGACGCGGACAGGGGTTGCACTCAGCCTGATCCGAACTCGTCCGGCGTCCGGTCACTCGACCTGCGAACCGATGGAGAAGCGGACCGTGGTCGGCTTGGCCACTCGGGTCGAGCCTGTCGGTGCACCCCGGTAAATTGTGAGCATGACCACAACCAGCCCCGCGGCTGAGTCCAGCGTCGCGACCGACACCGAGTTTCTCGAGGTCAGCGAGCCGTTCCGCCGCGAGATCATCGCGCACTGCTACCGGATGACGGGGTCCCACCACGACGCCGAGGATCTAGCCCAGGAGACCTTCCTCCGCGCATGGAAGGGCTACGGGAAGTTCGACCATCGGGCGTCCGTGCGCACGTGGTTGCACAAGATCGCTACCAACACGTGTCTGACCGCTCTGCAGAGTTCACAACGACGCCCCCTCCCCTCCGGCCTCGGTGGCGACGCCTTCGACCCGACCGACGACCTGCTGCAGAACCACGAGGTGCCCTGGCTCGAGCCGTATGCCGGCACGGCCGACGAGATCGCGCCCGGCGACGACGCGGACCCCGCGTACGTGGTCGGCGCCCGCGAGTCGGTACGGCTGGCGTTCATCGCGGCACTGCAGCATCTACCCGAACGGCAGCGCGCAGTCCTCGTCCTCCGCGACGTGCTGCAGTGGCGCGCCGCCGAGGTCGCCGACACCATCGGTGTCACCACCGCCACCGTGAACAGTTTGCTGCAGCGGGCCCGCGAGCAGGTCAAGACCGCACACCCGCAGCAGGATTCGGTCGGAGTCGACGCCGCGACGACACTCGACGACGCCGCCAAGCGCGAGCTGCTGGCCCGCTACGTGTCGGCCTTCGAACGCTACGACGTCGACGCGATGGTGGAGCTCTTCACCGACAAGGCGATCTGGGAGATGCCGCCCTTCACCGGCTGGTACCAGGGCGCAGAGAGCATCGGAACCCTCATCCGTTGCAACTGTCCGGCCGAGAAGGCGGGCGATCAGATCATGCTGCCCACGACAGCCAACGGGCAGCCGGCCTACGGGCTGTACATGCGCGAACCGGACGGCGTCCACCGACCGTTCCAGCTCCAGGTGCTCGAGATCGACCCGCAGACAGCCAAGGTCAGCCATGTCGTCGCCTTCTTCAGCGACGACATGGAGAGCGATTTCGCACGCTTCGGTCTGCCGGCGACCCCGTACGACGCACCGGCACGCACGTCGCCGAGCCCCTGGCACTGAGACCGTCCGGTTCGCGCGGCGCCGATCAGTCGTCAGCGGTCTTCGGGATCTGCGAGGGGTCCATCCACACGATCTCCCAGGCATGACCGTCCGGGTCACAGAAACTGCGGCAGTACATGAAGCCCAGGTCCTCGGCTGCGCGGAGTTCCCGGCCGCCGCAACCGAGTGCCGCTTCGGCGAGCCGGTCGGCGTGTGCGCGGCTGTCAGCGGAAATGGCCAGCAACGACTCGCGGCCCTGCAGTGGGTCGGCGACTGCGGTGGCCGCGTAGCCGGCGAATCGTCGTCGCTGCATGAGCACGACCATCGCCGAGTCGTTGATCATCATGCACGCGCTCCCGGCATCGCAGAAGATCTCGTCGAAGTGGAAGCCGAGCGATCCGAAGAACCGACGAGACCGCGCGACGTCTACGACGGGCAGGTTGACGAACAGCATCGGCGTCACGGGCGCACTCCAGACATCTCGGGGTCGCTGATACTGACCGGCCCGACGCCTCGAACTCATCGAAGCCGACATAGGGTGCAGGAATGGGTGTGATCTATCTGGTTCGTCATGGTCAGGCGAACGCATTGGCGTATGGCATCGCCGACGCCACCGACGATCTGAGCAACGGACCCGGCGGTCTCACCACGGCCGGGGCCACACAGGCCGCGCTGTCCGGTGGATTCCTCGCCGGGCAGATCGGCACCTTCACCGCAGCCGCCAGTGGCGACCTCCCGCGCCAGCAGCAGACGCTGAGCGGCGTGCTGGGGGCTTTCGACACCGGTCGACCTCAGCCGCACGTCGACCCGGGGTGGAACGAGTACTCACTGCCCGCACTGGTCGGCGAGGCCACGCCGGAGATGTATCGCGACGGCCGCAGCTACCAGGAACAGCTCGACAAGGGGCTCGCGGCCTGGATAGCGGCCGGCGAGCACGACGCAGCTCCTGGCCTCGACGGCGGCCCCGCCGAGAGCTACCCCCAGTTCAAGGCGCGCGTCTCCGACGCGGCCGCCCGCGCCACCGAGCTCGCCGGGTCGGGTCAGACGGTGCTCGTGGTGTCCTCGGCCGGCACCATCACCCAGTGGATCGCCCAGTTGTGGGGCATCCCCGACGAGACCTGGTCGGCGATGGCCCGCACGATGGTCAACGCGTCGATCAGCAAACTGATCGTCGGACGCAGCGGCGTCTCGGTGGTGTCGTTCAACGAGCACGGTCACCTGTCGGACCGCGACGGCGGGATCGCGACCTTCCGGTGACCCTTCGAGGCTCGCTCCGCTCACACCTCAGGGAGCAGTGCGGCTCAAAACCTACGCCCGGTGCAGGTTCTCGCCGGGTCGGGTGATGACAACGTTCGGAAGCACCGCGTACCGCGACAGCTGGGTGATCGAGTGGGCGATCACCGCGATGTCGTCGGCCGTGATCATCTCGTCGGCAGGAATGCGGTCTTTGAGCCAGTCGGTCATGTCGGTGTTGACGTAGCCCGGTGCGATCGTCGTCGCGCTGACCCCGCTGCGTGACTCCTCGAGATTGAACGTCTCGCACAACGAGATGAGCGCCGCCTTGGTGGCACCGTAGGCGGACAGCTCCGGCTCCGGATAGACGCCGGTGATCGACGCCACGGCAATGACTTTCGCGGCCCCATGGGCCTCTGCGGTGGCGCGCAGGGCGGGCAGCGCGGACTGAAGGAGGATGTAGGGAGCGCGGACATTCACTTCATACAGCCGGTCGAATCGCTTCACCGGGAGGTCGGCGATCGCCCCCTTCGAGCCCATCCCGGCGTTGACGATCAGCGCGTCGAACCGCCCGAATGCCTCCGCATGAGCCGTACCGAGCGCGCTGATGGCGTCGGCGTCGGTCATGTCGGCGGGGACGACCTCCACCCGCCCGGCGCCACGCTCGAGAAGCTCGGCCGCCTTCTTCTCCAACGCTTCTCGACCACGGGCACTGATGGTCAGGTCCCAGCCGTCGGCGGCGAACCGGTCGGCGATGGCCGCACCGATCCCCCTCGACGCCCCGGTCACCAGCGCAGAACGATTGTTGTCCGATTCACTCATTGCCTACCCCCTTCGGTGCGCGCACCGCGCGACTGTGTTCTGTTGACGCCGTTGCTCGATCAGCTGATGTGGCCTAGGCCGTCGGCGATGAACGCCGCCGTCGCCTCGGCAGCCTTTTCGGCGCCGTCGCCCGACGACGCCCCCGAGAGTGCGCGGTAGGTGATCCCCTCGGCGATCACGCCGAGCTTCAGGTTCGCCAACCCCAGGTAGAAGTCCCAGTCACCCAGGTCGACACCCGTTGCGGTCGAATACTTCTGAGCGATCTCGTCGACCGACGCATAACGGTCACTGGTCCAGGCCGCGGAGAAGCCGAGAACCTGGTCGAAGGCGCCGGTGCGGTAGACGCACATCAGCGCGACATCGGTGAGCGGATCTCCGAGGGTCGACATCTCCCAGTCGACGACCGCCGCGATCCGGGCCGGGTCGTCGGCGTCGATGATCGTGTTGTCGACCCGGAAGTCACCGTGCACCACCGACTCTCGCGCCTGCTTCGGAACTCGCGCGGCGAGCGCGTCGACGAGACGCTCGACGTCGGGGAGTTCACGCGTCTTCACGTGCCCCCACTGCCGCGCCCACAGTTTCACCTGGCGGGCGGCGAAACCCGCGGGCCGACCGAACTCGCCAAGCCCGACCTCGCGATAGTCCACCGCGTGCAGGTCGGCCAACGTCTGCACCAAGGCGTCGAGATTGCGGGCGACCTCGTCGTCTGAGTAGGCGTCGAGGTCTTCCGCGGTCCGGACGACGCGGCCGTCCACGAACTCCACCACGGTGCACGGCGCACCAATGACCGAGCCGTCGGCGTCGAAAGCGACGGTCCGCGCAACCGGGACCGACGTCGACTGCAGCGCACTGGTGACCGCCCATTCACGGCCCATGTCGTGAGCCGACGGCGTCAGTCCGCCGGTCGGCGGTCGGCGCGCCACCCACGTGGTCACGCCGTCGGTGACCGTGTAGGTGAGATTGGACTTGCCGCCGCTGATGAGGTCGATGGTCAGCTCACCTGCGGGCTCGACTCCGTTGTCGATCAGCAACCGGCGCAGGCGATCCTGGTCGAGTGCTGCGTCCGTGGCGGTCATCGGGCACCCGCCGATGCCTTCGCCTCGAGCGCCTGCTGGGCCTTCTTCGCACGCCCGACGGCGCGACGGGCGATCGCCCACCGGTGGACCTCGGACGGGCCGTCGTAGATGCGGAACGGCCGGAGTTCCTGCGACAGGCGGGCCAGCGGGAGGTCGGCGGACACACCGAGCCCGCCACACATCTGGATGCTGCGATCGGCGATCCGCGAATACGCCTCGGCAGCAAAGGTCTTCGCGATCGATGTCTCGTCCGACGCGTGGTTGCCCAGATCGAGCTCGTGGCAGGCCTTCAGCAGCAACGCGCGAGTCGCGGCGAGGTCGATCTCGTTGTCGGCGACGAGTTGTTGGATCATGCCCAGATCTCCGAGGCGGCCACCGAATCCCTCACGGCGTGAGACATAGTCGACGGCGACGTCCTGGCAGCGCTTCGCCGAGCCGAGCCAGCGCATCACGTGGGTCATCCGAGCCGGCCCGAGCCGGACCTGGGCGTAGCGATAACCCTCGTTCACCTCGCCGAGGATGTCCTCGTCGGGAACGAAGAGGTCGGTGAAGGTCACCTCGCAGTGACCGCCGATCATCGCCTTGTCGATAGTGTTGATGTGGCGCCCGACGGTCAACCCGGGCGCATCGGCGGGCGCGAGGAACATGGTTGCGCCGCCGCGGTCACCGGGCGCGCCCGAGGTCCGCGCCATGATGATGAAGAAGCCCGCACCGTCGGCGCCGGTGATGAAGTGCTTGTCGCCGTTGATCTTCCAGCCGCCGTCCACACGGACGGCCTCCGTGCGCAGCGCGTTGGGATCCGAACCGGCGCCCGGAGCCGGTTCGGTCATCGCGAACGCCGAACGGACATCTCCAGCGGCCAGCGGGGCGAGGTACTTCTGCCGCTGATCCTCGCTCGCGATGTGCGCGAGCATGTGCACGTTGCCCTCGTCCGGCGCACCGATGTGCAGCGCGATCGGACCGAACGTCGAATACCCGGCCGCCTCGAACACCGGCGCGCGGTCACACATGTTGAGACCGAGTCCGCCGTACTCGACCGGGGCATGCGGGCCGAAGACCCCTGCCTCCTTGGCCTTGGCGTTCATCTCGCGACGGATGTCGTCACCACCGGCCGCCGTGATGTCACCGGCCGCCTCGTCCTCGATGGGCAGGACGTAGTCGCGGACGAAGGCCTCGGTCTTCGCGACGACGTCGAGCACGTCGTCGTCGTGCCGCAGGTCTATGGGCATGGTGACTCCTTAACGCATGAGCAGGGTGGGGATCCCCGAACACCGACCGATCGATCGCTCGGCGTTGCATACCTTGCCAGGCGATACCCGCCGGGTCAAGCGGCCCAGCAGACGGCGCCCTGCGCGACGGCCGTCAGGGTGTGCGATACCCGACCAGCGCGCGGGCCATCTGGAGATTGCGCGCGATGAGTTCGTCCGGACCCAGCAGACCGTCGAGCTTGAACCAGGTGGACACCCCGACGCACATGGTGGCCACGGCACGCGCCGCATCTTTCGGATACTCGGTGGTGAACTCACCCGTTTCGACGCCGGCGAAGACGATCACGTCGACCATCCGCTGCTGGCGGTCCCGGTGTCCGATGTAGGTGGGCCGGTAGTTGTCGTCGAGGCTGCGGATCTCGGTGGAACCGACGAACGCCTGCTCGCGGCGATACATGTGGAACCGCAGAAGCGACTCGACGACGGCGTCGAACTGCCGGATCGGCTCGGGACCCGCCTCGACGATCGCGGCCTCCGAGCGTGCCAGGAGGTCGGTCATCGTGCGTTCGAGGAGCCCCTGCAGCAACGACTGCTTCGACGGGTAGTGGTGATAGAGCCCTGGCACCGACAAATTGGCCCGCGCGGCGATCTCCCGGACCGAGGTCCCGTGGTAGCCCTGTTCGGCGAACGCCGCCAGCGCCGCCGCCAACGGGACCGGCAGTTCGGGCTCGCCGTAATCCCGCCAGCCGCCCAGTGGCCGCGTCGCCGGACGGATGTCTGCTTCGCCGGTTCCGCCACTCATGCCATCAAACATATCCCGACATGCGGACCTACTCCGCATCGCCGGTGCGACGCGAGAGACTCTTCTCGAGCATCTCGGCGGGTGAGACGAGCAGCGCGATGCTCAGATCCACCACGTCGGCCTTGCCGAGTTCGACCTCGCCCTCGAGCCACGCCGCGAGCAACCGGCTCAGACCGCCGACCTGATAGTGCGCAACGCCGACCGCTGCCGCCGGCCCGACGTGGACGTCGAGAATGGCCGACGTGCTCTGCAGGGTGAGGCCGGCGAACAACGTCGTCGACTCCATGCGCTTGGCCGCGATGACCGGACTCAGAAGCGCCTGCGAGAAGAGCAGCCTGCCTTTGCGGCGGTCCGCGTCGATGACGTCGACGATCGCCGACACCGCACCGGCGACCTTCGCACGCATGCTGGCCCCCTCGGAGAAGGCTGCCAGACTGGCTTGCGCGATCTCTTCGATGACCTCGTCGTACATGACGCCGACCAGCTGATCGACGGATTCGAAGCTCTCGTAGAAGTAACGGGCGGTGAGTCCGGCCTGCCGGCACACGCCGCGCACGGTCACCGCGCCCACGTCATCGGCGCCGAGCAGATCCAGTCCTGCATCGATGAGGGCGGATCGACGCCGCGCGACCCGGGTGTCGCCGCCCTCGCCGCCATAGGCCCGAAGCGTGCCGGCCGCGTCGGAGTCCGCACCGGAACGGCTGTCCGGGGTCGATGGTGCTCGTCCCATGATTCCTATCTTGACACCCCGGTAAGTTAGGTGTGTCATAAAACGGGAAACAGACGTTTCCAGAATTCGAGCAGGAGGGGTGTTCGATGGCAACGGAGCCTATCACCAGTGGAAGTTCGGCACTGTCAGCACAACCGGTGACGGATGTGACCGCCGAAGTGCAGGAGTTTCTCACCGCGGAGCGCCCCGACACCGAGTTCCTCCCCTCCTCCGCCCGTATGTCCCGCGCAGAGCTCGATGCACTCCCCACCAGCGACCTCGACCCGCTCGGCATCGGTGTGATCGCGGGCGCGGCGAACGTGATCATGCAGCTCAGCCTCCCCGCGGTCGGTTACGGCGTGTACGAGAGCCGCGTCGACTCGGGAAACCTGTTCAAGCATCCGATGAAGCGCGGCCGCACCACGTTGAGCTACCTCGCCGTCGCCGGACTCGGTAGCGCCAAAGACCGGAAGGCCTACCGCAAGGCCATCGGCAAGGCCCATGCGCAGGTCCGTTCGACCGCCAACAGCCCGGTGAAGTACAACGCCTTTGATCCGAAGCTGCAGTTGTGGGTCGCCGCGTGTCTGTACCGAGGCACCGAGGACGTCCATCGCATCTTCGGCGGGGTCACCGAGGTGACCGACGAGCGCTATCAGGCCGGCGCCGTTCTGGGCACGACGCTGCAGGTCCCCCGCGAGATGTGGCCCGCCACCCGCGAGGACTTCGAGACCTACTGGAACGACACGGTCGAGACGCTCGCGATCGACGACACCATCCGCGAGTACCTGATGTCGATCGCGCGCGCCGAGTTCCTCGGCCCGGTGATCTCGCGGCTCTTCGGCTGGCATTTCGAGATCATGGCCATCGGCTTCCTGCCGGAGAACTTCCGCCGCAAGATGCGCGTGCAACTCTCGCCGTGGCAGGAGCTGTACTTCGACAAGCACAACGCGGTCCTGCGCGCGATCATCACGCGGGCCCCGAAGTGGGTGCGCGCATTCCCGTTCAACGTCCTGCTCGCCGACGTCCGCTGGCGCATGCGCACCGGGCGGCCGCTGGTCTGAGCATCCCCGCCCGCTGACGAGCGAGCTTGCGAGCGTCACGACCCGCCCCCTGAGGAGCGAGCTTGCGAGCGTCACGAAGGGTCCTGGCGAGTTGCGGGCAGACCCTTCGTGACGCACCCTCCGCAAGCTCCGGGCGCTCCTCAGGGAGCAGTGGGCCTCTTCTCTCGGACAGCCGCCAGACGGCCTACATCCGGCGCAGCGCCTCGCGGTCGAGGTCGGCGACGTCGGTGTGCCCGGACAGTCCGAGGGTGAGGTCGAGCTCGGCGATGATGTCGGCGACCGCGTCGCGGGCACCGTCGGCTCCCGCGAGCGCCAGGCCGTACATGTGCGGTCGTCCGATGCAGGCGGCGTCGGCCCCGAGTGCGAGCGCCTTGAACACGTCGGAACCGGTGTAGATCCCGGAGTCGATGAGGACCTTGATGCGACCGTCGACGACCGGCGCGATGGTGTCGAGAGCGTCGATCGTGCTGATCGCGCCGTCGACCTGCCGACCGCCGTGGTTGGAGACGATGATGCCGTCCACCCCGGCGTCCACGGCGCGACGCGCATCGTCGGGGTGCAGCACGCCCTTCAGCACGATCGGAAGAGCGGTGCGGGCGCGCAGGCCGGCAAGATCGTCCCAGTTCAGCGACGGTCGCGAGTAGATGTCGAGGAAGGTCTGCACCGCGGCGCGCGGCTGGGGCGACCGCAGGTTCTGCAGAAACCAGCCCGGGGCGTTGCGGGTGATGGAGAGGAGGGTGGCGATTGCGCCGAGGGAGATCTCCGGACGTTCGTCAGCAGCGCCACGTAGCCGTTCGGCGACGATGTCGACGAACCTGCGGTCGGACGTGTACTGGGCGATGCCCTCACCCTGCGCGAACGGCAGCGAACCCAGGTTCAGGTCCTGCGGCCGCCACCCGAGCATCGTCGTGTCCAGCGTGACGACGACGGCCTCGGCGCGGATGGCCGCCGCGCGCTCCAGGAGGCTGTCGACGAGGTCGTCGTCGGTGGACCAGTACAGCTGGAACCAGCGCGGCGCCCCGGCGCTCGTGTCGTCCATCGCGGCCGCGACGTCCTCCATCGAGACGCTCGCCTGATTCGACAAGATGTAGGGGACACCGAGTTCCGCGGCCGCACGCCCGATGAGGGCGTCGGCGTCGGGCGCGGCGAGCGAACCGGCGCCGACCGGCGCGAACAGCACCGGCGCCGTGATGCGGCGACCGAACAATTCGACCTCGAGGTTGCGCTGCGAGACATCCCGCAGGATGCGCGGCACGATCGCCCAGCGGTCGAGTGCCGCGCGGTTGGCGGCCATGGTGCG
This sequence comes from Gordonia sp. SCSIO 19800, assembly GCF_018132775.1. Classification (NCBI taxonomy): domain Bacteria; kingdom Bacillati; phylum Actinomycetota; class Actinomycetes; order Mycobacteriales; family Gordoniaceae; genus Gordonia; species Gordonia sp. SCSIO 19800. The sequence goes on along the minus strand of NZ_JAGRQM010000010.1, from coordinate 33,889 downwards.
TCCCTCACCGGCACCACCGCCGATGTACGCCCACGCACGCGCCGACATCGCACGTCTCGCACGTCGCTCGAGCTCGGCGAAATCCGTTGGTACACGCGGCTTTCGCCGGTGCACCCCGGCGGTGTAGATGTCGTTCTGCCGTGCACGCCCATATCCCGCGGTCATGGGTGGTGATGGTAGTGCCGCCATCGGGGCGTCCGGCCGGTATTGCCGGGGCGCGCCGCTCAGCGTGTGGCGACGGCAGTGGCGCCCGCCGCGGCGACGGTCACGGCCGCGACCGACGGCCACGCGCCGATCTTCTTCGCCAGCGGGTGCGAGCCGCCGAACGCCGCCAGGTAACCGGCCAGCAGACCGCCCGCGACCGCGGGGCCCTTCGTCGACGCCCACCGGCGAGTGCACCAGGCGCCGGCTGCGCCGAGCACCACACCACCGAGTTCGCGTCGCCCGCTGTAGCGCGCGACCGCGAAACCACCGACGAGACCGACTGCCACCACGGGCACCGTTGCATCCACAGCCATGCGACTCAGGCTACGTCTGGGTTCCCGAAACCGTTCACAGCCACCTGCCAGCCGATCTCCAGGCTGACGGTGGCGGAGGCGTCGACTCTGGACAGGAATCATCTGAGGAGGACCCATGACCGCAGTACTGGACAAACCACCGGCGCCGTCGCCGTCCGATCCCGCCGCCCCGGCGCACCGACGACGCGTCGCCGCCCGGCCATGGTGGGGACGGCTCGGCCTCGTCGGACTCCTGGCCGTCACCGCGGTGCTCTACCTGTGGAACCTGTCCGCAAGCGGGTACGCCAACACCTTCTACGCCGCTGCGGCGCAGGCCGGATCACAGAGTTGGAAGGCCTGGTTCTTCGGTGCACTCGACGCATCGAACTTCATCACCGTCGACAAGCCGCCGGCCTCACTGTGGGTGAGCGGACTCAGCGTCCGCATCTTCGGGATGAACTCGTGGGCCGTTCTGGCGCCCCAGGCGCTGATGGGCGTGGCCGCGGTCGGGCTCCTCTACCCGACGATGCGTCGGACGATCCGCGACCCCCAACTGGGTGCCGCGGCCGGCCTGATCGCCGGCGCCGTGCTGGCCTTCACCCCGGCGGCCGCGTTGATGTTCCGTTTCAACAACCCGGACGCACTGCTGGTGTTGCTGATGGTCGCCGCGGCGTACGCGCTGACCCGGGCTGTCGCCACCAACTCGGGTCGGTGGCTCGCCCTGGTCGGCGTCGCCCTGGGATTCGCCTTTCTCACCAAGATGCTGCAGGGCCTGCTGATCCTGCCGTTCTTCGGGCTCGCCTACCTGCTGTTCGCGAAGACCGGGTGGCGCAAACGAATCGCCCACCTCATCGGTGCGACCGCCGCATTGCTCGTCTCCGCGTTGTGGTTCCCGATGGTCACGATGCTCGTGCCGGAATCGGCACGTCCTTATATCGGTGGTTCGACGGACAACACGTTCATGGACCTCGTCCTCGGCTACAACGGCGTCGGCCGCATCAGTGGTGCCTCCGGCGGCGGCGGAGGAGGCGGCGGTCAGGCCGGCGGGTCCTTCGGCGGGTCCACCGGGCTGGACCGACTCTTCGGTTCCGAGATGGGCAACGAGATCTCCTGGTTGCTTCCGACCGCACTCATCGCGCTGTTCTTCGCCGGCTACCTGGTGGTGTGCAGCTTCCCGGTCTTCCGCTTCGAACACCGTCTGGCACGCACGGAATCCGCAGCCGTGCTCTCGTGGGGCGGCTGGCTGCTGGTCACCGGCATGATCTTCTCCTTCATGAGCGGGACGATCCACCCGTACTACACGGTGGCACTGGCGCCGGCGATCGGCGCAGTCATCGGACTCGGCGGCGTGCTCGCTTGGCGTCGACGCAACCGCTGGGCGGCCAGGATCGCCCTGGCGGCGATGGTCGGTGCAGCCGCGGCGTGGTCGATTGTCCTGTTGAACCGCAACGACTTCGGCCCGACCTGGTGTCGTTGGCTGATCGGCGTGGTCGCCTCGATCTCGGTGGTGGCCCTCCTCGTCGGTGCTGCACGCGGGTGGCGACGTGCGGTTGCCGCGGCACTCATCGCGGGTTCGCTCGCCGGATTCGGCGGGACGGCAGCGTTCTCGATCGCAACCGCGGCGACCCCCCACAACGGCTCGATCCCGACCGCGGTGTCGACCTCGATCGATGGCGGCGGAATGGGCGGCCCCGGCGGTGGCATGGGCAGTGGCCCCGGGGGTCGGGCGGACGGCGGACAGCCCGGTGCCCAGCCGGCCGGCGCCCGCCCGGGCCAACAGGGAAACCCGCCCACCGCCATGCAGGGCGGCAGCGGAATGACGGGCGGCCCGGGTGGCGACACCGCGTCGAACGCCGAACTCGTTGCCGCGCTGAGGGCAACCACGACAACGTGGGCGGCCGCGACCAACGGGTCGCAATCCGCCGCCGAGATCGAGATCGCCACTGGCACCTCCGTCATGGCGATCGGTGGATGGAGCGGGGACCCGGCCCCCACGCTCGAGCAGTTCATCGCCTACGTCAGGGACGGCAAGATCGCCTATTACCTCGGCAACGACGGCGGCGGTCCGGGCGGCAACTCGGAGATCGCCGAGTGGGTCGCCGCCAACTACACGGCCACAACCATCGGAGGAACGACGGTCTACCAGCTCTTCTGACGTCTCGACACGGTCCTGCCCGTTCCCGACCTTCGGGGGCGGGCAGGACACATGGGCAACCGATCGACGGTGGTTCAGCGTTTCCTGTGCGGCAAACCCCAGGCGCGACGCCGCGGCGTGGCCGACGCCCACATGTCCCCGTCACCCATCCGCTCGCAATCGCGGCTCCGAAGACGGGGTAACCGACCGCTCCCCCGGACTTTCGAAGGGCTCCGTCATGACACCGACCGCCGAGATGACCGACTCGTCGGCGCCGCCTGCACAGTCGGCATCCCCGGCTCCCGATCTGCACCCGATCACCGCCTCGACGACGGATCTCGAACTCGTCGAAGAGGTGCTGGCGGCGCACTTTCGTCGCCACGCCACCACCTTGCAGCAGGTCGGCGGGGAATTGACGCCGGCGATCGATGTCCTCTCGGCGCGGATCGGCGGAGGTAAACGCCTGCGCGCGTCGTTCTGCCTCTGGGGCGCCCGAGGCGCCGCCGGTGGTCGGAGCGTCGCGGGCATCGTCGAGATGGCGGCCGCCATCGAACTGTTCCATCTCGCCGCCCTCGTGCACGACGACGTGATGGACGACAGCGACGTCCGGCGCGGCCTGCCCACCGTGCATCGGCACTTCGCCGACGATCATCTGTGCGGCCGACGCCGTGGGGACGCCGAGCGCCATGGCACCGCCGTCGCGATCCTCGTCGGCGACATGTGCCTGTCCTGGTCCGACGACCTCGCCGCTGCCGCGGTGGACGACGTGTCCGCGGACATCCGACGCGCGGTCCGCGACACCTGGTCGGTGATGCGCGACGAGGCCTACGCGGGCCAGTACCTGGACATGCTGAGTCAGACCGAGGACACCACCGACGCCGATCGCACGGCACGGGTCCTGCGCTACAAGAGTGCGCGGTACACGATCGGTCAGCCGCTGCGTCTGGGCGGCACGCTCGCGGGTGCCCCGTCGGCGCTTCTCGAGGCATACGATCGGATCGGCATCACCGCCGGCGAGGCCTTCCAGCTCCGCGACGACATCCTGGGCGTCTTCGGCGACGAGAAGGTCACCGGCAAACCCGCCATCGACGACCTACGGGAAGGCAAGCGCACGATGCTCATCGCGGCGGCCGAGGAATCGGCGGGACGGATGGAGCGCCGCGTGCTCGCCGACGGTCTTGGCAATCCGGACCTCGACGCCGACGGTGCCGCGCGGATGCGTGAGGTCCTGTACTCCACCGGCGCCGTCGAACGAGTGGAACAGCGTATCGCCGACCTGCACGCGGAAGCGCTCGGCATCGTCGACGCCGCTCCGATGGACCCGGCGAGCCGGCACGCACTGACCGCCCTCATCGAACGTTGCGTGTGGCGGCGCGCATGACCGCTCCCGCCGGGCCGACGGTCGAACTCCGCGTCTGGGGTGTCGACCGCGTGCTACCGGCGCTCGGCCGGATGTCGTCGGGTCGACGGGTGCTGCGCCGTACTCCCGGTCTGCGTTTCGCCAAACTGCTGGGCACCGGCACCGCACGCACGTTCACCCTCGAGAGCGCCGACCTGAGACACTGGGCCGCGTTGACGGTATGGCACGACGCCGACGCTGCTTCGGCCGCAAGCGATTCCGTCGTGTTCCGCCGATGGCGAGAGTCCAGCACGGAGGAACTCCGGATCACCATGCGACCACTCCGGTCGAAGGGCCGTTGGTCGCGCGTCGACCCGTTCGAGACGGTGCGATCGTCGACCGACCACGACGCGTCCGGACCGGATTGGGCGGGCCCGGTCGCCGCGTTGACCCGGGCACGCCTCCGGCCCACGAAGATGGCATCGTTCTGGCGTGCCGTCCCGCCGGTGGCGACCGAACTCGCCGGGGCACAGGGCAATCGATTGGCCCTCGGCGTCGGCGAACTCCCGCTCGGGGTGCAGGGCACGTTCTCGATCTGGAATTCGGCGCAGGACCTCACCGGCTTCGCCTACCGCTCCCCCGCACATCTGTCGGCGGTTCGGCGGACCGCACCGTCGCGCTGGTATGCCGAGGAATTGTTCGCCCGTTTCGCCGTCACCGAGGTCGTCGGCACATATGAGGGGAGACCGGCGTGAGTCTCCTGGACGGCTCCACTTCGCACCGATCGGACCAATCGTCGCGATCGCGGCGTACCGACGGCACCGCGCCCTGGAACCGCGGCCTGGTCACCCTGGCGTGGATCCTGCTGGCGGCGACGATCGGCGTCCAGATCGCGTTTCCGCTGACCGGTGGCGGCACCCTGCCGCTGACCGTCGCGAGCGTGCTGCTCCTGGCGTCGGCCTCGCTCGTCCACGTTGCCGCAACCCGCGGCGCCGCCGCCGCGGTCGCCCTCGCGGTGGTGGCCGGTGGTGGCGGGCTGATCGCCGAATCCGTCGGTGTGAGCACCGGGTTCCCGTTCGGCACATACGAGTACACCGACGGGCTGGGACTGAAGGTCCTCGGCGTCCCGGTCCTGGTCCCGCTGGCCTGGATCATGATGTCGTGGCCCGCGCTGGTCGTGACCCGACGACTCGTCCGTGCGATGGGCATCGCCGGACGGTGGGTTGGGCCCGCCACCGCCGTCGTGGGTGCTTATGCACTCACGGCGTGGGATGTGTTCCTCGATCCGCAGATGGTCGACCAGGGCAACTGGGTGTGGCGGTACCCGACGCCGTCGCTGCCCGGGGTCGCCGACATCCCGCTGACGAATTTCGCGGGCTGGCTGCTGGTCTCGTTTCTCATCGTCGGCATGCTCGACCTCCTCATCCGCCGCGACGATCCCGACGCGACCGGGTCTTCCGGGATGGACGCCGTGCCCGTCACCGCGTACCTGTGGACCTACTTCTCCTCGGTGATGGCGCACGCGGTGTTCTTCGGCCGTCCGTCCGTCGCCCTCACAGGGGGTCTCCTCATGGGTGTCATCGCCATCCCGCTGCTCGTCGTCGAGATCAGGGGTCGCCGTGCGGGTGTCTGACCTGCTGCGGCCGCTGGTCGCGACGGGAACCGCTATGTCGCTGGCGTCGCTGGCCCTGACCCTCGACAACGCCCGCCGGGTCCGTCGGCCCGGTCTCGCCGACATCCCGGCGCCGGAACCACTGTCGGTTCTCATCCCGATGCGCGACGAGGCGCACAACGCCGAACGCTGCCTACTGGCCGTCCTCGAGGCGGCGGATCGCTGGCCAGGACCGGCCCGGATCCACGTGCTCGACGACGGCTCGGCGGATGGAACCGACGCCGTGCTCGCCCGCCTGGCCTCGATGGACGACCGGGTTCGTGTCCACCCCGGCTCGGCGCCTCCTCCCGGGTGGCTCGGAAAGACCTGGGCCTGCGCCCAACTCGCGGAGAAGGCGTTCCCCGGCGGGGTCCACGTCTTCCTCGACGCCGACGTCGTGGTCGAGCCCCACGCGTTCACCTCATCGTTCGCCTTGCTCCGCAACGCCGGACTCGATCTGGTGAGCCCGTACCCCCGGCAGGTCGCGGTCGGCGCGGGCGAGCGACTGGTGCAACCGCTGCTGCAGTGGTCCTGGCTGAGCACCCTGCCCCTCGGTCTCGCCGAGCGCTCACCGCGCGAATCTCTCACCGCCGCAAACGGTCAGTTCCTGGTCGTCGATGCCGCGATGTACCGTCGTGCCGGCGGTCACGAGGCGGTGCACGACGTGGTCCTCGAGGACATCGCCCTGTTGCGCGCCGTCAAGGCGGCCGGCGGTCGCGGCGTCGTGGCCGAGGGAAGCGACGTCGCCACCTGCCGTATGTACCGCGGCTGGGACGAGGTCCGCGCGGGTTACCGCAAGTCGCTGTGGTCGGCCTTCGGGTCTCCGGGCGGGACGCTGGGCGTCACCGGTCTGCTGTGCCTGATGTACGTACTCCCCGCGGCAGCAGCACTGTTCGGCTCCCGGACGGGTCTCGTCGGATACCTGGCCGGGGTGGCCTCACGGGTGGTGTCCGCACGCTGCACCGGCGGACGCGGATGGCCGGACGCCTTCGCCCATCCGCTCTCCATCCTCGTCTTCACCGGTCTCGCAGTCGATTCGACGCTGGCCCGACAGCGCGGCGACCTGCACTGGAAGGGACGCCCCATCGAGGTCCGTCGATGACGCGGGTCGTGGTGATCGGCGCGGGCGTCGGCGGACTCTCCGTCGCGATGCGCCTCGCCGCGACCGGTCACGATGTCACCGTTCTCGAGCAATTCGACGATGTCGGCGGCAAACTCGGGGTCATCGAGCACGACGGGTTCATCTTCGACACCGGGCCGTCGCTCGTCACGATGCCGCACGTCTTCGAAGAACTCTTCGACGCCACGGGCGCGTCGATCCACGACCACCTGACCCTCGAACGGCTCCCCGTCGCCGCGCGCTACCGCTTCCCGGACGGCACCGAACTGGACATGCCCGGAACGCTCGACGACATCCCCGCTGCCCTCGACGCCGCACTGGGGCGTGGGCGAGGCGCTCAGTGGTCATCGTTTCTGGAACGCGCACAACGTGCCTGGGACGTCACGCACGAACCCTTCCTGGAATCGCCGATGAGCATCCGCACGATGATCGGCGGGATCGCCACGCCGACGGATGTGCGGACCGTCGCGCCATGGAGAACGCTGCGTGGACTCGGCGAGGATTACCTCGACGACCCGCGCCTGCGGATGCTGCTGGACCGCTACGCGACCTACACCGGTTCCGACCCGCGCCGCGCGCCGGCGGCGCTCGCGTCCGTGCCGTGGTCCGAGCAGGCATTCGGATCATGGTATGTACGAGGCGGATTGGGCCGCATCGCCACCGCGATGCACGACCGTCTCATCGAACTCGGCGGGCGGGTCGAGCTCGGTGTCGAGGTCGACCGGATCTCCGTGGACCACACCGGTCGGGCCGATGGCGTGGTGCTGTCCGACGGAAGCCGGCGCCCAGCCGATCTGGTCGTCGCGAACGCCGACGCCCAGCAGGTCTACGACCGTCTCGTACCGCGTCGCGCCGCGCGTCGGCCCGCGGCGCTGCTGCGACGGACGACGCCGTCGCTGTCCGGGTTCGTCCTCCTCCTCGCCCTCGACCATCCGCCCGCTGCGCCGCACCACCAGGTGCTGTTCGCCGAGGACTACGACGAGGAGTTCGACGCGGTCTTCGGATTCCGCGGCTCACCGCGTCCGGTCGCTCGACCGACCGTGTACATCTCGGCTCCCGCCGATCCCGAGATCGTGCCCGCCCCGAGAACCGGCGCGTGGTTCGTGCTGGTGAACGCACCCCGCCACGACCCCGAGCACGGCGTCGACTGGGACGCCAAGGGCTTGGCGGACTCTTACGCCGACCAGATTCTCGAGGTGATGGCCGATCGTGGACTCGACGTGACCGGCCACGTGCGCCACCGTCTGATCGTCTCGCCCGCCGACCTCGAACGTCGGACCAGGACACCGGGCGGCTCCATCTACGGGTCGTCGTCGAATGGACCCCGCTCGGCGTTCCTCCGGCCGTCGAACACCTCCCCGGTGCCGGGCCTCTACCTCGTCGGCGGATCGTCGCATCCCGGCGGCGGTCTGCCGCTCGTGGTCATGTCGGCGAAGATCGTGGCGGAGCTGATCGGTCCGGCCGTGAGTCACTGACCGATGGGCCTTGCTCATCGGAGCCTTTAGCGCGGATCGATACGGAACACGGCGCATCGGCCCGCCGCGGCAGCAAAGGCTTCCGGGGTCACGTCGTCGACGACTCCCGCGTCCTTCATCATCTTCGGGCCGTCGGTGCCCGCCAGCTCCGGCCAGGCGCGTAGCACCGGAACGGCCTGATCGGCCGAGAGTTCGACGAGGCGGACATCGCTCATCTCCCCTCCCACCGACAGCTGGGCACGTCCCTCGGCCGCACGGACGTTGCGTGCCCAGTCCGCCCCGGGAAATCCCTCGAGCAGGTAGCGCTCGCCCGTACGGTGATCGAGCACCTGCCTCAACCATCGCCACGATGCGATCAGCGAGTCGTGGGACCTCGAAGCGTCAGATCAGACCCGGTCGCGATAGCTGTACGCATGTCCACCCAGCGACGCCGTCACGACCGCCACCGGAACACGGGAGGCCTGGAGGTTCCGGCGCTCTTCGGGGGTCAGGTGCTGACGAGACCACGTCCATCGCGGGCCGCGCCACCACGCATTCGTCCGTGCCTTCTCCATGTCACCGGTACCTTTCGCGCCGCTCGCTGTGAGCCCTGTCACGCGACCGTACCCGGATGATCTGCGTTCCAAACCTTCCGGCGCAGGTCAGCGTGTCGCGACCGGCATCGGCCCCACCGACCGGTCGCCGCGGAGCTTCTTCCGGATGAGTTCGGCGCTGATCAGGCACATCGGCAGGCCGATGCCGGGACGCGTGCTCGACCCGGCGTAGAAGAGGCCGTCGACCTTGCGTGACCGGTTCGTCGAGCGCAGAAACGCGCTCTGCCGCAGCGTGTGCGCCGGGCCGAGGGCTCCGCCGCACCACGAGTTGACCGAGTCGACGAAGTCCGCGGGGCCGATGGTGCGGCGGACGACGACACGATCGGCGAGGTCGGGAACACCTGCCCACTGTCCGATCATCGCAATGGCCCGGTCGGTCACCTTCTCGATGTCGGGGTCGCCGCCGCCGTCCACGCCGCCGCGGCCGAGACCCGGGTCGGGCGGGACGGGCACCAGGATGAAGAGGTTCTCCGAGTCCGACGGCGCGACCGACGGGTCGGTGGCCGACGGCTTGCACACATAGAGCGACGCCGGGTCCGGTACGCGCGTGGGACTCTCGAAGATGGCGTCGAAGTTGGTCTTCCAGTCCTCGGTGAAGAACAGGGAGTGATGCGCCAACTCGGGAATCTCACCGCGTACGCCGAGGAGTGCGAGCACCGCCCCCGGGCCGGAGGTGGCGCGGTCCCAGTACCGTTCGGGGAAGGTCTGGAGTTCCCGGGGCAGCAACCGAGTCTCGAGATGGTGCAGATCGGTGGCACCGATCACGATGTCCGCGACCAGTTCTCGCGGTGTGCCGTCGGCTCCTTCGACGCGGACGCCGGCCACCTCGGCGCGACGACGCGACGGCGTGGACCGCTTCCCAGCGCGTTCCCGCGTGAGGATGGCGGTCGCGGCCGTGCCGGTGGAGATGCGTACGCCCCGTTCCCGCGCAACCCGCTCCAGCGCGTCGACCAGGGTGGTGAAGCCGCCGTTGGGGTACCGCACACCGTCGGCGAGGTCGAGCCAGCTCATCAGGTGATACATCGCAGGGGTGCGCTCGGGCGAGGAACCGAGGAACACCGCCGGATACCCGAGGACCTGGCGGAGCCGGCGGTCGGTGAAGCGGGCCGCGATGTAGGACTGCAGCGAGGTCGTCAGCAGCGTGACAAGCGTTTTCGCGTGCCGCAACACCGGCAGGCCGAGGAAGGCACGTGGCGAGTCGAAGCTGGTGTACAGGAACCGTTCCACGGCAAGGTCATACGCTTGCCTGCCGGTGCGCAGATAGTCGTCGAGTGCGGCTCCCGCGCCGGGCTCGATCTCGTCGAAGAGCGCACGGTTCCGGTCCTGGTCACCGAACACGTCGATCGGCTTCTCGTCGGACCCGTTGTCGTCGAAGAACACTCGGTAACCGGGGTCGAGGCGGACGAGATCGAGCTGCTCGGCGGTCGACGTCCCGAGCATCTCGAAGAAATGGTCGAACACCTCCGGCATCAACCACCACGACGGACCGGTGTCGAAGCGGAACCCGTCGCGATCCCAGGTACCGGCCCGACCACCGAGGTCGTCGTTCTTCTCCACGAGTTCGACGTCGTGCCCGTCGTGGGCGAGGAGGGCGGCGGTGGCCAGGCCGGCGACTCCGCCACCGATGACGACGACGCGTCGGGACTCGCTCATACGTTGCTCTTCCTTCTGTTCAGACCGGCGGCGTCGGCACGTGCGGGTCGCGGCATACCGCGGCGGGCGACGGCGGCCGCCGCGATCTTCGCCTTCCCGGCGTTCGGGACGCGGACGCGGGTACGGCGGGCCTCGGTGGCCGACGACTCGCGAAGGCGGGCCGTCAGCTCGGCGAACAGGTCGTGCGCGGTGCACACCGCGACGCGGCTGCTCGCCGGCAGGTGCGGGATGGCGGCCGCAGCGGCGGTCAGGTCGAGGTCGATGTCGTCCAGCCAGAGCGACCAGGCGGAGTCCGCCGGATCGTCGGGATCGAGGCCGACCAGGTAGCGCCGCCCCAGCCCGTCGCTGTCCTCGCCGAAGTCGCGGAGGAAGTTGATCTTCTGGAAGGCCGCGCCCAGCCGTTGGGCGCCGGGTGCGAGGTGGTCGTACTGGGCGGCGGATTTCGGCTCGTCGGCGAGGAACGCCCGCAGGCACATCAGACCGACCACCTCGGCCGAGCCGTAGATGTAGGTGGCCAGCGACTCGAAGTCGTGCTGGACCTGGGTCAGATCGCTGCGCATCGAGTCGAAGAACGGGCCGACCAGATCAAGATCGATGCCGACCCGGCGGGCGGTCTGCGCGAAGGCGTGGACGACGAGGTTGCTGCTCGACCCGGTGACGAGCGCGACGCTGGTCTGCTCCTCGAGCTGGTCGAGTTCATTGCTGCGGTCAACGAGCCCCTGCTCCGGGCGCGGGGCGTCGACGATCTCGTCGGCCACCCGCACGAGCGCGTAGATGTTCTGGACGTCGCGCCGAATCCGCGGCGTGAGCAGACGCGAAGCGAGTCCGAACGAACTCGAGTACGACCTGATCACCATCGCCGCACAGGCTTCCGCGACCTCGTCGTATCGCCGGTGCGGTGGGATCACCTGAGTGTGACCGGGAATGTGCATCATCCGACCGCTCCTCGACCTGGTGACTGAACGCCAATTGCCTGACGTCATGAATTCGACGCCCGGGACATCACCGGATGGGTGTCGTAGACCGAACCGGGGTCGTCGGTCGGCAGCTGCCGCACCTGCTCGACGAACCACGGACTGACCGCCCACGGGGTGTTCGCGACGAGCGACCACACGTCGGCGACGTCGGCCCAGGCGTGCTCGGCGACCTCATCGGGATCCGGTCGAAGTGTTCCCAGCGGACGTGCGACGAACACCGGGCAGATCTCGTTCTCCACGATGCCGCTCGCGTCGACCGCCCGGTACCGGAAGTCCGGCAGGATGCAGCGGACATCGGCCACCTCGATACCGAGCTCGCGCCGGGCATACCGGTGCACGGCGTCGACGACGTCCTCGCCGGGGCGCGGATGACCGCAGAACGAGTTGGTCCACACCCCGGGCCAGCTGCGCTTGGACAACGCCCGGCGTGTCATGAGGATGCGGCCGTCGACGACGAGATGGCACGAAAAGGCGAAGTGCAGCGGGGTGTCCGGTCCGTGCACCCCCTCGCGGTCGGCGGTGCCGCACGGGCGGCCGTCGGCGTCGGCGAGAACCACCGAGTCGTTCGTCATCGACATTTCCTCATCGCATCGAGATCGGGCGAGCTGCTCTTCGCACCATTGTTCGTCACCGGAGCGCGAACCGGATGGGAGCCGCCCGCGACGAGAACTCATCCGAGCCGTCGGGTCTGCCTCCGCACCGCGATCCCCAACTGGACCGTCCCGATCAACGCCAGTGCCGCGCCGATTGCCGCGATGAATAGAGCCAGGCCGGACGCGACGGCTGAGCTCAGTCCCGAGCACCACCACGAACCCGCACTCACAGTGGCGACGACCGCCAGTATCACCCGCGACGGCCGCTCCCACACGGTGACCGTCCCTGGCCCCTTCATGCCCACCGCCTGGGCCGTGGCGCGGGTGATCTCGAGGATGAGGGTGAGCACCGCGATCGTCGCGCCGAGCCATGGCGGTGCACCCACGACCACCACGATGCCGACGAGCATCACGTCCGAGAACCGGTCCGCCACCGAGTCGTTGATACGCCCCCACCGCGAGGCCGTTCCGGTCTGGGCCGCGATGGCACCATCGATCCCGTCGAGGAGCGCCGCCAGGACGATGACGAGTGCGGCGAGCAGCGGCCACCAGTCGCCGAGAATGGTCAGGCACAGCGCGATCGCGGTGGCGATGACTCCGAGAGCTGTCACGGTGTTCGGCGTGAGGCCCAGTCGGGCCAACGGTCGCGCGCAGGCGTGGCTGACGAGCACCCAGTTCCGGACCCAGAAACTCGCGCGCGGATCGAGCCCTCCGTGGAGCTTCGACCACGAGTCGAGTGCCTCGTCCCGGGCGCTCGTCGTCCGCTCCGCACCCGACGCCGCCGTGAGGCTCCGGCCCGCTCGCTCAGGCTCCGCGGACACGTCCCCTCCTCTGCTTCTCGATCGCCTGCCCGAACGCCCATCCGATGATGACGATGACGTGCGCGACGTACAGCCACAAACCGACCGCGACCACCCCGCCGATCACCCGGAGACCCCCGTACGGGATCCCGACATCGATCGGCAGGGACAGGAACAGCAGGAAGCCCTGGGTGAATCCGGCGATGAACGACGCGGTGCCGAGAGCGCTGGCCGCCGCCACCCCGAGTGATGGCTCACCGGGCGTCACCTTCCAGTACACCCAGGTCAGGGCCACCGTGACCAGCATCCACACGACGATGAACTCGACCACGATCCGGACCACGAGGTCGCCGAAACCACCCGTTCCGCCTCCCTCGGGCGCAAACGTCGTGAGTGTGCCCGCGACGCCGACGACCACATACGCCAGTGGCGGCACGACGACCACCAATCCCAGCACCCAGATCCGAGACCGCCATCCCGTGAACCGGTCCTCGCGCGGATACAACGTCATACACGCGCGGCGAAGACCCTCGCCGTAGAACGACGCCGGGAACAGCAACACCAGTGCGCCCATCAGCGTCAGTCCGGTACCGACCGCGACGGCCTCGTCGAACACGCCACGGCCGCCCATGGCCGGTGGGATGAGGACGCGCAGCTCCGCCAGGGACTCCTCGGCGGACGGGCCGCGGAGCCAGGTCGTCGACCAGATCCCCAGCAGCGCCCACGGCACGACGGCGATCGCCGCGAAGTAGGTGAGGGTGGCAGCAGCCGCGGCGAGGTCGCCGCGGCCCAGTACATGGCGCACATCGGTCACCAACGCACGCACGTCGAACGTCGTCGTCTGCTCGCGGATCGTGGTGTCGCGAGTCACCGTCGGGGCCGATCGGCGCGGTGTCACCCCTCCGGGATACCCGAAACACCCCACTCGCGCCGCAGCAGTGTCCGATCTGAGTCCTCGGTGACTCCAGCGTGATCACACTGTCGCCTCCACCGCTGTCCTGCACCCGTCCGGCTGCCGGGGGAACCCGGGTGACGACACCGGTCACCGACGAGCGCCCCGCACATGCTCGGAATGCGTGTCAGATCGACGCGAACAGCGCGATCGCCATCCCCAGCATGATGACCGCGACCACCGCGTCGAGCATCTTCCACGCCCGCGGACTCGCGAAGAATCCGGACAGTCTCCGAGCTCCGCCGCCGAGCGCGGTGAACCAGAGGACACTCGCGATGCAGGCACCGAAGGCGAACGCCCACTTGCCGTTTCCGTGGCCGTTGGCGATGGCACCCATGGTGATGACCGTGTCGAGGTAGACGTGCGGGTTGAGCCAGGTCAGAGCCAGGGCCGTACCCACCGCCACCCAGCGGCCGGTGGACTCGGCCCCGATCTCGTCAGCGGCTGCGATGGCCTCGTCACTGCGCACACAGCGTCTGGCGGCCATGACGCCCAACGCCCCGACATACAGTCCGCCGGCCGCTTTCGCGAACGTCACCACCTCCGGGTGCGCGGCGACGAGCGCGCCGAGGCCGGCCACCCCTGCCACGATGAGTACGACGTCGGAGAGGGCGCAGACCGCCACGATCTGACCGGTGTGCCTGCGGGCGACGCCCTGACGCAGCACGAAAACGTTCTGGGGTCCGATGGCGATGATCAGACCGGCGCCGGTGAGAAGCCCGGCAAGTGTCGGTACGAGGTAGGCGGTCACCGGGACGACGCTAGGGCGACACGCCCCGGTCAGTACAGCGAAACTTTTTCACGAATAAACAGTTGAACTTCAGATTGTGGACGCATCGTCGCCCAGTCCGATGCCGCGTAGAACCGCGCACAAGGCCTCGATGTAGTCGGTGACGTCCACGTCGCCGACCAGGCCCTGCTGAACGACCACCCCCTGCATCGCCGAGACCATCACCTGCGCGAGCACCGCAGGCTCCGCGGGCAATTCGTGGCCCGCGGCCCGCCAGGCCGTCAGCACGCGTTCGAAGACGCCCCGCAGCCCACGGATGATGTCGCGCACGGTCTCGCGCAGCTCCGGGTTGTTGGCGGCCTCACCCCATACCGTCAGGACCATCCGGAAGCCGTCGGTCATCGGCGCGATCTCCAGCAGGACCCGTTCGGCCAGCGCGCGTACAACCGCCTCAGGCGACGGGGGTTGCTCTACCGGGTCGTCGAAGCTGCTGATCCCCGACTCGTAGGCGGCGAAGATCGACCGCGCAACGGCGGCGATCAGTTCTTCTTTCGACGAGTAGTACGAGTAGACGGCACCCGCACTGAGCCCGGATTCCCGGATCACGTCAGACATCGACGCACGGTGGAACCCCTTGTCGACGAAGCATCGGCGAGCGGCGGCGAGGATCTGCCGGCTTCTTTCGAGCTTGCGTTCGTCGCTGATCTTGGGCATGCCGACAGTCTAAAACGAATATTCGTTCTTGATTCCTCGCGGCCCTCCGCGCATACTCAGAAAAACGAAGATTCGTTCTTTTTAGGAGTGGTCATGAGCACTGAACTGCACTCGACAGATTCGCGCGATCGGGCGCCCGTTGCGACCGCGGAGGCCGACGGTGCGCCCCCGACCGGGCGGGCACCCAGTTGGCGCCTCGTGGCGGTGATGGCGCTGCTGATCCCGACGTTCGTGATCGCGATCGCCGCGACGTTCGTGTCACTGGCCGTCGATCCCGAGCCGCATCAAGCCCCACTGGGTCTCGTCGCACCGCCGCCCGCGGCACAGGCGATCGAGACGGCGCTCGCCGACCGGGCCGGTGAAGACGCCTTCGCCGTCGAACGATTCGCCGACACCGAGGACGCGCGTGCCGCCATCGAACGGCGCGACCTGGTCGGCGCGATCGCGGTCGGGCCCGGCGGGGTCACGGTGCTGACCGCGGAGGCGGGTTCGCCGGTGCTGGCGCAGGTCGTCGCCGGGGTCGGGAACGGCATCGCCACCGCCCAGCGTGTACCGGTCGCCGTCGAATCCGTGGTCCCCACTCCCGAGACTGATACACGCGGAACGGGTTTCGCCGCCGGACTGTTGCCGTTGCTGATCGCCGGCATGGCACTCGGCGGAGCCGCCGCGATCGGGCTGCGCGGCCCAGTCGCCATGCAGGCGACACTGGCGGTCCTGGGGCCGCTCGTGGCCGGGTTCGGTTTCGCGGCGACGTGGTCATGGTTGGGCGTCATCGACGGCGGTATCGGCCCCGTCGGACTCGCCGCAGCCCTGATGATCGGAGCGATCACCTGGTTCACGGTTGGTGCGGGCAGCCTGCTCGGACCCGCCGGGGTCGGGGTGTCCGCGCTGGTGATGGTGCTGATCTCCAACCCGCTGTCGGGGCTGGCATCGTCGCCGTACCTGTTGCCCGCGCCGTGGGGAACGATCGGCCAGTGGTTGCCGCCCGGCGCCGGCGGCACGCTGCTCCGTTCGGTCGCGTATTTCCCGGCGGCGAGCATCACCGGACAGGTCGCCGTTCTCCTCGGGTGGATTGCCGTCGGCGCCGCGCTCCTCGCACTCGGCATGGTGCGCGGACGGCGGGCCGACTCCGCGGGCGACACCGTCCCCGCCTGATCCGGCCGGCGGTGGTGTGTCTCGACTGTCCGGCGGGACACACCACTAACCTCGGCTCGTGGACATCAGTCAGGAAGGCCTGCGCACGCTGGCCGCGGTCCTGCGCGAGGGCACCTTCGACGCCGCGGCCACCGCCCTGCACATCACCCCGTCGGCGGTGAGCCAGCGGATCAAGGCGCTGGAGTCCGCTGCCGGGCGGGTACTCCTCCGGCGGACCAAGCCGGCGACGGCCACACCCGATGGCGAGGTGCTGGTGCGGTTGGCCAAGCAGTGGGAACTACTGCTCGCCGAGACCCGCGCCGAGTTCGTGGGCGCGCCCGACGACGACGATCTGCCGCTGGTCGAACGTCCCCGTGTCCATCTCCCGGTCGCGACGAATGCCGACTCGCTCGCGACCTGGTTACTGCCCGTGCTCGCGCGATTCCACCGGGAGCACGCAGTGGCGGTCGAGGTCTTCCGAGACGACGAAACCCGCAGCAGCACCCTGCTCCGCACCGGCGACGTGCTCGCCGCGGTGACCTCGGAACCACTGGCGATCCGCGGGTGCGCACTGCAGTCGCTCGGCACGATGCGCTATCTGCCGGTCGCCACACCGGAATTCATCGACACATGGCTACCCGACGGGCCCGATGCCGATGCACTGGCCCGGGCCCCGATGGTGCAGTTCGACCGCAACGATCACATCCAGCGGAACATCTCGGCCGCCCTCGCCGGCCGGCCCGTCGACCCGCCCGCGGTCTACATCCCGGCGTCGACCGAATACCACCGCGCCGTCGCGCTCGGCATCGGCTGGGGCGCCGTCCCGGTCGTCCAGATCGCGGACGCCCTCGACACCGGTCGCGTCCGCCTCATCGCCGACCACCACATCGACGTCCCGCTGTACTGGCAGCACTGGAAGCTGAGTTCGCCTCTGCTGCAGACACTCACGACGAGCGTCGTCGACGGCGCCGCGCGGGTTCTCCAGCACTGATCGCGCTCGACTCGTCGCCGTCCACGACGGGCAGACCCAGCTATGGACGAATCGGACGTTGTCACACGCCTGAGGTCGACGGTGTTCCCGCGACCGCCGGGCTGTCGTCGACCGTGCGCCGGCCCCGAACGACAGCGACGCCCAGCACGCCCACAGCGACCACGAGGCAGGCGATCACGTAGGGGAGACTCCCGATCGGTGTGTTGTCGGCGGTGATTCCGTCCTCGGCGTCAAGGTAGGCGGGCAACGCGGCGCACCACAGTACGAGGTGCACCCCGAGGAACAGGACCGGGAACACGACGAGGAAGGGCCGAGCGCTGCGAGCGTCGTCGACGCCCAGCGTCGGGTCGCTGCGCATGCGTCGCCATTGCACGTACAGAAGTGTCAGTCCGATCCCCCACACCAGGGCCATCTCCACCCAGTACACGACGGTCTGCGCGTCGTGATTCGCGTTCTCGTCACGGCCGAACAGCGCCGTCGGAATGGACAGGAGTGGCATGCTGACAACGGCCACAACACCGGACACGACGACGCGCCATGACAACGACCATCCGCGCGGGGCGCGTCCTCGGGAGGTGGGGATCTGGACCAAGCGCACCGCGACGTAGACGAGCACGGCGAACGAGACGGTCGCGAAAAGCCAGACGCTCCCCCACGGCACCGCGGCCAGTGTGGGCTCCGCGGCGGGATTGCCGAGCTCGTCGGGGGCGACGCCCTGGGCTCGGAGCTGGGCGAGGGTGTCGCGATAGTACGGCGCGTCGACGTTCCACGCCCACCACTTGAGCTGCGGGCCGAGCTGGTCGAAGATCTCGTAGAAGGTCTGGAACACCAGGGCCAGAACGAGCGAGCCGCGCAGCGCCGAGCGCTTCGACCCGTCGAAGAAGCCCCACGCCCGCACGAGCTCGTAGGCGACCTGGCTCACGGCCGGATAGAACGCAACAATGTACAACGGCAGCCGGTCGTACATGAACATGACCGTGAACACGTTGTGGGAGAACATGAATCCCATCGCTTCTTCGGCGTGGAACCAGTTCGGGAAGTACAGCGGCGGCTCGATCACGAACAGGTAGACCAACGATCCGATCCACACCGTCAGGTTGGTGGGGTCGCCGTCGCGACGCAGTCGGCGGATCGCGTGGATCAGCGCGAGGACGGCACCGAGGATGATCGTGACCTCGAGGACCGGTTGCGTCCAGTGCTCGAGGTCGGCCGGATTCCGGATCGTGACAATCGGATTCGCGCCCTCGCACTCGAACCCCAGGTAGCCGGTGATGATCGACGGGACGTCACCCGGCGTGCAGACCGCCATCGTCTTCGCCTCCTGCAATGGCTGCGCCGAGCCGCCGAGCCCACTCCGCTACGTCACGTCGTGCCCTGTGAATGATGTGTCACCGTAGTATGTGCTCCAGGTCACGTCAACGGACCGCAGCGGAGTCGACCAACTTCGGATTCGACTCGTCGACAAGGGGGTTCTCGATCTCGTCGCGCCACATGCCGGCCGCGAAGTAGAACGCCCACGCGATCGGCACCGGGAGCAACCCGGCCAGCACGAACGTGGCGGTCAGGCCGATCGCCGACGAGACCGGGGCGGCGATCGCCATCGACACCGGCATCAGCGCGACCGATACGAAGAAGTCGAGACTGGCGATGCGACCCAACAGTGCCGGCGGCACCCGACGCTGTAAGAGCGTTCCCCACAGCACCATCGGGCCGTCGAAGAGGATGCCCATGATCACACCGGCGGCGACGAACATCCACGTCGAATCGGCGAGACCCATCAGCACCAGCGGCAGGCTGGAGAACGCCCACAGCGAGAACATGACGGTGAGGTACCGGCGCGGCATCGGGATCGAGGCGAATACCAGTGACGCCGCGGCCGCGCCGAGTCCGAATCCAGCGAGCACCCAGGCGTGCTGGGTCGCGTCGCCGTCGATGCGCTCACGTAATGCGAACGGGACGAGCACCTCTATGGGGCCGAGCGTCGCCAATACCAAAACGCAGGCGAAGAGCAGCGTCCCCCACAGCCACGGGGTCCGGGCCATGTAGACGAACCCCTCGGCCAGGTCGCCGACGATCCGGCGGGCACCCGCACCCTCGACGACCTCCGGCGCGTCCTCGCCCGTCTCGCCGAACCGACGCGCGGTGACCGGGGCCATCCCGAGATAACAGACCCCCGACAGGATGGCCGCGATCGCCGCCATCAGCACCGCGGGTCCCGGCGCCCAGGCACCGATGACCGCGCCGGCGACCATCGGCCCGACCGCCTGGAAGACGACCGGGCGGAAGAAGCCCTCGATCCCGTTGGCCGCCTGCAGCTCCGACGGCGCGACGACACCGGGCAGCAACGCCGAGTAGGCGGGGTAGTACATCCCGGTGGTGATGCCGCCCAGAAGGGACGCCACCACCACGTGCCAGAGCTGCAGTACGCCCGCGATCGACGCCAGACCGATCGCACCGAACGCGATCATCTTCGCGACCTCGAGTCCGATCATGATGTGGCGCTGCGAAATACGGTCGGCGAGCACACCACCGGCCAACGTGGAGAACAGCATTCCCACCGCGGCCACGCCGGTGGCCAGCGACACCTGGCCCGGACCGCCGCCGAGCGCGATGATCTGCCAGATCACCGCGATCGTCCACACGCCGTCGGCGAACATGGCGAGGATCAGTCCGGACGCGAGCAGCCGGTACTGTCGACGCGCGAACGGCAGCAGCGCGCGGGGCAGTCGGGAGTCGGCGGCGGAAGTCACCCTTCGAGCTTGCCCGAACCCGTGGGCGTGGTGCCAACCCTTTTCGGACCGCCGTTGCCCGGCGGTGCGGGTCAGCTCGCCTTGCGCGAGGACTTCTTGGCGGGCGCCTTCTTGGCCGTGGACTTGCTCCCGGACTCGCCGGACCCCGAGGAGGTCTTCTTCGCCGTCGACTTGGAAGCGGTCTTCTTGGCCGGCGCCTTCTTCGCGGCCGTCTTCGCCGCAGCCTTCTTGGCCGGTGCCTTCTTGGCCGCGGTGTCCTTCGAGTCCGAATCCTTCGAATCGGATCCCCCGCGGTCCTTCACCGACGCGCGCAGCGCGGCGAGGAGATCGGCGACGTCGGAGTCCTCGGTGTCCTTGTCTTCGTCGTCGGATTCGGGGAACGCCTCGCCACCCTCGGACTTCGCCTCGATGAGCTTCGTCAGCTCGTTCTGATAGGTGTCCTCGAACTCGGAGGGGTCGTAGTCCGATGCCATCGACTCGATCAGCGAGGCCGCCATCTGCAGTTCCTGATCGCGGATCTCGGTGTCGTCGTCGAGGAAGCCGAAGTCGGGTTTGCGGACCTCGTCGGGCCACAGCAGCGTCTGCAGCGTCATCACCCCGTCGACGACGCGCAGCGCGGCCACGCGTGTCCGGTTGCGCAGAGTGAAGGAGGCGATCGCGAGCCGGTCCGTCTCCTCCAGCGCCTTGGCCAGCAGGACGTAGGCCTTCGGCGACTTCGACGACGGTTCGAGGTAGTAAGGCTTGTCGAAGTAGATCGGATCGACCTGCTCGGCGGGTACGAACTCCAGGATCGAGATCTCGGGACTCTTCTGCACCGGCAGCGTGGCGAGGTCTTCTTTGGTGAGGATCACGGTCTCGCCGGACTCGGATTCGTAGGCGTTGGCGATGTCGCCGTAGTCGACTTCGGTGTCGGTGCCCTCGCGCACGCGGCGATAGCGGATGCGGGTTCCGTCCGACGAGTCGACCTGATACGACTTCCGGTCGTGACTCTCGGTCGCGGAATAGACCTTGACCGGCACGTTGACCAGGCCAAAGCTGAGGTCGCCCTTCCAGATCGAGCGCATGGGGGCCATTCTGCCAGGGATCCGGGCCGGATGGCGGCAAGCTGCACGACGTTCTGACCGGCGTTGTGGACAATAGGAGCATGGCAGGCGGCGAGACACTGGAGGTCGACGGTCGGCGGATCTCGATCACCAATCTCTCGAAGGTGCTCTATCCGGCGACGGGGACGCGGAAGTTCGAGGTCATCGACTACTACTCGCGGATCGCCGATGTCCTCCTCCCCCACGTACGCAACCGCCTCATCACCCGTAAGCGGTGGCCCAACGGCGTCGAGTCGACCCCGTTCTTCGAGAAGAACGTTCCCGAGAGCGCACCTGACTGGATCCGACGCCACGGCATCCAGCACAGCGAGCGGGTCATCAACTATGCGATGGCCGACGATCGCGCCACGCTGGTCTGGCTCGCGCAGATGGCCGTGCTCGAGATCCACACGCCGCAGTGGCGGCTTCCCATGGGGCCCGACGGCGCGCCGATGGCCAACCGCATCGTCTTCGACCTCGATCCCGGGCCACGGGTGCCGCTGCACCGGACCGCGGAGGTGGCGTGCGAGATCCGCAACTGGCTCGGCGGGGCGACGACGTACCCGGTGACCAGCGGCGGCAAGGGCATCCACCTCTACGCGCGGCTCCCGAAGCCCGTGACGTCGGATGCGGCGCGCAAGGTGGCTCAGGAGGTCGCCAACGAGTTCGCCCGTCAGCACAGCGATTTCATCACCGCCAAGATGTCCAAATCGCTGCGCGACGACAAGGTCTTCATCGACTGGAGCCAGAACACCGCCGCCAAGACCACTCTCGCGCCGTACTCGATGCGCGGACGCGAGCAGCCGTGGGTGGCCGCGCCGCGCACCTGGGAGGAGATGGAGGACCCCGGACTCTCCCAACTGCTCTACACCGAGGTGCTGGACCGCGTCGAGGAGTTCGGCGATCTCCTCGACGGCCTGGACGACCCCTACGACGACGAGCCGGAGGTCGTCGTCGAGCCCGCGGCGGGACAGGTCATCAACCTGAAGGAGTACCGGCGCAAGCGCGACCAGTCGAAGACACCCGAACCCTTCGGCGATGAAGCGCATCGACAGCGCATCGAAGCCGAGAGCTCTGCTGCAGAACCTGATTCCTCGGACACGCAGACCGAGAGGGCACCGATCTTCGTGATCCAGGAGCACCACGCCCGACGGTTGCACTACGACTTCCGGCTGGAACACGACGGGGTCCTGGTGTCGTGGGCCGTACCGAAGAACCTGCCCACCGACCCCGACCAGAACCGGCTCGCGGTGCAGACCGAGGACCACCCGATGGATTACGCCGACTTCGAGGGCGACATCCCGGCGGGCGAATACGGCGGCGGTCACGTGTCCATCTGGGACAGGGGCACATTCGAGCTCGAGAAGTGGCGGGACAAGGAGGTCATCGTCCGCCTCCACGGCGAGCGCGTGCAGGGACGGTACGCCTTGATCCGGACCGGTGAGAAGAACTGGCTTGCCCACCTGATGAGCGACGAACCGCGTCCGATCGTCCCCGACAGCCTCACCGACCCGCGCCCGATGCTCGCGACCGACGAGTCGATCGACGGACTCAACGGTCGAGACTGGGCGTTCGAGGGCAAATGGGACGGATATCGGCTCCTCATCCGTTCGGTCGGCGGCGAGTTCCGGCTCACCTCCCGATCGGGTATCGACATGACCGCCGACTTCCCCGAACTCACCGGCCTCGCAGACGATCTCGGCCTCATGGACGTGGTGCTCGACGGCGAGGTCGTCGCGATCGACTCGTCGGGCCGCACCAATTTCACGCTGCTGACCTCACGTCGGCACACCGACGAGCCGTATTCGTTGCGGCTACACCTGTTCGACATCCTGTTCCTGAACGGTTCGTCGTTGTTGCGCAAGCCATGGTCGGTTCGGCGCGAACTCCTCGAGGAGCTGGCGCCCGCGTTCCGCAACTCCGCCTTCGTCGAAGTGCCGCCGCTGCTTCCGGGCCCGGGATCGGCCGCCGTCGAGTACAGCCGTGAACACAATCTCGAAGGCGTTGTCGCCAAGCGCCGCAACTCGGTGTATCAGCAGGGACGCCGGTCGACGACCTGGCTGAAACACAAGAACTGGAGCGACATCGAGGTCGTGGTCGGCGGATATCGGCCGGGCCGCGGCAACCGCGCGCACACCATCGGTTCCCTGCTCATCGGTTTGCCCGAGGAGACCGGACTCCGCTACGTCGGTCGCGTGGGAACCGGCTTCACCGACGCACAGTTGCGTTCGCTTGCAGAGGAACTCGGACCGTTGGAGATCTCGCGGTCGCCCTTCCTGGACAAACTCGACCGGCCCGTCGAGTCCAGCGCGGTGTGGGTCCTGCCGAAGATCGTCGGCGAGGTCCGGTTCATGGACTGGACGACGGCCGGGCATCTGCGGCATCCCAGCTGGCGGGGGATCCGGAGGGACAAACTGCCCGGTGATCTGTGACCCGGGGCGTGAACCGAGCAGAGGAGCGTGGACATGACGGGTGAGACGATCACCATCTCGGCGGCCGACGGAGAGACCGAAGCCTATGTGGCGCGGCCCGATTCATCCGGGACGTCACCGGGAGTCCTGTTCCTCACCGATGTGATCGGCCTACGACCTCGCATCGAGGCCATGGCCGACCGCATTGCGTCCTGGGGTTACGTCGTGCTGGTGCCGCACCTGTTCCACCGGTACGGGTCCGCGGCCGAGTGGGCGCCCACCGAGGATCTGCTGCTGCCCGAGGCGCGGACCGCATTCTTCCGATCCGCGATGCCGCGGGCACGGACCCTCACGCCCGAGGCGGTACGTCCCGATCTCGTCGCCTACCTCGACGCGCTGCAATCGCTCCCGGGCGTCACACCCGGACGTGTCGGTGTCACGGGCTACTGCATGGGCGGCCGGCTCGCGCTGAACATCGCCGCCGCCCGGCCCGACGACGTCGCCGCGGTCGGCATGTTCCACACCGGCGGCCTGGTGACCGACGACCGCGACAGTCCGCACCTGCATCTCGTCGGCATCGACGCGTTCGTCCTCGCCATCCACGCCGACAAGGATTCATCACTGCCCGCGACGGCGGTCGCGCAGTTCGAGCACGCCCTGACCGGTGGGGGCGTGGCGCACTCGGCGACCGTCTATCCCGGTGCGCCGCACGGGTATACGATGTCCGATCTGGCAGCGTATCACCACGAGGCCTGCGAACATCACTTCGATGAGCTCAAGGCTCTCTTCCGGCGGACGTTGTCGGGGTGAGGTGGGTCCGCTCCGACTGACGCTCACGACGCGGGTGACGACTCCGGTGCGCCGATCGGCCGTCCCTGACGCAGCGGGAGTTCCTTCCAGGTGACCGTTCCGATGATCGCGAGCAGCGCGACGATCGACACCGCCAAGAACACCCGGTCCATCGAGTCGGCGAACCCCTCCTTGATGGGTTGGGCCAGTTCGGCCGGCAGCCTCTCGATGACCGAGGTGTCACTCATGACACTGTCCGACGATCCGGTTGCAACACCGGGATTCTGAGCGGCCGCGATGAGCGAGTGCCCGAATGCGCTGACCTGCGGGTCGCTGCTCTGCGAGGCCTCTACGACCGCGGCCCGGTATTCGGGTTGGGCTGCCGCCGCGACCATCTCGTCCTTGATGTTCGGCCCCATGACGGAGAACAACAGCGAGAAGAAGACCGCGACACCGAGCGTTCCACCGATCTGACGGAAGAAGGTGGCGGTGCCGGTGGAAAGTCCCATGTCCTTGGGCGGCAGGATGTTCTGCATCGCCAGGGTGATCGGCTGCATCAGATTGCCGAGCCCGAAGCCGAGGAGCGCGGCCATCAGCATGACCAGGTAGAGCGGTGTCTCGGTGCCCACCAGGTGCAGCAGGAAAGTGCCCGCGGTGATCAGCACGGCGCCGATGATCGTGAAGATCTTGTAGCGTCCGGTGCGCGAGATCAGCTGGCCCGACAGGATCGAACCGGCCATCAGACCGAGCACCATCGGCAACATCTGGAGGCCGGCGATCATGGGGCTCGATCCGCGGAGGACCTGGAAATACTGCGGCAGCATCGAGATCCCGCCGAACATGACGGCGCCGATGATGACCGAGATGATGATGCCCTGGCTGAACACCCGGTTGGTGAACACGCGCAACGGGATGAGAGCGTCGTCGCCCATGCGGTGCTCGATCCAGATGAACGCGGCGATGCCGGCGACGCCGATCCCGTAGCAGAGGAACGACAGTCCGGAGGTCCATCCCCACTGGCGCCCCTGTTCGGCGACGATGAGCAGCGGAGCCACGGCGACGGCGAGTGCCGTCGCCCCCCAGTAGTCGGTGCGCCCGCCGACGCCCTTCTGCTGGTCGTAGTTGAGCACCTTGTAGACCACGAACAGCGCGACGAGTCCGATCGGCACGTTGACCAGGAACACCCAACGCCAACCGGACACCCAGAGGATCGTCTCCTGGCCGGCGAACAGACCGCCGAGGACCGGTCCGAGGACGCTGGAGGTGCCGAATACGGCGAGGAAGTAGCCCTGGTATTTGGCGCGTTCCCGCGGCGGGACGATGTCGCCGATGGTCGTCAGTGCGAGCGTCATCAAGCCGCCCGCGCCGAGCCCCTGGAAGGCGCGGAACGCGGCGAGTTGATACATCGACGACGCGATCGTGCACAGCAGCGAACCGACGATGAAGATCGAGATCGCCAGCAGGAAGAACGGTTTCCGGCCGTGGAGATCGGACAGCTTGCCGTACAAGGGGGTCACGATCGTCGCGGTGACGAGGTAGGCCGTGGTCACCCAGGCCTGCAGGTCATACCCTTGCAGATCGTCGGCGATGGTCCGGATCGCCGTCGACACGATGGTCTGGTCGAGGGCGGCGAGGAACATGCCCAGCATGAGTCCGGCCAGGATGGTCAGGATCTGGCGATGGGTCAGTCCGGCGCCGGCGACCTCCTCGTCGTGGTTCACCGTGTCGGCGGCCGAAGAGTCTGTCACTGTCGTCCTTTCGGGTCATTCGCATCTGTGTCCGGGCTGCGGTCCGGGCACGCCGGGTGCAGGGCTGCGTCGGCGGCATCGACGAACCGCCCGAGAAGTGTCACGAGGGTGTGGAGTTCGTCGTCGGTCCAGTCGGCCATGACATCGGCCATGGCGGCGCGACGCATCTCGCGCATGGCCACGACGCGATCCCGTCCGGCGGCGGTGATGACGAGCATGGTGGCGCGCCCGTCGTCCGGGTCCGCCTCGCGGCGGATCAGGCCGTGCTCCACGAGCTGAGCCACGTGCCGACTCACCGTCGACGGGTCGGCATTCATCGTCTCGGCGAGGTCGCGCGATCGCATCGACCGTCGCGCGAGCGGGAAGAGCGCCTTGAACGCCGCGGCCTCGAACTCGCCCTCACGCGTACGGAACGTCGTGTGGACCGCCCGTTCGCGGATGCGGACGAAGCGCAGAAGGGTCTCGAAGAGGTCGTCGATCGCGTGTTGATCGAGCACTGTCCTCACCGCCTACCCGAGAAGTTTTACTTGCTCTTTGCAATTAGTTGCAGAGCGCAACTAACACCGCTCGCCAGTGTGCGCGCGAACTCGGGAGAATGCAAACAGCGCCGAAGTCTTGCATCGACGGAGACAAAAGACGGTCGCCGACCTGCCAGGTCGGGGGTTGGCAGGTCGGCGACTCATCGTCGATGTCGCTCGCCGGCCGCTGTGCGTTACAGGGGAGCCGGCACCCGAGCGGGCTGAACCACACCGACGTCATGGGAGTGCGTTGCGCCTCGCGGCCCTGAGGCGATGCGTCGTCGGACCCTGCCTGCGGTTAGCCTCGTGGGAGCCAGGAACCGTGACAGGAGCTCTTCGTGTTCGTTGTCGCCCACATCAGCGACCTGCATTTCAACGGGACGCGGTTCAATCGGGCCCGTATCCAGTCGACGTTGAGCTATATCAACGCCCGCGCCGCCGGGATCGACGTCCTGCTGGTCACCGGTGACATCGCCGATGAAGGTGCCGCGAGCGAGTACCGCGAGGCGTACGGGGTGCTCGAGAGTCCGCTGCCGATGCTCATCACCGCCGGCAACCACGATGTCCGGGAACCGTTCAGCGCGGCCCTGATCGGCACCGAGACCTCTGGTCCGATCAATCACGCGCGGACGGTGCGCGGGCGCGACGGCTCCGACGTCCTCTTCCTGATGTGCGACAGCTCGATGCCCGGACGCAACGACGGTCGTCTCGACGACGCGACCATCTCCTGGCTGTCGGACCGGCTCACCGCGACGTCCGTGGCGACACCGGTGTTCATCGCCTTTCACCATCCGCCGGTCGACCTGCTGATGCCGTTCATGGACTCGATCCGCCAGCGCGACGAGGGCCGCCTCGCCGCCCTGGTGGATCAGCACCCGAACATCGTCGCGTTCCTGTGTGGACACGCCCACACCCCGGCGGTGACCACGTTCGCCGACCGCCCGCTGTGCATCGCACCGGGTGTGTCGTCGACACTGAACCTGCCGTTCGAAGGCCGGGAGGTCGTCAACCGCGGTCAGCCGCCGGGGATCGCGTTCCATCTCTACGACGACGAGCGGTTCGTCACCCACTTCCGATCGGTGATGTTCTGACATTCAGGACGGTGCCGGCAATCGGCCGTTGCGCTTCGGCGCTCGGCATCGAAAGGCAGGCGAGCTACATCGTCGGCGACACGGCACACTCGGTACCGCCCCCGGCGGGGCGACGACGACGCGTCATCTGACGAACCCGCGCAGCAGGTCGGCCATCGCCTCCGGCTGGTCTTCCGGGATGAGAGTCCACGAATCGTCGACGACGACCTTGGATGCGTCCGGGAAGAGCTCGACGAGGCGGTCCGCATGCTCCAGGGGCATCATCCGGTCTTCGATTGCCCAGACCACGAGCACCGGGCGATCGAACCGCCGCATCATGTCCGACAGTTCGAGCAGCCTCCGGCGGGAGGGCGCGCCTGTGGCGAATTTGACCAGATCCCTTCTGATCGATGCGTTTTCGACAGCGGGGCGGAACCACTCGTCGAACAGCGAGTCCGGGATCCCCGACTTCGTCAGCGCGCCATACGCCCGCGTGCTGTGCCGGAAGAATCGAGTGCCCAGCATCCGGGTGAGAATCCACCCGCCGCCGGGCACTCGGCACAACAGCGCCGCGGGACGCGCCGGCTCGGGAGGATAGTTGTCGAAAGCCGTGCACGATGCCAACACCAATCTCCCAACGCGTTTGTCCCGGCCTTGGGAGATCACGAACTGACCACCGCCCCAGTCGTTCAGGACGAGCGTCACGTCATCGAGGTCGAGGGCATCGAGGAAGTCGGCAAGGATCGATGCCACACCCGTCTCAGTGAGGTCCGCGTCGGCGTGCATCGGCTCCGTGTGCGCCCCCATCGGGAGCGTCGGTGTGATGCAACGAAATTCGGGAAGCAGCGGGATCACCTTGCGCCACTGCCGCCCGTCCATCAGCAACCCGTGGCCGAGTACCAGGATCGGCCCGGGACCGCCGGTGTCTTCGTAGGAGATGGAGCCGGCCGGCACGTCGACTGTGGGCACGTCGCCTCCTAGATAGATCGTTCTACTTAGAAGCAAGATAGGCTGGCATCGGCACGATGCGCAAGGGATGGAGACGTCATGGCAGATTCCGCTACTCGCGACCGGATCCTGGAGGCAGCCGCAGAGCTGTACCGGCGGCAGGGCATGCCGGCCACCGGCATCAAACAGATCTCGGCGGCGGCTGAAGCGCCCTACGGTTCGATCTACCATCACTTCCCCGGCGGCAAGGAAGCGATCAGCGTCGAGGTCATCCGACGCGAAGGGTTGCGCTACGGCGCGTTCGTCGGCGCCCAGCTGGAGACGACCGACCCCCTGACCGGCATCCCGACGCTGTTCGAGAACGCCGGAAAACTGTTGGAGTCGCAGGACTACAGCGAGGCCTGCTCCATCGAGACCATCGCACTGGAGGTCGCGAGTACCAACGAGCGTCTCAGGCTGGAATCGGCCGAGGTTTTCGAGAGCTGGTTGACCGGCCTCGCAACGTGGTTCGGACAACTCGAGATCACCGAGCCGGAGCGTCGTCGGCTGGCGTTGATCACGCTGACCGCGCTGGAAGGTGCGTTCGTGTTGTGCCGCACCCTGCGCTCCATCGAACCGATCGTCGTTGCCGGCCACGGCGTGCAGGCGGCCGTGCAGGCGGCCGTCGGCTCGTAGCAACAGACCGTCGACACCGGCGCCTCAGCCCACACTCGTCCACGGACGGCGCCTTTCCGACCGGCGTTCACGGTCGCGCGGCTGCCGCCTCGACGACCGGTGCGATGCTCTGCTGGGTGACCTCGTAGACCCGCGCGGTGGCGATGTCGAAGTACAGACCGACGATGCGTAGCCGCGCTTCTGCTGCGGCGCGCCCGACGAGCGGGTGCCGCGCCAGGGTCTCGATCTGCTTGGCCACGTTCACGACGGCCAGCTGGTCGACCTCGGCCAGTCCCAGCTCGGCCGCGGCGCGCCCGGCGGGGTGTCCGTGCCGAAAGGCCACCCGGCTGGGGATCGCGTGCTTGAGCCATCGCTGGATCGGCGTGCTCTCGGATCCGGCCGGGAGGTCGGATACATCGACCTGTTCGCTGTCGAGCAGCGCATGCATGGCCCCGCACGACGAGTGGCCGCAGACCACGATCGACGACACACCCAACTCGCCGATGGCGAATTCGAGTGCGGCCTCCACGGATACGTCGTCGTCGCTGTCGGTCGGTATCAGATTGCCCACGTTGCGCACCGTGAAGAGGTCCCCCGGGCCGC
Source organism: Gordonia sp. SCSIO 19800 (assembly GCF_018132775.1). Lineage (NCBI taxonomy): Bacteria > Bacillati > Actinomycetota > Actinomycetes > Mycobacteriales > Gordoniaceae > Gordonia > Gordonia sp. SCSIO 19800. The sequence continues at coordinate 3,963 of NZ_JAGRQM010000010.1, read as the reverse complement.
TCGCCGTGATGATGTTCGGCATCAATCGCGAATCGGCACACGTCACGAAGAACGAGTCGGGATCCTGAGACTCGGTGACATCGGCGAGCATGGCGCGGAGGGCGTCGGCGTGCTCGTTCTCGTACTCGTCGACGCCGCCGAGAACCGATCTGAGTGCGGCCGGGCGGTCCGGGGACGCGGACGCCTGCGACCCGGTTCGGTTACGCCACGGCGTCAGACCGGCGAATCCGGACGTGTGGCGCCGCGGTGGCCGTCGAGGGGCGTCGACGAGCCGAGCGCGACCCTTCTCCACCAGGAGGACCGTGCCGCCGCCGGCCTCGTGCGCCCAACGGAAGTCCTCGAGCATCTCCATCGCCGCGTGATCGAGGAAGTCGGTGTCGAGTTCCAGTGTCAGGTGCGCCTCGTCCGGCACCTGCGACAACGCCTTGTTCAGTTTCGGCAGCGACAGGAAGCTCAGTGAGCCGCGAACACGTACGGTCCACTGACGCTTGTCGTCGGTACTGCCTGCCTGCGAGGTGATCTCGGCGCGAACCACCCGCCATACGACGAGTCCGATCGCCACTGCCAGACCGATCGCGACGCCTTCGAGCAGGTTGAGGAAGACGACCGCGAGCACCGTGATGACGTACACCCACAGGTCGCCCGTCCGCAGCGCGATCTTCATGTGCGCCAGCTTGACCAGCTGGATACCGATGACCACTAGCAGGCCGGCCAGCGCGGCCATGGGGATCTGCTCGACGAGACCAGTGAGCAGTGCCGCGAAGACGAGCACCCACACGCCGTGCATCACCGCCGAGGCCGACGTTCGCGCCCCGGAGTTGACGTTGGTGGTGCTGCGCACGATCACTCCGGTGACGGGCAACCCGCCGAGCATCCCGGAGGTGATGTTCGCACTGCCCTGACCGAGCAGCTCCCGGTTGAGATCGCTGCGTGGGCCGGTGTGCATCTTGTCCACCGCGACCGCTGACAGCAGGGACTCGACACTCGCGATCAGGGCGACCGTCAACACTCCGAGAAGCACTGCGCCCCAACTGCTGTCCGGTAGTTCCGGAAGCGTAATCGCTTCGAAGAAGTTGCCGTCGATACTGATCCGTTCGACGTCCAGGCCGAAGACGATGGTCAGTGCCGTCGCCCCGACGATACCGACGAGCGGTCCCGGCACCTTGCGCACCGCCGAGGGCATCAGTGGCCAGATGAGGAGAAGCGCGATCACGGTGCCTCCCACGAGCGCGTCCGACGTCTCGATGTCGGCGATCCCGGCCGGCAGCGACGTCACGTTCTCCCATGCACTGCTGGCCGAGCTGCCGCCGAGGAGCACGTGAATCTGCTGCAACGCGATCGTGATGCCGATCCCGGCGAGCATCGCGTGGACGACCACGGGAGCGATGGCCAGCGCGGCACCTGCGACCCGGCTCAGGCCGAACAGGATCTGCAACGCACCCGCACCGACGGTGATGAAACATGTAACGCGCCAACCGAAATTGGCGACCATGTCGGCGACCACCACGGTCAGGCCCGCGGCCGGTCCTGAAACCTGGAGTGCGCTACCGCCTATCAGACCGGCGACGATCCCGCCGACGACCGCGGCGATGAGACCGGCGAGCACGGGGGCATCCGATGCGATCGCGATGCCCAATGACAATGGCAGGGCCACAAGGAAAACGACGAGAGATGCCGGTAGGTCGTACCGCACCACCTCGCGAATTCGGGGGCCCCGACTCCCCTTTGTTCGCATATGTCCGAACTTACCGACGGTTTGTTGACTCCAGATGAACTCTGCCATCGGGAAGCTGTGAAACCGCAGGGCAGCAGCGCAACACTGTGATTCACTTCACCGGACTCGGCCGCCCGGTGCGAGGAGATCGGCCCGTCAGGCCGACGATCCCGCCTTCAGGAGCTCTTGGAGGATCCGGCCGCCGATTTCCGGGATCAATCCGGGGCCGGTCTCGGGTAGGTTCTGCGGCAGGAGCCCGGGCTCATGGGTAGCCGGGATACGCGCGGTCCGGGTGGCCTCCACACGTATGCCGGTCTGCTGCGCCTTGGCCAGCGGTGTCCGGTACTTCTCCAGGTCCGTCGCGGTGGTGAGTGTCCCGACGACGCGCAGACCCATGGCACCGAAGTCTGCCGCCCCGCGCCGGATGTGGTTGGGCGACGTGACGAGAACGATGTCCCGGATTCCCTGTGCGCGCAGGATCTCGGCGGTGTTCTGTGCATTGGCGACCGTCGACCCGGACTTGTCCTCGACGAGGATCCGGTCCGCACTGACACCGTTGTCCACGAGCCAGGTCCGCATCGCGGCTGCTTCGGTGATGCCCTTCTTCGGCACCCCTCCGGTGACGACGATCGGTGTGTTGGTGGTCAGTTCCGCCTGTGCCTTCGCCGCGGAGACGCGATTGACGAGCTCCGGCGCCATCTTTCCGTTCGCGTTCAGGCCGTACCCGAGCACGACGATCGCCGGGCGTCCCGACACCGCCTTGGGAGTGGTGTCGGGGACGATCTGCGCGGCGGTCGCGACGCCCGAGATGATGTTGCGGGCCGTTGTCGCCAGGGACGGATTCATCATCGACAACCGGTTCAGGGCCGAGCGTCCTGCGACGACGTCGTCGACCTGGTCCGACCAGATCGCCTGGAGTGCAAGCGCGTCGGTATCGGCCGGCGCCACCGCAAGGACTTGCTGGAGGAGTTCGAGTCCGCCCGCGACGTCACCTCCGGCGAACTTCGACTGCGCGCTGTTGTACAGGCCGGCCGGGTCGATCGCGGAGGCCGTCGTCACAACCGAGGCGTCCGGTCCGGGCAACGTCCCGACCGCCACCCCGCCGAGGGCGGCGACCGCGATCGTCGCTGCCGCCGCCAGTTTCCTGCGCTTCACTCTGGTCACACCAGTCACTCGCGTAACGGTACGAGAGATGCACAACGACCCCGCACCCGTCCGATCCCAGATCAGTAACGGGTGCGGGGCCGGGCAGCGGCGACGCTCAGCGCTTCAGGCCGGCCACCTTCAGCAACTCAGGGCGGCGCAGGACCAGCCCGATCCACATCAGCACGCCGGTGTAGACCGCGAACAAGACCGTGTCGAACAGCGGTGCCTCGATTCGCATGTTGGCGGTGACCGCGCCTCCGAGGTAAGCCGTGATCCCCAGGGCGCCGAGGACTGCGGTGCGCGGGATTGCGAACACGACGAGACAGACCAGCAGGACGATACCCATGACAAGCGCCTGGTCGATCGGGAAACCGAGTTTCGCCATGGAATCGACCACCTCCTGCGGACGCGTCAGCTTGATCACGATGTCGAAGACCAAGAAGGCGCCGATCAGCACACTGATGACGATTCCCGTTGTGCGACGCCAGTTCCTGCGGGTCGGTTGCGCCTCATCGGAGGCGGTGGTGTCAGTTGCGCCCGCCGGGTCGGCGGTGCCTGCGGTGACGGTGTTGCGGCTCATCATGTTCTCCTGGCGAGTGGTGCGAGTGTGTTGTGCAGGGATAGACATGCCTGCTCGTCAGAACTCATCGCGGGGCCGCGGGGGGGGTGTCAGATGGTCTGTGTAAGTCCAGTGCTCATCAGTGAGAGGACAATCTATGAGCATGGCGTTAGACGACAAGCAGCACGACGACGGTCAGCAGCTGCCTGAGCTGGCTGAGCCGCGTTCGACCGCGGAGGTGGCCGAGGCGCTGGAGGCCTCGGGCATGGTCGATGAGTTGTTGGCCCAGATCGATACCGGCCAGGTCCAGATCACCGGCGACGGCGGCCTGATCCCGGGTCTGATCAAACTCGCCCTCGAACGCGGCCTGAAGGCCGAGCTAACCGATCACCTCGGCTATGCCAAGGGCGATCCGGCCGGTCGGCAACTGCCCAACGCCCGCAACGGATCGAGCCCGAAAACGGTGGACTCCGCGGCCGGGCCGGTCGAGTTGAACGTTCCTCGTGACCGTGAGGGCACGTTCACCCCACGCCTGGTACCCAAG